>NZ_CP071462.1:637248-955873 GCF_017352155.2 Haloterrigena alkaliphila
GCTCCATGTGGCCGTGAGCGACGTCGACGACGAGCGCGTCCACGCCGGCGTCGACCAGCCCGGCGCTGCGGTCGACGTAGTCCTCGTCGATCCCGACGGCGGCGGCCACCCGTTTGCCGGCGTCGTTCACCTGCGCGACCTGTTCGGCCTGCTCCTCGGGCGTGAGGAACCGGTGGAGGACGCCGATGCCGCCGGCCCGCGAGAGTGCGATCGCCAGTTCGGCCTCGGTGACGGTGTCCATCGCGGCCGAGACCAGCGGCGTCTCGAGTTCGATCGACGGCGTCAGATTCGTGGAGAGGTCCACGTCGCTGCGGCTATCGACTGGCGAGCGGTTCGGAACGAGCAGCACGTCCCCGTAACTCAACCCGGTGCGGAGATCGTTCATTGACCCCTCATCACTCGGAACTGCGGTCAGATAAGTGTCTCGCATCCGGGCCGCTTCTCTCGAGTCCACGGGCTACGCCCGCGGATCGCGATCCGGGCCGGGGTAGTCGCCGCCCTCGACGGCCTCGTAGAGGCTCTCGGGGTCGAACAACCGCGCGAACGCGTCCGGCGGACGGATGCTGACGGAGACGCGGGGCTGCAGCGAGAGGCCCGCTTGCGCCGATCCGAGCCCTTCGTCGTCGGAGAGCAGGTGTGCAGCCCGTCCGCGGTAGGCCGAGGCGAGGGCGGGATGGTCGTCCGCGGGATGGTCGACCGCGACGCGCTCGACCTCGAGTCGCGCCCGATGATCGGCCGCGAGGTCCGGATCCGCGAGGGTCGCGACGAGGGCTTCGGTCCGCTCGAGCAGCGGGTCGCTCGCGACGAGTTCGACCCAGGAGTGCCGGCGCACGTGATCGAGCGCCTCGCGCGCGTCGCCGCCGACGAGCAGGTCGGCCGCGAGGACCGCCGGATCGGCGACGACGCGGGCGGGGTTGGGTCGCTCAGGCATCGTCGCCCTCCGTCCCCGAGTTCGTCTCGGCCTCGGTCGCCAGTTCGTCGGCTGCCGTCCGGACGGCCTCGAGGTCCACGTCGTAGTCGGCGCCGCGGGCGAAGAGATCGGCCCAGCTCGCTGTCATCGCCAGTCCTTCGCGGTCGGGAGAGAAAAGCGCCGTGACTCGCGGATTCGTGATATTCGATATCGTCGTTATTAGTTTATCGCGGTGACGATCGGCGTACTGCTGAAACGTCGTATCGGACGGGTTCGCGCCGCTCGAGCGTCGAAACGGGTCGCTTAGTCAAAATACGGAACCGATCGCCTCGGCAATCGGGTAGCCGGCTTACGTCATCCGATACAGCGCCCAGTACAGGACGGCACCGGCGACGAACGCGACGCCGACGTTGCCGACCAGGCCGACGACCCCGACGCCGAGCACGAACGCGAGCGACCGGCGGCTCGAGATCGGTTCGAACGCCGCTCGAGCCAGCTCGAGCGAGACGACGGCGAGCAATACGCCCAGCACGGCCAGCGGGAACGCCGCCAGCAGGGCGCCGGTGGCCACGAGCGCCAGCGCGAGGTAGCCGACCCCGAGGAGGACGTTGGCACCCCCGGTTCGAGCGCCGAAGGCGTACTTCCCCGCGAGGCCGCCGCTGCCGTGACACATCGGCACGCCCCCCAGCGGAATCGCCGCGAGGCAGGTCACGCCCATACTCGTCGAGAGTCGGTCGGGAGAGATATCCCGATCGTAGAGGTCGCCACAGAGCAGCGCGGTCGCGATCGCCGCGTTCCCGACCGTCATCCCCAGTTGCGCGACGGTTCCCTCGAGCGCGGCGGCCGACAACGTCGGCGGTCCCGCCGGAAAGAGCGAGAGGGCGGGCACCTGCGGCGCCGGAACTCCCGTGGTCGCGACGGCCGCGACGGCGCCGCCCCCGAGGACGAGCAGGACGCTGGCGCCCCGGTAGCCCCCCAGCGCGAGCAGGCCGACGATGGCCAGTCCAGCTATCGCGATCAGGGGGTTCCCGACCGAGAGGTCGACGGCCGCCTCGAGAAGGAGCAACGCGACGGCGAACTGGACGCCGCGGATCACGGGTTCGCCGACGACCCGCTCGAGTCGCCCGATCAGACCCAGTTTTCCCACCGTCAGGAGGACGCCTCCTGCGACCAGCCCCGCGGCGGCGAGTTCGGCGTAGGTCAGCGTCCCGACGATCGCCAGCCCGATCAGCGCCTTCATCGGCTCGACCGACAGCGGCATCCCGTAGGCGAGGCCCCAGACGATCTGGAAGACGCCGAAGCCCACCAGCACGTGGGGCAGGGAGACGCTCGTCGTCGCCGCGAGGGCGACCAGCAGCGGGAGCACCGTAACCGAATCACCTAGCGCACCCGTCAGTTCCGACGTCGAGAACTCGAGGGATGAATCAGCCGTAGACTGCAACGAGTACGCCATCTATCCACGATACCGTCGCGAACGACTTTAGCCTTGGCTGAAACCGTATGTAGTTTCGAAATTGCGTATTCGTTGGCTGATTCGGTTACGAAGCGTTCCAGCACCCGGTGCTGGTCGGATCGATGCGGGTCGGTTACGGCGCCGCCGTAGTCTCGAGAACCTCCTCGAGGACCGCCTCGAGCGTCGATCGGTCGTCGTCCGCGAGGGGCTGGAGCGGCCGGCGCGGGTCCCCGGCCGGCCGACCCCGGACCTCGAGGGCGGCCTTCACGCCCGCGACGCCGTACTCCGCAGTGACCAGCCGGTTGAGTTCGACGAGCGCGGCGTTCAGTTCGCGAGCCGCGTCGGTCTTCCCGTCCCGCTCGAGTCTGTAGATCTCGCTCGCACGCGCGGGCGCGACGTTGGCCAGCGCGAGCACGCCGCCGTCGGCGCCGGCGGCGAGTCCCGCCGCGTAGGCGCTCCCGCTGCCGACCAGCACCGAAAACTCATCGTCGCTCGTCAGCGAGACGAGGCGCTGAATCGACTCGAGGCTGCCGCTCGAGTCCTTGATGCCCGCGACGTTCTCGTGGGCGGCCAGCGCTGCGGCGGTCTCGGGGGCCAGCGCGCGGCCCGTAAACTTCGGAACGCTATATAGAATCACCGGAATCGGCGACTCGTCGGCGAGGTCGCGGTAGTACGACTCGAGGGCCGCGTCGTCCGAGCCGTAGTAGGAGGGCGTGACCACCAGCGCGGCGTCTGCGCCCGCCGCGGCGGCGCGTTCGGTGGTCTCGAGGGTCGGCTCGAACCCCTCGAACCCAGTCCCCGCGACCACGGGCAATTCGGTCGTTTCGGCGACGGTCTCGACGGCCGCGACGCGCTCGTCGGGCGCCAGCAAGGGTGCTTCGCCGGTCGAGCCACAGGGGACCAGGAAGTCGACGCCCTCGGACTCGAGCCAGTCGGCGATCGAGGCGAGTCGGTCGTGATCGATTCGTCCGCCGTCGTCGAACGGCGTGGCGATGGGGACGCCAGTTCCGTGCATGGATCGTCGTTCGACGGGACCGGCCATGGAGGGTTCGGTTCGAAACCGCTCGGGCGAGAGGGTACGGCTCGAACTCCCGAACGGGGACCGCGCCGTCTGACGATCGAACGAGGATCACCACCGCTAAGACGACTCGCTGGGACGGATCGACCGTGAGCGACCTCGGCAAGATCGATCGGGAGTTCTTCGAGCGGCAGGTCGCGCCGAACCTCGGCGCGGAGCGCGACGACGTCGCCGTCGGCCCGCAACACGGCGTCGACTTCGGCGTCCTCGAGATCGGCGGGCGGGCGCTGGTGACCGCGACCGATCCCGTCTCGATCATGCCCCAACTGGGACTCGAGCGAGCGGCCCGGTTCGCGCTGGACCTCGTACTCGCGGACGTGGCCGTCAGCGGGATTCCGCCGTCGCACCTCTCGATCTGTTTCACCCTCCCCGAGACGATGACCGACGACCAGTTCGCGACCGTCTGGAAGACGATCCACGAGGAGTGCGTCGACCTCGGGGTGGCGGTCGTGACGGGACATACCGCCCGCTACTCGGACCCCTCGTACCCGTGGGTCGGCGCGGCGACGGCGATGGCCGTCGGCGATCCCGACGAGATCGTCCGTCCCGACGGTGCCCGCCCGGGCGATCGGCTGCTGCTGACGACCGGGCCCGCGGTGGAGTCGGTGGGACTTTTGAGTACGTTGTTCGCCGACCAACTCGCAGGCGACCTCTCCGACGACGTCCTCTCGAGCGCGCAGGATAGACTCGCGGAGGTCTACTGCGTCCGGGACGCCCTCGCGGCGGCCGCCGCGGGCCCGGTGACGGCGATGCACGACGTGACCGAGGGCGGCCTCGCGGGCGCGCTAAACGAGATGGCTGCTGGGGCTGGGGCACGGTTTTCCGTCGATCGGGATTCCGTGCCGATGCGGCCCGGCGTGCGGGAGGTGTGTGATTTCCTCGAGATGGACCCATGGGCGGCCACCAGTAGCGGCTCGCTGCTGCTCGCGGTCGATTCGGAGGGTGTGGACGACGTGGTGGCGGCGCTCGAGGATCGGGACACCGTCGTCGCCGAAATCGGCTCCGTCGAACCCGGAACCGACGGCGGCGACGTCCTCGTTGACGGCGACCGACTCCCCCACCCGAACGTCGATCCCTCGTGGCGCGCGTACGCCGAACTGGCCGACGCAGCGGACGAATAACGTTCCTCGAATACGCTTCGTGGCGTCCCTCACACTCGAGATCGTTCCGGGCCGCCGAACCACTGCAGTGGCGCGTGCGGAGTCGCGGTGAGGGGAACGAGGTCTGAACGGAGTGAAGACCTCGGAACGGCGAACGGTGACCGCAGGGAACCGTGAGCCACTGACGAATCGCGGCTCTAACCACGCGAGGGATGAGCGAGTGAACACCGTGAACGAGCGAATCGGCTGGGGAGGAATGTGGAATCCCTAGTTGCCAGTGTGAGCAGCGGACAGGTTCCGAAGGAACTCGAGTCTGAGTGTTCTGCTATCATGGCAACTAGGGATGGCCACTCCCTCCCCAGCCGATTCGCTCACTCCCTGCGGTCGTTCGCTCATCCCTCGCGTGGGTTCGTGCCGAGGTTCGCTCTGCGCTCACCTCGGCACAGCACGCGCCACCGCCGTCGGCTGCCCGGACGGCCGGGTATGGCGGAAAAGGCGATTCTCAGGATCGTCGACCATGACCGCTTTGTACAACCGGAAAATACGGCCACATATGAGAACGCCAGCACCCGATACGCGCCCGGTAGCGCTCACGATCGCGGGCAGCGACTCCGGCGGGGGCGCCGGGATCCAGGCCGACCTCGCGACGATGGCCGCCCACGGCGTCTTCGGCACGTCGGCGATCACCGCCGTCACGGCCCAGCACACCCGCGGCGTCGAGTCCTCGCACGTGTTACCCCTCGAGGAAATTCGGGCCCAGATCGAGGCCGTCACCGGTGACTTCGCGGTCGGCGCGGCGAAGACGGGGATGCTCGCGACGACGCCGGTCATCGAGACCGTCACCGAGCACGCCCGGGAGTTCGAGTCCCCGCTGGTCGTCGACCCCGTGATGGTCGCGACCGCGGGCGACCGGTTGCTCGAGGCCGAGGCCGAACGCGCCTACGAGGAGCTACTGGGCGAAGCGACGCTGGCGACCCCCAACGCCGACGAGGCCGAGGTGCTGACCGACATCACCGTAACCGACCACGAGAGCGCGGTGGACGCCGGGGAGGCCATCCTCGAGACCGGCGTCGACGCCGTCCTCGTCAAGGGCGGCCACGTTCCGGGCGAGACGGTCCGGGACACCCTCGTCACCGGTGACGGGGTGCGGACCTTCGAGCACCCGCGGATCGGCACCGAGGCCACCCACGGCTCGGGCTGTACGCTGGGGTCGGCGATCACGGCCCGGCTGGCGAAAGGCGAACCGCTCGAGTCGGCCGTCGAGGGCGCCACGGAGTTCCTCGCCCGCGCGGTGCGATACTACTACGACGTCGGCGAGGGCCACGGCGCGGTTAACCACATGGTCGACCTACGAAACGAGGCCAGCCGCGAGCCGACCGCCGAGGCGGTCCACGCGGTCGTCGATCGACTCGTCGACGCGGACGTCTCCCGCCTCGTCCCCGAAGTCGGGATGAACGTCGTCGGCGCCACTCCCTACGCCGAGTCGGTCGCGGAGACGGCGGCCGTCGAGGGCCGGATCACGCGCACCCTCTCGGGCGTCCAGCCGAATCGGGGCGTCCGCTTCGGCGCCTCGAGTCACGTGGCCCGGTTCCTGCTGGCGGCCCGCGAGTTCGCTCCCGACCTGCGATTCGCGGTCGACTGCCGGTTCGACGAGGACGTCGAGGACGCCCTCGAGGGCCTCGAGTGGTCCGTCGCGGAGTACGACCGGAGCGAAGAGCCTACCGAGCGCAGGGAGGCCGAGGGCGCCACGATGGGCTGGGCCGCCCGCCAGGCGTTCGCGGACCGCGAGGAGCCGCCCGAAGCCGTGGTCGATCGCGGCGATGTCGGGAAGGAGGCGATGGTGAAACTCGTCGCGAGCGATCCGGAGACGCTCGCCGAGCGGCTGCTGGCGCTCGACGGCGAGGTGGCGCAATGAGCGCTGGTGACGCCGGTTCCGGGGCCAAGTCCGGGGACGCAACTGATCTCGAGGTCGGGATCATCCTCCCCCAGTACGGCACCGAGATCGAGACCGTCCGCGAGACCGCCCTCGAGGCCGAACGGCTGGGCTACGGCGCGGTCTGGCTCGAGGACCACTTCCAGTCGTGGATCGGCGACCCTCGCCGCGGGGCCCACGAGCCCTGGACGACGCTCGGCGCGCTCGCCGAGGCCACCGACGAGATTCGGCTGGGAACGCTCGTCACGAGCCAGGACTACCGCCACCCCGCCCTGCTGGCGAAGATGGCGGCGCAGGTCGACCGGCTCAGCGACGGCCGCCTCGAGCTCGGCCTCGGCGGGGGCTGGTACGCCGACGAGTACGAGCGGTTCGGCTACGAGTTCCGCGAGCCGCCCGCCGAACGACTCCGCCGGCTCGCCGAGACCGTCGAAATCCTGCAGGGGCTATGGACGAACGAAACGTACAGCCACGCGGGCGACCACCTCGAGATCGACCTCGAGGACGCCTTCTGCGAGCCCCAACCGGTGCAGGACCCCCACCCGCCGATCTGGATCGGCGGCGGAGGGGAGGCGTTCACACTTCGGTACACCGCCGAGCTCGCCGACGGCTGGAACTTCGGCACCCTCGAGCCCGAGGGGTTCGCCGACAAACTCGAGATCCTGCGCGATCACTGCGAGAGCGCGGCGCGATACGACGAAATCCGCAAGTCGGCCGAACTGTTCGTCTTCGTCGGCGAGACGACCGCCGAGGCCGAGGAGAACCGCGAGCGGTTCCGGAGCGAGTTCCTGCCCGACGAACCCGCGGAACCGCGGGAGTTCTTCCTCTCCGGCTACGTCGAGACCGCACCCACGGGGACGCCCGCGGAGGTGCGCGATCGACTCGCCGAGTACGCCGACGTCGGCATCGAGGAGGTCATGCTCGTGGTTCCGCACGCGGCCGACGACGGGGACGAGAGCCTGTCGCTGCTGGCCGACGCGCTCCTCGAGTAGCGGTTCCGAAAACGGAACGCTCATTCCCGAGGCCGTCGCTATCCTGCCGCATGGTCGAGAATCCGTTCGACGTCGAGATTCGCGTCGGCGAGGTGCTGGACGCCGAGTCGTTCCCCGAGGCGAACAAGCCGAAGATGACCAAGCTCCGGATCGATCTGGGCGACGAGCACGGCGAGATCCAGTCCGCCGCACAGCTGGACCACCACTACGAGCCCGACGATCTCGAGGGGCGGCAGGTACTCTGCGCGACGAATCTCGGTTCCGTCCGGATCGCCGGCTTCAAATCCGAGGCGCTGACCGTCGGGGTCCCGGACGAGGAGGAGTTCCCCGTGCTCGTCGAACCGGACGAGGACGTGCCGCTGGGCGGCCTCCTGTTCTGAATCGGAACGGTGGCGAATCGCCGACAGTCGCCGAATTTGACAGTAGACATATACGTTCGGCCGTGATTCCGGGCGGTATGGGCGGTCCGTCGCCGTCGACCGAGGGGACGAACATCGATGGCGAGTCGCCTCGAGGCGACCCCACGATCGAAACCGACGAGGCGACGATCACGGACGACGCCGAACTCGAGCGAACGCTCGGGCTCACCGGCGGTCTCGCGATCGGTATCGGAACGATGATCGGCGCGGGCATCTTCGTCTTCCCGGGGCTGGCGGCCGGTCAGGCCGGGCCGGCCGCGGCGGGGTCGTTCGCCATCGGAGCGGTCGTCGCACTGCTGGTCGCGCTCCCGGCCTCCGAACTCGCGACGGCGATGCCAAAGAGCGGCGGTGGATACTACTTCATCTCGCGCGCCCTCGGCGCGCTCGCGGGCGCCGTCGTCGGCCTGTCGCTGTGGTTCGGGCTGGTGTTCGCGACGGCCTTCTACCTCGTCGGGTTCGGCTACTACGCCGTCGACACGCTCGCCGAACTCGGCGTGACGGTCGGCGAGGGACCGGTCATTCCGGTCGCACTGTTGTTCGGCGCGGGCTTTACCGTCCTGAACGTGACGGGAACGGAAAACGCGGCGAAACTCCAGAACGGGATCGTCGCGCTGTTGCTGTCGATTCTGGCGGTGTTTCTCACGTACGGCGGCCTCGACGCGGTCGGACTGGTGGGCGAACCGGCGCCGCCCGAGCGGTTCGCCCCCTTCGGCGCGATGCCGGTGTTGACGACGGCGGCGCTCGTCTTCACCTCCTATCTGGGCTTCGCGCAAGTTGCGACCGTCGCCGGCGAGATGCGAGACCCCGGCCGGAACCTGCCGCTGGCGATGGTCGGCTCCGTGGTGGTCGTCGGCCTGCTCTACGTGGTGACGATCTTCGTCGCGACGAGCGCGTTCGGGAGCGAAACGCTCGCGGGCTTCGGCGAGACGGCGATGGTCGAGGTCGGGCGCCACTATCTGGGTGCCGCCGGCGCCGTCGCGATCGTCTTCGGCGGCCTGCTCGCGACGATGTCCAGCGCCAACGCGTCGGTGCTCAGCACCTCGCGGGCCATCTACGCCGTCTCGCGGGACGCCCTGTTGCCGCGACGAGCGAGCCACATCAACCTCCGCTACGGCACGCCACACGTCGCACTGGGAATGGCCGGGGGGCCGATTCTCGTCCTGACCGCGACCGGCCAGGTCGAACTGCTCGCCGAGGTCGCTTCCTTCCTGCATCTGGTCATGTACGGGCTGATCTGCGTCGCACTGATCGCGCTCCGTCGGAACGAACCGGCGTGGTACGATCCCGACTTCCGAGTGCCGGGCTACCCCGTCGTCCCCGTTCTCGGGGCGATCACCAGCTTCGCCATGATCGGGTTCATGCAGCCCGCCTCGCAGATCGTCGGCGTCGGGATCATGCTCGTGACCGCCGGCTGGTACGCCTACTACGCGCGGGACGTGCGCCTGCGGGGTGAACTCTGATGATCCGGGGTGAGTCTCGATGACGCGGGTCCTCGTTCCGCTGGCGATCCTCGAGGGCGAATCGCTCTCCCCCGGGCTGACGACGCTACTCCAGTCGGTCGACGTTACCGTCCTCGGCTACCACGTCCTGCCCGAGCAGACGCCCCCCGACCAGGCGCGACTGCAGTACGAGGAGCGGGCGACCGCCGCCCTCGAGGATCTCGTCGCGACGTTCGAGGCGACCGGCGGGAGCGCCGATCACCGGCTCGTGTTCACCCACGACCGGGACCAGACGATCGAACGAGTCGCCGCGGAGACGTCGGCGGACGCCTACGCCATCACCGGCGCGAGCGGGCAGATCGATCGGATCCTCGTGTCGCTGACGGGCGACGTGGCCGTCGATCGGAACGTCTCGTTCGTCACCTCGCTGGTCGGCGACCGCGAGATCGGCGTCACGCTCTTTCTGGCGACCGACGACGCGAGTCGGGAGGCGAGCGCGGAACTGCTCGATGCGGCCGCCGAACGGCTCTCCGAGCGCGGAATCGACGTCGAAACCGAACTGGCCGTCGACGCGCCCGCCCTCGAGACCCTGCTCGATACCGCGGTCGACCACGACGCCATCGTCGTGGGAGAACGGGCGCCCTCGCTCCGATCGCTCGTCCTCGGCGGGGAGGCCGAGCGGATCGCCGCCGAGTCGATCGCGCCGGTCCTCGTCGTTCGGAACGTCGACGGGGATCGGCCTGCGGACGATTCTTGACCAGCGACTCCGGACGGCCCCTGACAGGGGACTGCGAACGACCCCTGACGGGGACGGCGAACGGAGCGAAACTGATCGTCCCACCGATCCGCACCGGGCCGGCAGCGCCGACAGTTACGGGGAATCGTCCTCGCTCTCGTTCGTTCCCTCGAGCGTGTACACCACGTCAGCGGGCCTCTCGTCGGCCGACTCATCGCCAGCGCTCCCCTCGTCGGGCGCGTCACCGCCGCCGCTTTCCTCGTCGGTCGCGTTCTCGTCGGCGCCTCCTTCGCTCTCCGCCTCGAGGTACTCGCCCCGAATGACGAGTACCGGGTCGACCGTCTCCCGGGCCAGCCGCTCGGCGCGGTCCCGGAAGACGTAGCGGCGGATCGACGGCCGGCTCTCGCCGACGACCAGCAGGTCGTGATCGGCCGCGGCCTCGAGGATGGCAGCCGTCGGCGAGCCGTCGACGATGACCGTCCGCTCGATTCGGTCGCGATCGACGCCCTCGTCGACCAGCGCGGCGCGGGCCGTCTCGAGCAGTTCCGCGCCCGCCTCCCGACGCGACT
Organism: Haloterrigena alkaliphila; assembly: GCF_017352155.2. Lineage (NCBI taxonomy): Archaea > Methanobacteriati > Methanobacteriota > Halobacteria > Halobacteriales > Natrialbaceae > Haloterrigena > Haloterrigena alkaliphila. Next base: position 647,875 of record NZ_CP071462.1, read on the forward strand.
CGTCGCCGGCGACGTGGAACAGCGTCACCTCGAGGTCGGTGCCGTCGAGCACCGTCCGCAGCAGTCGCGCGATGTGGTCGACGTTGACGTCGCTCCGGATCGCCACGAGGACGGTTTCGAGGACCGGCGCCGGGTTGAGCAACAGGACGGCGTCGCAGGATTCGTCCACGGCGACGCGTTCGAACGTCTGTAGCCGATCGTGGGTAAAGGCGAGCCGGGACGCGACGTCGCAGCCGGCGTCCTCGAACACGGTTCGGAGTTCCTCGAGTTCGGTCCGTGCGCGGTCGCCGAACTGGTCGCGCGCCTGTTCTGGCGGGGTCTGATCGGGCAGTTCGCGGTAGCCCAGCAGGACGACCGGAATCGACGCGAACGCGTCGACGACCGTCGCCGGGACGGCCTCTCCCTCGAGGACGTCGACCGGGACGAGCACGCGGTGATCGCGGGGTGAAGACATGACTGGACTGGGCCGTCCTACCACGGTGGGCGCCATATACCCCCGCCAGCGGGTCGGCGGCGCACGCGGCGATCGACCGTCGCACCCTCGCCGACGGCGAGGAGTCCGTCGAACGGCTTCCGCCCCATCACTGCCACCGCGGATCCCGCAGGGTTTTTGCGGTGGAGGGACAGTCTCCGCCTATGACAGAGGCGACGGGTATCGTCGGGGAGTTCCTCTCACTGAAGGAGGACACCGACGCCGATCTGCTGACGATGCAGTGCGGTGACTTCTACGAGTTCTTCGGCGAGGACGCCGAGACCGTCAGCGACGAACTCGATCTCAAGGTCTCCCAGAAGTCCTCCCACGGCTCGTCGTATCCGATGGCCGGGGTGCCGGTCGACGATCTGACGCCGTACCTGAAGGCGCTGGTCGAGCGCGGCTACCGCGTCGCCGTCGCCGACCAGTACGAGACCGACTCCGGGCACGCGCGCGAGGTCGTCCGCGTCGTCACGCCGGGGACGCTACTCGAGACGAGCGACGCCGACGCGCAGTATCTCGCGGCGGTCGTCGACGGGACCGGCGGGAGCAACGGAGGCGGTAGGGGCTCGAGCGGGACCGGCGACGGCTACGGCCTCGCCTTCGCGGACGTGACCACGGGGCGGTTCCTCGTGGCCGACGCCGACGACGCCGACGACGCGCTGACGGAACTGTACCGGTTCGATCCCGTCGAGGTGCTGCCGGGCCCGAACGTGCGAACGAACGACGACCTGCTGGGGCTGGTCCGCGAGCGCATCGACGCCGCGCTCACGCTCCACGAGACCGAGGCGTTCGCGCCCAAGCGAGCGGCCCACACCGTCCGCGAGCAGTTCGGCGAGGAGACGGTCGACCGCCTCGCCGTCGGCGACTCGACGCTCGCGGCCGCCGGGGCGATCCTGGACTACGTCGAGGAGACCGGTACCGGCGTGCTCGCCTCGATGACCCGCATCCAGGCCCACCACGGCGACGACCACGTCACGCTGGACGCGACCACCCAGCGCAACCTCGAGTTGACCGAGACCATGCAGGGCGAGCGCGAGGGCTCGCTGTTCGCGACGATCGACCACACCGAGACCAGCGCCGGCGGGCGGTTGCTCAAGGAGTGGCTCCAGCGGCCGAGACGGTCGCTCGAGACCCTCGAGCGCCGCCAGGAGAGCGTCGCGGCGCTGTCGTCGGCGGCGCTGGCCCGCGACGAGTTGCAGGACCGACTCGGCGACGCCTACGATCTGGCGCGGCTGGCCTCGAAGGCCAGCCACGGCAGCGCCGACGCGCGGGACCTGCTCTCCGTGCGGGGGACGCTCGCGGTTCTGCCCGCGCTCGCCGAAACCATCGAGTCGAACCCCGACCTCGCGGCGTCGCCGCTGTCGGCAATCGTCGACCGGCCCGACCGGGAGGCCGCCAGCGAACTGCGGGAGGCCCTCGAGGAGGCCATCGCCGACGAGCCGCCGTCGACCGTCACGCAGGGCGGCCTCCTCCAGCGGGGGTACGACGACGACCTCGACGAGGTGATCGAGCGCCACGAGGAGGTCAAGCGCTGGCTCGACACCCTCGCCGACCGCGAGAAGGAGCAGTACGGCCTGAGCCACGTGACCGTCGACCGGAACAAGACCGACGGCTACTACATCCAGGTCGGCAAGTCCGCGGCCGACGGCGTTCCGGACCACTACGAGGAGATCAAGACGCTCAAGAACTCGAAGCGGTTCACCACCGACGAACTCGAGGCGAAGGAGCGCGAAATCCTGCGCCTCGAGGAGCAACGGGGCGACCTCGAGTACGAACTGTTCGAAGAACTCCGCGAGGAGGTCGCAGCGCGGGCCGAACTGCTGCAGGACGTCGGCCGGGCGCTGGCGACCGTCGACGCGCTGGCGAGTCTGGCGACCCACGCCGCGGAGAATCGGTGGGTTCAGCCGGAACTGCATCGGGGCGATCGCCTCGAGATCGAGCAGGGCCGCCACCCCGTGGTCGAGCAGACGACGGAGTTCGTCCCGAACGACGTCCGACTGGACGAGGATCGCGGCTTCCTCGTCGTCACCGGCCCCAACATGTCCGGGAAGTCCACCTACATGCGACAGGTGGCCTGCATCGTCCTGCTGGCTCAGATCGGCGGCTTCGTCCCCGCCGAGTCGGCCGAGATCGGGCTGGTCGACGGCATCTTCACCCGCGTCGGCGCGCTCGACGAACTCGCGCAGGGGCGGTCGACGTTCATGGTCGAGATGAGCGAACTCTCGAACATCCTCCACACCGCGACCGAGGACTCCCTCGTCATTCTGGACGAAGTCGGCCGCGGGACGGCGACCTACGACGGCATCTCGATCGCGTGGGCCGCCACGGAGTATCTACACAACGAAGTACGGGCGAAGACGTTGTTCGCCACCCACTACCACGAACTGACCGGGCTCGCCGAGAACCTCCCGCGAGTCGCGAACGTCCACATCGCGGCCGACGAGCGCGACGGTGACGTCACCTTCCTCCGGACGGTTCGGGACGGCCCGACGGACCGCTCCTACGGGATCCACGTCGCCGACCTCGCGGGGGTGCCGGACCCCGTCGTCGATCGCTCGAGGGAGGTTCTCGAGCGCCTCCGCGAGGAGAAAGCGATCGAAGCGAAGGGCGGGACCTCGAGCGAACCCGTGCAGGCGGTGTTCGATCTGGGGAGCGGGACGATGCAGACGCAACCGCAGGCGGGCGACGGAGATCAGGGACGGTCCCGGACGCAGGCGGCGTCGACCGACGGTGGCCCGGCGGAGCCCAGCCCCGAGGGACAGGCGCTCGATCCCGCCGCCGAGGCCGTCCTCGAGGAACTCGAGTCGATCGACGTCAACACGACGCCGCCGATCGAACTCGTCTCGACGGTCCAGGAGCTCCAGGAGCGACTCGAGGAGACGGATCGCTGATTCCCTCGTGGTCCGGGAACGAATCGGACGGGCCCAAACCTTCATTCGACCCGTGACGAAATAGGGCGTATTCCGATGACCGCCGACGACGAGTCCGACGAGCGACGACGGCGGCAGCGCTACCACGAGGCGGTCCTCGACCTCGTGACCGACGACGACGTCGTCGAGGGCGCCTTCGAGGCCGCCGTCCGTTCGATCACGGAGACGGCCACCGAAATCGTCGGCGCGACTCGCGTCAGCGTCTGGCTGTTCGACGACGGCGGCGACCGCCTCCGCTGTGTCGACCGCTACGACGACCGCACGGACGACCACTCCGGCGGCGCGGAACTGGTCTCGGCCGACTATCCCGCGTACTTCGAGGCGTTGCGGACGAACCGATCGATCAGCGCCGTCGACGCCCGCTCGGATCCGCGAACGCGGGAACTGACGGCGGACTACCTCGAGCCGCAGGCGATCGACTCGCTGCTCGACGCGACGCTCCGGTCGGAAGGGGACGTGATCGGCGTCGTCTGTCACGAACAGGTCGGCCGGACCCGCGAGTGGACCGACGCCGAGATCCAGTTCGCCGGCGACGTCGCGGACGTCGTCCATCGAGCCCTGCGCAACCACCGCAGCGCCGAGCAGCGACGGGAACTCGAGTTCCGCCGGTCGCTCCTCGAGGCCCAGCAGGAGGCGATGCCCGACGGGGTCCTCGTCGTCGGCGACGGCGGCGAACTTCGCTCCTGGAACACCCGGTTTCGCGACCTGTGGGACCTCTCGGCGGACGGACTCGAGTCGCCCCGCGGCGACGCCGTCCTCGAACGCATTCGCGACCGGGTCGCGGATCCGGCGGCGTTCGTCCGCCGGGTCGAACAGCTCACCGAGAACCCCGCGGAAACGAGTCACGACGAGCTCGCGCTCGAGGACGGCCGGGTGTTCGAGCTCTACTCGACGCCGGTTCGCAGCGACGCGGGAACGCAGTACGGCCGCCTCTGGCTCGTTCGGGACATCACCGAGCGAACGAAGCGACAGGACGAACTCGAGTTGAAGAACCGGGCGATAGACGAGGCGCCGATCGGGATCACGCTCAGCGATCCGGAGCAGCCGGACAACCCCCTCGTCTACGCGAACGACCAGTTCGAACGGCTCACCGGGTACTCCCGCGCGGAGATTCTCGGGCGGAACTGTCGGTTCCTCCAGGGCGACCGAACCGAGCCCGAGCCGGTCGCCGACCTGCGCGCGGCGATCGACGGGGAACGATCGAACACGGTCGAACTCCGCAACTATCGGAAGGACGGCAGCGAGTTCTGGAACCGGGTCACCGTCGCCCCGGTGGCCGACGAGAACGGGGACGTGACGAACTACGTCGGGTTCCAGCAGGACGTCACCGAGCGCAAGGAGGCGACGCGACAGCTCCGCGTGCTCCACCGCGTCCTGCGACACAACCTCGCCAACCAGATGAGCATCATTCGGGGGACCGCCGAACAGCTCGGCGAGGAGTCGTCCGGCGAGACCGAAGGCGCCGCCGAGACGATCGTCGAGGAGGTCGACCGGCTGCTCGGCCTGACCGACAAGCACCGATCGATCGTCCGGCTGTTGAGCGAGCGACCGACGCCGGAACCGATCGCACTCGAGCCGCTGTGTCGCCGATCGTGTCGGAGCGTCCGCGCGGACTACCCCGACGCCGACGTCGCGCTCGCGGGAGATTTCGACGCGACCGTCGTCGCGATCCCGGCGCTCGAGACGGCGATTCGCGAACTCCTCGCGAACGGCGTCGTCCACGGCGACCGGGAGTCGACGCCCGTCGAATTCCGCGTCGAGCGCCGGCCCGACACCGTCCTGTTGCGGATCGGCGACGACGGTCCCGGCCTCCCCGAGGCGGAGCGGCGGATCATCGCCGGCGACGGGACGGTCGAACCGCTCTACCACGGCCTCGGGATGGGACTCTGGCTCGTTCACTGGATCGTCTCCCTCTCCCGCGGGACGATCGCCGTCGAGGAGACGGGCCCGGATGGAACGACGATTCGGATCGAACTCTCGCGCGGATAAGTACGGTTCACGCGCCGAGCGTGTCCTGCGCCGCACCGTCGTCGGCGCCGGAGCCGTCCTCGCGGTCGGTCGCGTGGTGGCCCCCGATCACGACGTTGACCGCCGCGCCGACCAGCAGGACTAACGCGTTCCCGTAGAGCCAGATGAGCAACAGGATGATCGCGCCGAACGTCTCGAACGTGCCGACGGTGTTGACCAGCCCCACGTAGACCCCGAAGACGGTCTCGAGGACGACCCACCCTCCGGCGGCGATGAGGGTTCCCGGGAGGGCCTCGCGAACCGACACGTCGGGGTCCGGGAAGATGTAGTACATCGGGAAGAATCCGACCGAGAGGGCGACGAACAGGGCGATCGGCGTCGCCGCCTGAACGACGGGGTTATCGACCGAGGCCAGCGTCGTCGTCCCGAAGCCGGCACCGACGGTGGCGATCAGGATGACCGCGAAGACGACGGCGCCGTTGACGACCTTCTCGGGGAACGAGTTCTCGCCGTCCGCGTAGAGTTCGTCGAAGGCGGTCGTGACCCCCCGAAAGATGCGCAGCATCCCCCACAGCAGCGAGACGAGGCCGATCAGCGACGCGCCGCCGCGCTCGGAGGCGTGGGTCAGCGCCTCGTAGACCAGCCCCTGTCCGGCGGGACTGAGGTGATCCCGCGCCATCACGACGATCTGCTCGGTCAGGTACTCGTTGCCGACCGCACCCGCGACGATAAACAGCAGGAGGAGCAACGGCAACAGCGAGAGAAAGGCGGCGTGGGCGATGCTGCCCGCCATGAACGTCACGTTGTGCTCGTCGACGACGGCGACGACGTCTCGAGCGACGGCGTAGATCCGTCGCGCATCCATACCGACTCGAGGCGTGCGAGGCCGAAAAGACCGCTGCTGTCAATCGCCACCATGTCCCACGCGAGTGTGCCCGCCGCCGGCGCCGGCGGGAGCGTTGTTCGCTCGATCGCCCGACGGCGACCGCGTCAGATCGGTACACCTATGGTCCGATGGGACACGAGTTAGCACGATGCACGAAGCGGAATTCGACGTATCCGGGAAGACGGCTATCGTCACCGGCGCGAGTCAGGGTATCGGGGAATCGATCGCGAAGACCCTCGCGGCCGGCGGGGCAGACGTCGCGATCTGTTCGCGATCGATGGATCGGGTCGGTCCCGTCGCCGAGGAAATCAACGACGCCGCGAGCACCGGCGACGCGCTGGCCGTCGAGTGTAACGTCCGCGAGCGCGACCAGGTCCAGAATCTCGTCGACGAAACCGTCGACGAGTTCGGCGATATCGACGTGCTGGTCAACAACGCCGGTGGCGAGTTCGTCGCCCCGTTCGAGGAGATTTCGGCGAACGGCTGGCAGACCATCGTCGACCTCAACCTCAACAGCACGGTCCACTGCACCCAACTCGCGGGCGAGGTCATGCGCGAGGGCGACGGCGGGACCATCATCAACCTCTCGTCGGTCAACGGCCAGCACGCCGCGCCCGGCGAGAGCCACTACGGCGCGTCGAAGGCGGCGATCATCCGCCTGACCGAGACGCTCGCCGTCGAGTGGGCCGAACACGACATCCGCGTCAACTGCGTCGCGCCGGGCCTGATCCAGACCCCCGGCGTCGCCGAGACGCTGGGCATCGACAGCGAGGACATGCCGCCTCGAGAACAGGCCGAGCGCCGCATCGGCCATCCCGAAGAGATCGCCGACGTGGTCCAGTTCCTCGTCAGTCCCGCCGCCTCGTTCATGAACGGCGAGACCGTGACGGTGAAGGGCGTTCCGCGGGCCGGGAATTCGATGTCACAGGATCTGGGGCTCGAGTAGCGCGATTTCGTCTATTTTCCACGCGGCGCGCGCAGGACCGCGGTGAGCCAATAGCGAACCGCGGTCTGATCCCGTGCGAGGGATGAGTGAGGGAGCGCAGTCGTTCGAAAGACGCGAAGCGTCTTTCGTGATGACGAGAGACCTTTGGTCTCTCGAACCACGACCGAACGAATCGGCTGGGGAGGGTGTGGAAATCCCCGTTGCCACGCGAGCGGAAGACCTGTTGATCATCACGTTCGAGACCACTTCGGGACGAACGCCGGTTGCACTGTACTCTGCTCGAGCGAGTCACCGCGACCACCTCGAGCGCTCCCGAATCGAAATCGAGAGCACGTACGTTTTTGCAGCCACCCGAAAACACCAACGTATGAATCTCCAGCAGGCGCTCGAGGGAATCACCACGCCCCTCGTCACCCCCTTCGAACCCGACTCGAGCGACGTCGACGAACCCGCGTTCCGCGACCTGATCGAGCACCTCCTCGAGAACGACATCGACGGCCTCTTTCCCTGCGGCACGACGGGCGAGTTCGCCAGCCTCGCGCCCGCGGAACGCCGGCGCGTCCACGAGATCGCGGTTGACGCGGCCGGCGGCGAGGTTCCGGTGCTCGCGGGCGCTGCGGCCACGACGGTCGACGAGGCCGTCGCCTACGCCGAGCACGCCGCCGAGATCGGCGCCGACGCCGCGGTCGTCACGGAGCCGTACTTCCACGGGCCCAACGACCCCGCCGGAAACCGGCGGTTCTTCGAGGCCGTCGCCGACCGCTCCCCGCTGCCGATCCTGCTCTACAACATCCCGCCGTGTACCGGCGGCTCGATCGCCGTCGAGACGATTTCGGCGCTGGCCGACCACGAGAACGTCGTCGGCATCAAGGACTCGAGCGGCGACCTCGAGTATTTCCTCTCGGTCGTGCGGCGAACGCCCGACGAGTTCGTCGTGCTACAGGGGTACGACGCGCTGCTCGTCCCCGCGCTGCGGATGGGCGCCGACGGCGGCCTGAACGCGCTCTCGAACGTCGCGCCGGCGCAGTACGGCGAACTGTACGAGACCGCAGACGACGACCGCGGCGCGGAACTGCAGGACGCGATCGCGCCGCTGTTCGACGCCTGCGCCGCCCACGGGTTCGCGCCGGCGACGAAGACCGCGCTCGAGCACCGCGGCCTGCTTCCCTCGGATGCCGTCCGACCGCCGCTGGTCGAGGTGCCCGCGGACGGTCGCAACGCGATCGGGAACGCAGTGGACGGACTGCTCGAGGGCGGCGAATAGTCGCCATCGCGGCAACCGCGAGTGCGGCCGTCGATCCGACCGGGCAGTAACCCACAGTTTAACCTCGCTCGAGCGAGAGCGACCGCAATGAACCGAACGCGCGGAATCGAACGCGGTCGATCGCCGTCTCGCGGTCCCGGACCGGACCGCGAGTCCGCCGTTCGATCCCAGCCGCCTATCGAGCCATGACCGATCAGCCACCACAGGACACCGAGATCCGTCAGCTAGACGAGGACACTGTCGCCCGCATCGCCGCCGGCGAGGTCGTCGAGCGACCCGCGAGCGCCGTGAAAGAACTCCTCGAGAACAGCCTCGACGCCGACGCCTCGAGCGTCGACGTCACCGTCGAGGCGGGCGGGACCGACCTGATCCGAGTGGCCGACGACGGCCGCGGGATGAGCGAGACCGACCTCCGCGCGGCCGTCCGCGAACACACGACGAGCAAGATCGACGGGCTCGAGGACTTGGAGTCCGGCGTCGCCACGCTGGGCTTTCGGGGCGAGGCGCTGCACACCATCGGCTCCGTCTCCAGAATGACCATCCGTTCGCACCCGCGTGACGGCGCCGCGGACGAGGCGGGGACGGAACTCGTCTACGAGGGCGGCGAGGTGACGAGCGTCGAACCGACGGGCTGTCCCGCGGGCACGATCGTCGAGATCGAGGACCTCTTCTACAACACGCCCGCCCGCCGCAAGTTCCTCAAGACGACGGCCACGGAGTTCGCCCACGTCAACCGGATCGTCACCCGGTACGCGCTCGCGAACCCCGACGTGGCGGTCTCGCTGACCCACGACGGGCGCGAGGTGTTCGCGACGACCGGACAGGGCGATCTGCAGGCCGCAGTGATGGCGGTCTACGGACGGGAGGTCGCCTCCGCGATGATCCCCGTCGAGGCCGACGGCGACGATTTACCCCCGGGGCCGCTCGACTCGGTCTCGGGGCTGGTCTCCCACCCCGAAACCAACCGCTCGAGCCGCGAGTACCTCGCGACGTACGTCAACGGGCGGGCGGTGACCGCCGACGCCATCCGCGAGGGGATCATGGGCGCCTACGGCGCGCAACTGGGCGGCGACCGCTACCCGTTCGTGACGCTCTTTCTCGACGTTCCGGGCGACTCCGTGGACGTCAACGTCCACCCGCGCAAACGCGAGGTGCGGTTCGACGACGACGATTCGGTCCGCCGGCAGGTCGACGCCGCCGTCGAGTCGGCGCTGCTCGAGCACGGCCTCCTGCGCTCGCGGGCGCCCCGCGGTCGGTCGGCACCCGGCGAGGCCCGCGTCGATCCCGGCGACGCTCGCGAGTCCGAGGACGAACCGACGGCCGACGACCTTCCGGCGGCGCTCGAGGCCGACAGCGAATCGACGTCGGGAGCCGGGTCGCCGTCGAAATCGACGGCCGACGACACCGCAGCGGCCTCGTCGCGGTCGGCGTCGGCAGTCGATGCAGAGTCCGCCGACGCCGGTTCGACGACGGATTCGGACGAGACGCCGTCAGCCGGGAGCGCCTCGAGCGGTCCGTCGGGAACCGCTTCGAGCGGTCCGTCCGGTAGTTCATCGAGTGGTACGTCCGGCAGTCCCTCGAGTACGTCAGCGGAAAGTACCTCGAGCGAGCCGGCCAGCGACGACTCGAGCGGGTCATCCGGAACTCCCGCGAGTACCGCTCCGACGACCGGATCGACGACGTCTCGAGCGGACTCGAGCGCGGATCACGGGAGCGCCGACCGTGGACGGTCCAACCGAGAACAAACGGGCGATCGGCGCAAGTTCGACGCGGCCACCGAACAGCGGACGCTGTCGGGCGAACCGGCGACCGGGGACGGGACCGAGTTCGAGTCGCTGCCCGCGCTGCGGGTGCTCGGACAGCTTCACGACACCTACCTCGTCTGCGAGACCGACGACGGCCTCGTCCTGATCGACCAGCACGCCGCCGACGAGCGGGTCAACTACGAGCGCCTGCAGCGGGCGTTCGCCGACGACCCCGCCGCGCAGGCGCTCGCGGAGCCGGTCGAACTCGAGTTGACCGCCGCCGAGGCCGAGGCCTTCGAACACTACCGCGAGGCGCTCTCGCGGCTGGGGTTCTACGCCGACCGGGTCGACGACCGGACCGTCGCCGTGACGACGGTGCCCGCGGTGCTCGAGGAGACCATCGCGCCCGAGCGCCTGCGGGACGTCCTCACGTCGTTCGTCGAGGGCGACCGCGAGGCCGGCGCGGAGACGGTCGACGCGCTGGCCGACGAGTTCCTCGGCGATCTGGCCTGCTACCCGTCGATCACGGGGAACACGTCGCTGACGGAGGGATCGGTCGTCGACCTCCTCGAGGCGTTAGACGACTGCGGGAACCCGTACGCCTGTCCGCACGGCCGGCCGGTGATCGTTCGGTTCGACGAGCGAGAACTCGAGGATCGGTTCGAGCGCGATTATCCGGGTCATCAGGGGTGACGGTCGTCGATCGCTCGGCCCTCGAGCGGCCCGCGTCGGTGTTACTGGTCCCTGGTGTCGATGAGGTCGAACTCCTTCCAGAGTCCGACCAGAAGAAGGATCGCCACGAGTGCGAGGGCGACGATCAGGACGGTTTGCCACTCGCCGAGCGCCTTCGACTCGACCAGTCCGCCCGCCCAGCCGACCGTGAAGACGATCAACCCCGTCCCCGCGATGACGAGAAGGAGCAACCGATCGCTGAGTTCCGACATACGCGGCGATTGTCGTTCGGAAGTCGTAACCGCCCGGCCTGCAACGGCCGCCATCGTCGTCCTCCTGCGGTTTTACGGCTACTCGGACTGATAGTCGAGCCCCGTGACAGGACCTCGTAGCTCGGTGGCGCGTGGCCACCGGCCGTCACCGGCAACGATACCGGCTAACATCGGCACCGGTACGGTGCTCGAGTCCGTTTCGCCGGCCGTGACTACCGTGCGCGAACTCGACGGCGCGAACGCGGGCGGACAGTTCGTCCGCACCGCGCTCACGCTCTCGATCCTCGAGAACGAGCCCGTCCGCATCGAGAACGTCCGCGGGAACCGGTCCACGCCGGGACTGCGCCACCAGCATCTGGCCGTCCTCGAGACGCTGGCCGAACTCTGCGACGCCGACGTCTCGGGGGCGGAACTGGGCACGGAGACGATCGAATTCGATCCGGGCCTCGAGTCGACGCCGGACGCGACGGGCTGGAGCGGGCGGGGGCGGGGATCGCTCCCGGGCGGGGAGTACGCCGTCGATATCGGCACCGCGGGGAGCGCGACGCTGCTGTTCGACGCCCTCCTGCCGCTGGCGACCGTCCTCGAGGATCGGCTGACGGTGACCGCCACCGGTGGTACCGACGTGGCGTGGTCGCCGCCGCTGGACTACGTTCGGCGCGTGAAACTGCCGCTGCTCCGCCAGTTCGGTCTCGAGGCGACCTGCGAGGCCGACCGCCGGGGATTCTACCCCGACGGCGGCGGCCGGGTGCGGATGGACCTCGATCCCTCGCAGATCGAGCCGATCGAACTCGTGGAGCGGGGATCGCTCGAGGGGGTCCGTCTCTACTCGACCGAGTCGGAGTCGCTGGCCGACCGCGACGTCGCCCACCGGCAGGCCGAGGGCGCGCTCGAGCGGCTGGATTCCGATCTCGAAGTCCTCGAGCGGCGCGAGCGAGCGGTCGCGAGCCCCTCGCCGGGGTCGGCGATCGTGCTCCGGATCGATCACGGAACGGGGATCGCCGGCTTCACGGCGCTGGGTGAGCGCGGCAAGCCGGCCGAGCGAGTCGGTGAGGACGCCGCCGACGCCGCGAACCGGTTTCTCGACCGGGAGGGAGCGGACGCGTCGGCGCCGGCGCCGCCCGTCGACCGACACGTGGCCGACCAGCTGCTCGTCTTCCTTGCGCTCGCGGGCGGTCGCCTCCGAATTCCGGCCGTAACCGACCACGTGGCCGCGAATCGAGCGTTGCTCGAGGCGTTCGGCGCGGACATCGACCTCGAACGCGACTGCGACCGCGACGTCGCCGCAAGTTCCGACGGCGACGACGGTTCCGACGCCGATTCGACGGTGATCGTGACGGTCGACTCGCCGATCGGGAGCTGACCTGGGCCGCCTCGACGCGAGATCCGGGCCCGTCCCGGGGTTCTTACGCGATGGTTAACTCGTCGCCATAACTTATACCGGAGCCGTCCGTTGCACGGAGTATGGACGACGCACACACGAGCAATGGGGCGGTCCGGGGGGCCGACCCGTGAGTGATATCGTCACGTTCGGCGAGACGATGCTCCGGCTGTCGCCGCCGGGTAACGAGCGACTCGAGAACGCGAGCGACTTCGAGGTCATGGCGGCGGGCGCGGAGAGCAACGTCGCGATCGCCGCGAGCCGGCTGGGGGCGACGGCGACCTGGCTGTCGAAGGTGCCCGAGACGCCGCTGGGCCGGCGCGTCGTCGGCGAAATCCGCAGTCACGGGATCGAGGCCGACGTGGTCTGGAGCCACCGGGGCCGGCAGGGGACCTACTACCTCGAGAAAGGGGGCGAACCCCGCGGGACGAACGTGATCTACGATCGGGAGAACACCGCCGTCTCGACGGCCGAGGCCCGCGAGTTCGACATCGAACGGATTCAGGACGCCCGCGTCTTCTTCACGAGCGGGATCACGCCCGCGCTGTCCTCGACGCTCCGGGAGACGACGATGAAGATGCTCAAGGCGGCCAGACAGGGGGGAACGACGACCGCCTTCGACTTCAACTACCGACGCAAGCTCTGGTCGCCCGACGAGGCCCACGAGACGCTGACGAAGCTGTTCCCCGGGATCGACGTCCTGGTCATCGCCGCCCGCGACGCCCGGACCGTCCTCGGCTTCGAGGGCGACCCGCGCCAGCTGGCCCACCGACTGGGCTCCCAGTACGACTTCACGACGGTCGTCGTCACCCGCGGCGCCGACGGAGTCGTCGGCTGGCACGACAGCGTCGTCCACGAGCAGAACGCCTACGAGACCGACACCGTCTCGCCGATCGGCACCGGCGACGCCTTCACCGGCGCCTTCATCGCTCGCCGGCTCCACGGCGACGACGTCCCCACCGCCCTCGAGTACGGCACGGCGACCGCGGCGATCAAGCGGACGATTCCCGGCGACGTCGCGCTCGTCTCCAAGGAGGAGGTCGACGCCGTCGTGAAAGACGGCGGCCAATCGATCTCCCGATAACCCGCGGGAACCGACGGTCGTCGCACGGATCCCGTCACGACGGGTCGACCCGGGGCTCGGGGCCCCTCATTTTGACGGTCTTGCCAAAACTCCTTTTATAATATACTGTGAAAGTAAGGCCGTCATGAATCGGATTGGTGCAGCCGTACTCGCACTGCTCGTGGTGACGAGCGCCGTCGGCGTGGCGTTCGGAGCCACCGCCGGTGCGTCGTCGACGGGCGCTGCAGAATCGAACGCGACCAGTACCGGGACCGGATCCGAGGCATACGCCGGGAGCCACGTCTCGTTCTCGGTCGAGGGCGACTCGATCGTCGACTATCGGGTCGGCGGCGAGGAGACGTTCTCCTCGGTTGCCGTCCAGTCCGAGAGCGAGGCCGCTACCGGCGCCGACGTGGGCGCCGAAATCGACCTCGAGGTGCTGACGTCCCTCGAGGGCGCGGGCCTCTCGATGGGCGCCCAGTCGGAGACCAGCGCACAGGTGCAAGCCGAGAGCGGCGCGACGCTGTCGGCCCACGACACCGAACGCGGAACCCTCGTCGTCGAGAGCGGCGGCGAGAACCAGGTCGTGAAGGCCGACCTCGCCGCCAGTGCGACGGCGGAAGAGGAAGGCGAGCGCGTCCGCGTCGAGAGCGACTCCCACGAGGGCGTCTTCCTCGTCGTCGGCGACGGCGAGGTCACCGTCAACGAGGAGGGCGACGTCACCGCCAAGCTCGAGGGCGATTCGACGCTGGCGTTCCGCTCCTACGAGGACGGCGAGCGCGACGAACAGGCCGAGTACGAGGAGTCGCTGATCGCCAACGGCGAGTCAGCCGTCGAGGTCCACGTCGAGGAGCGCGACGGCGAGGCGGTCGGCGAGGCCGTCACCTACGGGCAGGAGACCAGCGCCGAGGTCGCCACCGAGACCCGCAATCGGGTCGACGTGACCATCGACCGCGCGACCCACGAGGGGACGGTCGTGATGACCACCGTCTCCGAAGAGGCCGTCGGTACCCTCGAGGACCTCGAGGTCCGCATCGACGGCGAGGCCGCCGTCGAGGTCAGCTCCAAGAGCGAACTCGAGGGGGCGATCAACGGCGACGAATCGCGATACATGGTCGTCCAGCGGAGCGAGGCCTCCGGCGAAGCGACGGTCTACATCGCGGTGAACCACTTCTCCGAGCGCACGGCGACGATCGACGGCGGAGACGGCGACGGTTCGGACGGGACGAACGACACGACCGAGACCGACGAGAGCGAGGCGAACGACGGCGGCAACGGAGACGACGGGAGTGCCGACGATGACGGCGCCGACGACACGGGCGGCGACAGCATGCCCGGCTTCGGCGTCGCGGTCGCCGTCGTCGCGATCGGCGTCGCCGGCCTGCTCGCTCGAGTGCAGGAGTAACTGCGACTCGCTCGCGAGTCGGTCAGGCTCGCCGCTGTATCCGGTTTCGCGCTTTTCACGCGGTTCGCTCCGCTGACGCACTTCCCCGTTGACGCGTTCGATCCGTTTTCACAGTTCGTTCCGTTCCGCAGTTCGCTCCGCTCACCAGATTTCACGGCCGAATAGGAATCGATTCAGTGACCGAACAGATGTGAGCGATCCACTCACACATGTGGACGGCATTGTCAGAAGGACTTTGAAACCCCGGTGAGATCGGATCGAGTGCAATGAACCGAATCGCAGCCGTTGCACTCGCGGCGCTGGTCACGATGGCGACCCTGTCGGTCGCCGTCGTCGGCGGCGCTGCGGGCGCGACACAGCCCTCCGAATCGAACGCGATGACCGCGCAGAACGCGACGGCCGACGGCTACGTCGGCACCCACGTCGCGTTCGAGACCTCGAGCAACTCCCTCGTCGACTACCGCGTCGGCGGCGAGGAGGTCTTCGAGAACGTGACCGTCGCCAGCCAGAGCGACCACCAGAGCCGAACCGGCCTCGGTGCCGACGCCGAGCTCTCGGCCGTGGCGAACCTCGCCGGGCTCGGGCTCGAGATCGACGCCCGGAGCCAGACGCGAGCCGACGTCGCGACCGACGGGTCCGCGTCGCTGTCCGCTCACGACACCGAGCGCGGCATCCTGACCGTCGACGCCGGCGGCGAAGAGCAGTACGTCGAACTGAACCTCTCCGGAGAGAGCAACGCCTCGGCAAGCGAGGAGGACGACCGCGTCCTCGTCGAAACCGAGAACCGCACCGGCGTGCTGGTCGTCGCCGGCGACGGCGACGTCGCGGTCAACGAGAACGGCGACGTGACGGCCGATCTCGCCGGCGACTCGACGCTGGTCTTCCGCTCGTACGCGGACGGCGAACGCGACGACGACGCCGTCGAGCAGGAACGGCTGATCGCCGAGGGAACGGCGACCGCCGAGGTCTACGCCGACGAGGTCGACGGCGAGCGCGTCGCCGACGTCGCGACCTACGGCCACGACACCACCGTCGAGGCCAGCGCCGAGGCCGAAGAACGCCTCGAGATGACCGTCGAACGCGCCGAGAGCGAGGGGAAGGTCGTCATCGTCTCCGTCTCCGAGGCCGCGCTCGAGGCCGTCGGGAGCGCCGAGGACCTCGCGGTGACCGTCGACGGCGAGGCCGCCGCCGAAGCCTCCTCGTACGGCGAACTCGAGGGCGGCATCGGCGAGGAGCCCCGCTACATGGTGACCTCCTCGAGCGAGGCGTCGGCGGCCGCCGACGTGCTCGTCGCGGTCGACCACTTCTCGGAGCGAAACGTGGCGGTTCAGAGCGCCGACGACGTCGAGGACGGCGACGGCGAGGACGACAGCGTACCCGGCTTCGGCGCCACCGCGGCGCTGGTCGCCGCGCTGCTCGGTATCGGCGCTCGGATTCGACAGTAAGCCGCCCTGCTGACCCGCTTTTTCGCCGTCGTTTTGGACGTGTCGAACGGTTTCACTCACGCACCGTCGGAGGAACGCCTTTTTGTCACGACGCCGTACCCCGGATATGGTACACGTCGCGATCGTCGGCGCGTACGGCAGTGCAGGCGTCGCCGCCGCCGACGAACTCCTCGAGCGCCGCGGGGAACTCGACGACCTCGAACTGACGCTGATCGACGACGGGGATCCGGGCGGCGGACTCTGCATTCTGCGGGGCTGCATGCCGAGCAAGGACGTGCTCTCGGCCGGCCAGCACCGGTATCAGGCCCGTCACGACGACCGACTCGAGGGCGTCCCCGAGGTCGATCCCGAGGCGGTGGTCGCCCGGAAGGACGAGCACGTCTCGAGCTTCGCCGAACACCGCCGGGGGCACGTCCACGACCTGGCCGAGCGCGAGGGCGTCGAATTCCTTCGCGAATCGGCGCGGTTCGTCGACGACCGCGTTCTCGCAGTCAGGGGCCGCCGCCTCGAACCGGACTACGTCGTGATCGCGACCGGCTCCGTGCCCAACATTCCGGACCTGCCGGGAATCGACGACGTGCCGATCCGGACGAGCGCGGACGTCCTCGACGCGACCGCGTTTCCGGAGTCGGGACTCGTGCTCGGCAACGGCTACATCAGCCTCGAACTCGGCCCCTACCTCAGCGAGGTCGGCGACGTCGACCTCACCGTGATCGAGCACGACGAACGACCGCTCGACGCGTTTCCGGACGCCTACGGCGACGCGATCCTCGAGCTCTACCGGGAGCAGTTCGGGATCGAGGTGCTGACGACCACCGACGAGAAGCGCCTCGAGCGGACCGACGACGGCGGCGTCCGACTGGTCGCCGAGCGGATGGCGGAGGACGGGACGGGCGGTGACGCCACGGAACTGACCGTCGAAGCCGACGAACTCTACTGCTTCACCGGTCGCAAACCGAACCTCGAGGGGTTGGACCTCGAAAAGACGGGGATCGAGCCGGGGTCGGGGTGGGTGGGGTCGACCATGCAGGCGCTCGACGACGATCGTGTCTTCGTCGTCGGCGACGCGAACGGCCGCGAGCCGATCCTCCACGTCGCCAAGGAGCAGGGCTTTGCGGCCGCGGCGAACGTCGTCCACCACGCGCGCGAGGAGAACCTCGAGCCCTACGCCAACGTCCCCCACCACGTGATCTTCTCGGGGCTGGGTGTCTATCCGGTTGCCAGAGTGGGCCACACGCCAGCGACGGCCGCCGATTCGGGGATGGACGCCTTCGTCGTGACCCGAGAGGCGTCGTCCGACGGGGTGTTCAAGACCAAGGATCACCCCGAGGGCCGGGCGACGCTGGTCGTCGACGCGAACAGCGGGTCCGTCCTCGGCTACCAGGGCGTCCACCTCCACGCCGACGTGATGGCGAAGACGATGCAGATCGTCGTCGAGATGGGACTCGACGTCCGCGAGGTACCGAACCGGGCCTACCACCCCACCACGCCCGAGATCCTCGACGGCCTCTTTCGGGAGGCCTGCGCCGAACTCGAGGATCGCCAGCAGTGCGTCGGCCCCGATTCCCGCGATACGGCGCTGTAGACGCGTCGACGAGAGGAGCTGACGATCGTCGGGGACACCGGTCACCGCATCGACATCGACTGATCGCGCGCTCGAGTCGACTCCGACTGGACTTCTGTGCCGATTCCAACTGCACTCCGGTTCCGATTCCGACTGCGCTCCGTTCTCGCCAGCGTCCGAGTACCGCAGCTGTGAGCGGCCGGCCACCGCGTCACCCGACCCCGTCCGGGCGTACACCCAAGGGGGACGGGATCTAACCACCAGCCATGGGAGAAGATACCAGCCACGACGGGGTCGAGGAGTCCGAATCGACGCCGATCGAGGAGAACCCGACGGACGCGGTCGACCTCGAGCACACCGAGCGCGTGCGGGTGGGCGTCACTCGCGGCGAGACCGATCTGGAACTCGGACCGCCGCGGGACTATCCGGACCGGGCCGACGTCTCGGTTCGGCCCGAGTCGGCGGACGGCCATCGGCTCGTGTTGAGCATCGACGCGATGGCGGGCGACCACGGCACGGGTCACGCGGATATCGAACTGACGCCGGCGGAGGCCCGGGCGCTGCGGGACCGACTCGACGAGACCGTCCGCTGGATGACCGAAGACGACGAACCGGGAGCCGAGACGTGACCGCAGTCCGCTCCCGAGTTCCCTCCCGACTCGAGCGTCGATGCTGACGGATCGCCGGCGATTCTTCATCGCAGGTACGAAGGCGACCACCCTATTTACAATCGTTAATCGATACTGCGGGATACATATACGACGGTTTCGATATAACGGGATTGAGATTACTTCCCTAGCGATTTCTGACGGTGTTTTGAACAAACACGTTCATTAGGTGGTAGTGAACATGGCAGAACGTGGTAAAACGCGCCTGCAGATGACTTCAAATTAATCAACGAGTCGGTGGGAGTAGGGGCGGCGATCGCACTGCTGATCGGGACCGCGCTGGGGATGAGTATCTTCCTCGTGCCGACGCAGATGGCCGCCGAGGCCGGGCCGAGCATCGTGATCGCCATTCTGGTCGCGATAATTCCGATGTCGCTGGGCGTCTTGCAACTGTTACAACTCGGCGGGGCGATCCCCGTCGCCGGCGGGGCGTACGTCTACGGCTCTCGCCTCGTCGGTCCGTACTGGGGCTTTCTCAACATCATGCTGCCGGTCGTGGCCGTCTGGGCGTACCTGCTGTTCGCCGCGCTCGGCTTCGCCCAGTACCTGCCGTACCTCCTCGAGTTACTGGAAACGGGGATCCAGATCCCGGAAGTCGCCGCGGTGATGGCGATCCTCGCCTTCTTCCTGCTGGTCAACTACGTCGGCATTCAGATGGCTGCACGGGCCCAGATCGCGCTCGTCGCCGTCCTGATCGCCGGCATGCTGACGTTCATCGTCGGCGGCTTCGCCTCGTTCGATATCGGGAACTTCGAGCCGATGTTCCCCGACGGCGAGGGCCAGCCCTTCGAGGAGGGGCTGGCGCCGTTCTTCCTCGCGATCGTCTTACTGTACATCCCCTTCCAGGGGTTCGCGATGATCATCGAGATCGGCGAGGGACTCGAGAATCCGACGAAGAACATCCCGCGAGTCCTCGCCGTCGGGATGACGTTCGTCGCCGTGCTCTCGATCGCCATCGTCCTCGCGCTGATCGGCGGCGCGTCGTGGGAGGCGGCCGTCGGCCCGGACGGTGAACCCGTCGACGGTGCGCTCGCGGCCGTCGCGGACGCGTTCGGAACCGTCCCGACCGCGGGACTGGTACTCATCGCCGTCGCGGCGCTGGTCGCCGCGGCGACGACCGTGAACACGCTGTACACGTCCTACTCGCGGACGGTCATGCGCGCCTCGCGCGACAACCTCTTGCCCGGCTTCTTCGCCGGGATCCACGATCGGTTCGATACGCCCCACCGGGCGGTCATCTTCATGGGCGTTCCGCCGCTCGCCGTCGCGCCGTTCGTGGGCTACCTCGACGAGCTCACCGGCCCCGCGTTCCTCGACTGGCTGGTCGTCGTCGTCACCGGGACCTTCCTCTCCTTCATGATCGGCGGCATCGCGCTGTGGAACCTCCCGAAGACGTTCCCGCAGCGCTACGAGTACTCGGTCTACAAACTGCCACTGCCGGTGCTCAAGCTGGTCGCGGTCGGGAACGTCCTCGTCTCGTTCGTGTTCATGCTGCTCGTCGCGGCGAGCGCGCCGACGGCGCTGGCGTTCGTGGCCGTCTTCGCGCTCGTCTCGTCGATCGGCTACGTCTACCGCGTCCGATCCTCGACGCAGGCGGGGACCGACCTCCGGAAGGAGATGTCGGTGTTGCACCAGCACGAGGGCGGCGACGGCGAGACCGCCGACCGAACCGACTGACGCGCTGCGAGGCGCCAGTGCCCGTCTCGAGACCGGCTATCGGCCTCGAGCTATCGACGTGAGAGGCGCTCGAGTCGAACGTGGGGACGAAAACGGGCTATTCAGGACTCGGCGTCTCCTCGCGGGAGAGGTACGCCGCCAGATCGGTCGTCGTGACCATGCCGATGACCCCCTCTTCCTCGTCGACGACGGGGAGGTGGTGAAAACCGTGTTCGACCATCGCGTCCGCGGCGTCGCGGATGCTATCCTGGGCCGTGACCGTGACGACGTCCTCGGTCATGTACTCCGAGACCGGCGTCTGGTCCTTCGGTTTGCGCTCGGCGACGATCCGGACGAAGTCGGTGTTCGTCAGGATTCCCTCGAGTCGATTGTCGTCGTCGACGACGACCGCCGACCCGATCCCGTTGTCGAGCATCAGTTGGGCGGTCTCCTCGACGAGCGTGTCCGACGTCACCGTGTGCAGCGACGCGGACATGATGCGTCCGACGAAAATATCCTCCATACACATCTGTACTCTTTATACACTATAAGAATTATCGAAGTCAGTCAGTTCGGCCGGTGCTTGCGGAGGCGGCCCCCCGGGGGCGGCCGAGTTGGAGGCATCCCCGCCCGTCCGAGACGGTGAGCGATCGACGCGGAATGCCGCGACGCCAACGGAGGGGGAGAGTCCAAGTAGCTGGTCTCCGAGAATCGACGTATGGACGTCAGCCAGGCGGTCGTCGAGCGACTGGCGGCCGACGGGATCGACACGGTCTTCGGCATCCCCGGGAAGCAGACGCTGCCGCTGAACGAGGCGATCGGTCGACGGGACGACGTGCGGTACGTGATGGCTCGCCACGAGACCGCGGTCAGCCACCAGGCGTGGGGCTACGCGGAGACCAGCGGCCGGCCGGCGGCGACGGTCGTCGTTCCCGGCCCGGGCGATATGAACGCGATGAACGGGCTGAAGAACGCGTACAACGACTGCACGCCGCTGGTTCACCTCGCCGTCGAGACCGACCCGGAACTCCGCGGCGGCGACGGCATCCACGAGACGCCGCCGGAAACCTACGACACCGTCGTCAAGGCGAACCGACTCGTCGAGGCGCCCGAGCGAACGGCCGTCGTCCTCGAGGAGGCCATCGCGGTCGCGCAGACGCCCCCGAAGGGGCCCGTCCGCGTCGGGATTCCGAAGTCCTTCCTCTCGATGGACGTCCCCGTCGCGACGGCCGGGGAGTACAGTCGGGCGTTCGTCTCGGGCGTCCCGGAGCGCGAGATCGAAACGGCCGCCGACCTGCTCGCCGACGCGAACGAGCCGATCATCGTCGCCGGCGGCGGCGTCCGCGCTGCGGGGGCGAGCGACCACCTCCGGCGCGTCGCGGATCGCCTCGGCGCGCCCGTCGTGGCGACCTACAAGGGGAAGGGCGTCCTCCCCGACGGCGACGGCGGCTGCGTCGCCGGCACGCTCTCGGGGAGTGCGTCGCCGGAACTGCTCGACCTGCTCGCGGACGCCGACGCGGCGCTCGGCGTGGGAACGGACTTCGACGCCGTCGCGACCCGCGCGTGGGACGTCGATGTACCCGGGACGCTGGTCCACGTCACGCTCGCGGCCGACGACCTCGCGACCGGCTACGAGCCGACCGTCGGAATCGTCGCCGACGCCGGCGAGGCGCTGGCGGCCCTCGAGGACGCCCTCGCCGACCGCGAACTCTCGGCTGGCGACGCCGTCGAACGCGCCGCGGCAGTTCGGGCGGCCGCGAGCGACCGACTCGAGGACCTGCGCACTTCGTCGCCGCCGCTCACCTCGGTGGCCGCGCTCGAGGCCGTCCGCGAGGCGGTTCCGCGGGAGGCGATCGTCGCGGCCGACGCCGGCGGCTTTCGGGTCTGGGCGCTGAACGCCTTCGAGGCCGCGGGGCCGCGCTCGTACGTCAATCCGGGCTCGTGGGCGTCGATGGGGACCGGGCTACCCTCGGGGATCGGCGCCCAGCTCGCCAACCCCGACGAGAACGTGGTGGTCCTCACCGGCGACGGCGGGCTCATGATGTGCGTCCACGAACTCCACACGGCCGTCGCCGAGGGGCTCCCGTTGACCGTCGTCGTCTTCGCCAACGCGGACTACGCGATCATCAGCGACGAGGCCGAGCGAAGCTACGACCTCGGGGCCGGCGCCTACGACTGGGCGGACGCCCCCATCGACTTCACCGCGCTGGCCGAGAGTGTCGGAATGCGAGCCGAGCGCGCGGAAACGCCGTCCGAAGTTCGATCGGCCCTCGAGTCCGCCATCGACGCCGACGAACCGACGTTGCTCGAGGTGCCGACGGATCCGGACGAACCGCAGGCCGGCGACTGGATGGCCGAGTAGGACCGCTCGCCCTCTCCCTAGCCCTCCCGCACGCGGAGGGGCGGAAAACCACGTCCGCTTCGCGGCGCACATTTAAGTAGGAAACCGGCTTTACTGCGGGACGTATCACGTGATGGCGTCCCCGTCGTCGACCCTCGAAGGTACCTGCAAACTGCGCGCCGAACCCGCGCCCAGCGACGCGCTCTTCGCGTGGGTCGCCGCGGAGTACGCCGCCCTCGCCGACGAGTACGGACCGCGGAACGTGCTGGTCCTGAAACGCCACCCCGCCGGCCTCGAGCGACTCGTCGAGACGTGTTCCGGCGTCGACGCCGCGGCAGGGCCGCGTTCACCCCGCGTCGAGTCCCTGCCCGAACACGCCTCGAAGGCCCTCGAGGAGTACGACCCGACGCTCGACCGCCTCGAGTACGAGGAGCGTATCGAACTCGTCTCGCTGGTGATCGACGGCGCCAGCCGCTCGGTACCGGCGTATCTGGAACGCGCCGCCGAGCACGAGAGTTTCGCCCGCGACGTCGGGCAACTGCTGCTCGAGGCGACGCGCCAGCGGTTGCGACTCGCCGACGTCGAGGCCGACGATCCCCACGAGTGTCTGGCCTTCCTGTACGCGATGAACGACCGCTTCCACGCGGAACTCGAGGACCGGGGCTACGTCGAACGGGCCGACGTCGTCCCGCGGACCGTCGACCTCCTCGAGTCGAACGCGGACGGCCTCCGGGACCGCGTGACGGAGTCGATCGACGCCGTCCTCGCCGTCGAGTTCGAGGAGTACCGACGCCTCGACCGGCGCTACCTCGCGGCGCTGACCCGGGACGCCGACCTCGTCTGCCTGGGCGAACGTCACGCCAGCGTCGAGCGTACCCGTGTCGAACCCGGTCGGATCGAGGATCTCGTCGGTGACGACCTCGCGGTCGAGGTGCTCGAGGACCCGCTCGGCGAAGACGAGAGCGACGACCGCGGTATCGGACGCCGGAAGCCGTCACATCGGGCGATTACCCGGTTTCTGGCGACCGGCAAGGGACCACAAGAACAGCGACACGGCGGCGAGGGCGACAACGAAAACGAGGGGCCTGACAGAGAAAACGGAGACGGCGGAGACGAACCGAACATCACGGGGCGAGCGCGACGCATCCGGACCCGGACCGCTCGCGAACAGGTCCGGACGGTCGCCACCGAGATTCAGGCGCTACGCGACCGGCACGGCTGGAGTTTCGACGAGTTCGCCGTTGCGGTGCCGCGAATCGAGCGCGTCCCCGAGACGCGAACGCGGCTCCGCGAGGCCGGGGTTCCGACGGCGACGATCGGGACCCCCGCGCTCGCGGAAGACCCGGCGGTCAACGAACTCTACGCGTTCGTCACGCTCCAGTGCGAGCGCGAGCGCGACGGAGACGGAATAGGGGCCGCGACCGGAGACCTCCACGCCGACCGCGGCCGCGACGCGGGCGACCCGCGCGAGGTCTCGCTCGAGCGCCTGCGCGCTCGCGTCGACGACTTCTCGCCGAACCTGCTCGAGGAAACCGCCGGATCGAGCGTCTCCCGGTCGCTCGAGCGGTGGATCCGCCGAACGGATCTGAAGGGGCGAATCGCCCGCGAGGAGGAGTGGATCGACGCCCGCGAGGCGTTCGCCGGAGTCAGCCGGGTGCTCGAGATCGCCCGCTTCGTCGAGGAGACGGACCTCGTCGGGCCGGACTGGCAGGGGTTACGCCGGATGCTCCGGCGGACGATCCAGTACGACGCGCCCTACGTCCACGCCGTCGAGACGCAGCCGCCGACCGGCGGCGTCACGGTCTGTGCCGCCGCCGACCTGAAGTACGACTCGCGGGAGGCCGTCTTCCTGCTGGACCTGACCGACGACACCTACCCCGGCGAGCAGTTCCTGACGCAACTGTTCCCGACGGCGTGGCTGCGCGAGATGGAAACCTATCCGGCGGTCACTGATCCCGACCCCAGCGACATCGCGGAGACGTTCGCGACCGTCGACAGGGAGGCCGTCGGCGATCCCTTCGAGACCTACCACGCACAGCGCGCACGCCGGCGCCTCGCGCTCGGCGCCCGCGCCGCGCGCAGTCACCTGTACTGCTGTTCCTACGAGCGCGGCGCCGGCGGCCTGCGCCGGACGTTCGACGAGTCGCGCTACCTGCAACTGATCGACGCGGCGCCGGGCCTCGACCTCGAGGACGTCTCGACCGAGACGGGGGCGGCGATCCACGGCGAGCGGAACGCTCTCGAGGCGCTGCTCGACCAGCCCCGCGGCGAACTCGAGCGGATCCTGCGGGAGGCGAGCACCGGCGGCGAGGCCGATCTGGGCGCGACCGAGGAACTGTTCGAGGAGATCGCGGTCGTGCTCGAGGAGGGCGACGTGGACCCCGAACTCGCGGAAGCGGTGCGCTCGCAGTTCGAGTTCGCCGCGGGAGAGGTGATCCGCGATGACTGACGGGAGCGTCGAGGGCGGACAGGAGCGGTCACGAATCGACGCCCTCTCGGTAGACGGCCTCGCGACCGCGCTCCACTGCCCCCGCCGGTTCGAGTTCGCCCACGTCGACGGCCTCGAGGGCGACGGTGACGACGGGCCGACCGCGGATCGCGTCGCGCTCCTGCGAACGGCCATCTGCGACGCGCTCCGGCGGGGCGAGACCGACCGCGAGGCGCTCGTCGAGGCCGCTCGAGGCCGACTCGAGGCGCTCTGGGCCGACCACGACGAGCGGTTCCACTCGCGGACCCAGCGACGCCACGAACTGCGCGTGCTCGAGGCGACGCTCGAGGCCTACGTCGACCGGGTCGGCGTCGAACACGCCGCCGGGATCGAACGGCTGGCGGACGACGCCGCCGGCGGGGAACTGATCGGGCCGGAGTTACCGGTCTCGAGTACGGTCTCGCTCCCCGACCGGGACGAGACTGTCGAAATCGACGCCGCCGTCGACTACGTCTACGCGGACGGTCAGTCGGTCGTCGGCGTTCGGTTCGTTCCCACGCTCGCGCCGCTGGGGCTGCTTCGCTACCGCTCCGACTGGGAGGGGGCCGTCGCCGAGGCCTTCACGGATCATTTCGATACAGCAACGGACGGCTTCGATCCGACGCTCGTCGGCGCGCTCTTCGAGACGGCCGTCGTGATCGACGGCCTCCGCGCGCGCTGTGAGCGACTGGGACTCGAGGACCGGACCTGTCGGTACGTGCAAATCCCGCTGGCCGACCGCTCGAGCACCGCGGTCAACTGGGTCCGGGAGACGGTCGAGGCGAGCCTCGAGACGGTCGATCTGACCGAGACCTACATCGACCACCACACCTACGGCATGACCCACGAACACCGGAACCGGACCGTCGACGACCGACTCGCGGCCGTCGTCGGCGACCTCCTCGCGGCCGAGTACGATCCGACCAATCGGTGGACGCAGATCTCGAGCGAGGTCTGTCCCGACTGCGAGTACGCGGTGTGCTGTCAGGACTACATCGCCGCGGAGGTGCGCTTCGATGGCTGAAGAGCGGCGGGAGCGGCGACCGGACCACGGCGGCTCACGAGTGGGCGACGAGGGCAGCGATGGCGACCTCGAGCCGAAGGGCAACCAGCGGGCCGTCATCGAGAGCCGCGCGGCCTGCACCTCCGTCGACGCCGGCGCGGGGACGGGGAAGACGACGACGATGCTCATGCGGATCGAACGCGCGATCGAGCGCGGCGACGTCGACCCGGAGGACGTGCTGGTGTTGACCTTCGCCAACGAGGCCGCCGGGAGCATCCGCGAGGCCGTCGCCGAGCGCCTCGATCCCGCGGCCGCCGCGGCGATCGACGTCTACACCTACCACTCCTTCTGTTACCGGCTGGTCCGGGAGTACGCCTACTACCTGGGCTACTCGCCGGAGTTCGACGTCGTCACCGAGCGCACGCGCCGACGGATGGTCGGCCGACTGCTCGCCGAGAACGACTACGGCTTCGCGACCGCGGCCGGGCGAAGCGACGGCTCGCCCGAGGACCTCACCGCCGCCGTCGACGGCTTCATCCGGGCGATGAGTCAGGAGGACGTCACGCCCGACGAGTTACAGGAGCGATTGCCCGCGGTGCGCACCCTCGAACTCTGCAACGAGTTCGTCCTCTGGCTGGAGCGCACGGCGAGCGAGGAGCTTTCCTTCGACAACGCGGCACTGCGCTACTTCAACGCCGACGACCACCTCGAGGCCGGCCGGGAGTCGCTGGTCGACTACGGCAAACTCCTCGAGTACTGCCGCGAGAAGATCGCGGAGGCCCCCGCCGAGTTCCGCGAGGACGACGTGGTCCGCGACGTCGACCGCTACCTCCGGGTGCTCCAGGAGTGCGTGACGAACGCGATCGACGTCCTGTCGCTCGAGGATCCCACGACGAAACAGCTTCCGCGCGCCCTGTTCGGCAACGAGATCTGGCGGGAGGCCACGAACCGGATCGAGCAGAGCCCGTTCGGCCGCCTGAAACACTACGTCGAGTTCATGCGCCTCGCGCGCCACTACGCCGACGTCTACGCCGATTACCACGACGCCCTCGAGGCCGAGCGCGCGCTGGACTTCGACGAACTGGTGCGGACGGCGACGGGGCTGTTGGACGATCCGGCGATCGCCGGCGAGATCACGGGCCAGTGGGAGCAGGTCTACTGCGACGAGTTCCAGGACACCGACGAGACGCAGTTCGCGCTGATCACCGAACTCACGGACGGCCCCGATCGGCCCGACCTGCTCGCCATCGGCGACAAGGATCAGGCCATCTACGGCTGGCGGGGCACCGACCGCGAAGGGCTGGATCGACTCGCGGACGCCTACGACGACCACGAGGCGATCGAACTCGAACTCAACTTCCGCTCGCGCCAGGAGATCCTCGACCTCACGAACCACTGCGATTACGGCCCGCAGTCCTCGAAGACGCTCCGCGAGGTCGGCCGGACGCCCGGTGAGTACCGGGCCGACGGGAATTCGGCGGGAGAATCGGAGGACGCCGCGCTCGAGGGAAGTGCTGACGACGAGGCGGCGACCGACGACGCCGACAGAGCGGTGACGAACGGCGATCCCGCCAATCCACCGGATCGCGTCGTCAAGATCGAGAGCGCCCGCGTGGGCCCGTCGACGGCCGAACAGGTCGCGACCACCGTCTCGCGGCTACTGAACGGCGAGGCCGAGAACGTCCCCCAGCGCTCGCTCGAGGACATCGCGGTCATCGTTCGGACCAACCGCCACGCGCAGTCGGTCGCCGAGGAACTGCGGGACCTCCAGATCCCCTACGAGATTTCGGGCTCCCCCCGCGGCGAGATTTCGCCCGGCGTCCGGACGCTGCTCTCGTACTTCCGCGTGCTCGTCGATCCGACCGCGGATGCCCACCTCCGGCGCGTGTTGCTCTACCGGTATCGGCTCCCGGAGAGCGACCTCGCGACGCTCCAGCGACGGGACGGATCGCTGTACGACGCGGTGATAGACGACGGGTCGGAGGGCGAATCCGACGCGAGCCTCGAGCACCCCGAGCGCGTCGAACGGGCCCGGGGCCACCTCGCGGCGCTCGAGCACCTGCGAGACGTCTACCCGCTGTCGGGGTTCGTCCGTCGGTTCCGCGAGGTGACCCGCCTCGAGTGGTTCCTGACGAGCGAGGAGCGCGAGGAACTCGAGCGGATCGAGCGGTTCGTCGAGGCCTACACCGGTGACTCGGTGATACAGACGCTGACGCCGTCGTTCGTCGACGCGCTCGAGCGGACGCTGCGGGGCGGCGAGAGCGAACGCACCCGCGGCACCCAGTCGACGGACTCGATCGACGTCATGACGGTCCACCAGGCCAAGGGGCTGGAGTTCGACACGGTGCTCGTCCCCTACCTCTCCGACGAGGAGTGGTGCGTCGAGCGCGATTACGCCCGGCGGGCCAGGTACAGACTGCTCGCGGCGATGCTGGACGACGACGTCGACTCGCCGCTGCTGGCGGATCTGGCGGCCGAGACCGTCGGCGAGGAGTGGCGGGTGCTTCACGTCGCGCTCACCCGCGCCGAGAACCACCTGTTCGTCTTCGGCTCCGAGTACGACTACGACGGCGAGGAGGGCGATCTGGCGGCCTCGACCGCCGACGCCTGCCTCGCCGACGAGATCGAGTGGTCGGTCGCCGGCCGGCGAATGAACCTCTGGTCGTCGCTCCGGGAGAGTTTCGAGCGGGTGCGCGAGACCTACCCCGGGACCGTCGCCGACCGGACCGAGGAGATCGAGCTCTCGGCCGGCGTCAGCCCGGGGACGATCACCTACTACGCCGACTACGGCGACCGACCGGTCGAACCCCTCGAGACGCGGGAGGCCATCGAGACGGTCCACCGACTCGGGCGGCTGCTGCGCGACGGGACGCTGCTCCCCGCGGCCGACGCGGCGAGTCACGGCGGCAACGAAGCCGGGGACAGAGGCGAAAGCGGGCGCGGAGGCAGGGACGGGAGCAGGGACGAGGGCGGGGGCAGGAACGGGGGCGGGGGCGGGACCGCGGCCAGTCGCTCGAGGCGTCGGGTACCGACCGGTCGCCAGCTCTCGGCGCTGACGCCCGACACCGTCCGGTTCCCCGTCGAGACGCTCGCGAACGCCGCCGAGTTGCCGGCCGCGTTGCGCCACAGCTACTCGGCGATGGAGACCCACGACACGTGCCCGCGAAAACACTACCTCGATCACGTCGTGCGGGCGTTCGACGACCCCGCGGCGGGAACGGGAGCGGGAATGGGCACGGGAGTCGGTTCGCAGGGAACTCGAGCGGAGACACCGTCCGAACCCGGCTCGCGGCTCGTCGGTACCGTCTTCCACGACGTCGCCGAGGAGGCCTTCTACCGCGAGTACCGGACCCGGGAGGCGTGGCGCGAGGCCGCCGTCCGACAGCTCACCGCGCGGGATCTGCTCGAGCACCGCGAGGCCGTCCTCGCCTGTATCGATCGCTTCTTCGAGGCCGACGCGCCGGCGTTCGACGCGCCGGTCGCCGACTGGGAGCCGCTGGCCGCGGAACTCCCCTTCGCGCTCGCGGACGTCGCCGACGTGCGCGGCGACGTCGTGGGCTACGTGGACTCGATCCGGCGGACCCCCGACGGCGGCCTCGCGGTGCTCGACTACAAGGCGACGGCCGAGCGGATCGCCCCCGCCGACGCGACGCAACTCGCGCTGTACGCCCGGGCCTGCCAGCGGCGGTTCGACGACCCCATCGCGGCGGTCGGCTACGTCTACGTCGGCGACGTCGAGGGGCCGCGCGTCGACCTCATCGATCCCGACGACCTGCCGCCGTGGTCGGCGGTTCGGGAGACGCTCGAGGCGGTCGACGCGCCGTCGTTCGGCGAGACGACGCCGGGCGACCACTGTCGGTACTGCCCGCACCGGTCGCTGGGGTGTGGGCCCGACGGGGTCGTCGAGGCGGCCGATATCGAGGTTTCAAGCGATGACTGAATCGGCTGCCGCGGGGACCGTGCGCGGTCAGAGCGTCGGCGACCGTGTGCGGTCAGAGCGACATGAGAACGACCGCGAGCACGGCGAACGCGATTCCCAGCCCCTTCCTAACGGTCAGGGTCTCCTCGAGCGCGACGATGCCGATGATCGAACTGAGCGCGATGAACAGGCCGTACACCGGGACGACGACGCTCACCGGGCCGAGCGCCAGCGCCCGGTAGTAGGCCAGCAAGCCGACGGCGAGCAGTGTCCCCCAGGCGACGATGTACGACGTCTTCGGATGCGAGAGGTACGGCCGGGGCGACGTCCCCCGGACGGCCATCAGGGCGCCGATCAGTGCGAGCATGACGGCGTTCGACATGAAGACCGCGGTCGTGCTCGGAATCGTCTCCATCGCGACTTTTAGCAGCGGCGCGACCAGGCTGTAGGCGGCGAACGCGACCACCGAGAGCAGCAGATAGCGGCGACTCACGGCTCACCACCCGCGCTACAGACGATCGCGAGCACCGCACAGCCGATTCCGGCCGCCCGGGTCAGGGTCAGCGACTCGTCGAGGAAGACGATCCCCAGGACCGAACTGCCGACGATGAACATGCCGAAGATGGGGACGACGACGCTCACCGGACCGCTCTCGAGGGCGGCGGTGTACGCGAGAATCCCGACCGTCAGGAAGCCGCCGGCGACGTAGACGTAGCCGGCTTCGGCCGTCGTCGCGAACGACGGATCGGCGGTCTCGGTCAGGACCAGCACGACGGACGCGATGGCGAGGAAGACGACCGTCGCGAGGAACAGCCCCGGCGCCGCCGGGACGTCCCGCATGATGAAACTCGTCAGCGGTGCGACGACCGAGTAGGCGAGGAGCGCGAGGAGAACCCAGAGCAGATACTCCATACGCCGATGCTGGGATTGTAACCGCCTAACAGTTGTCGGAGGCGGCGAGGATGCCCGGAGTACGGCGCCGAACCGGACTCCGGGCGCTTTATTTCGCGGCGGGCCGACGACGGCGTATGATCGAGGCCACGCTGTGTTTTCCTCTGCGGAATCGCAGCGACGACGGGACGGACGAGGTGCTCCTGATCGAGAAGCGTCGCGGCCTCGGCGAGGGCTGGTACAACGGCCCCGGCGGCAAACGCGAGACCGGCGAGACGTTCCGAGAGTGTGCCGCCCGCGAGACTCGCGAGGAGGTGGGCCTCGAGGTCGAGCCAGCGGCCCTCGAGAAGGCGGGCGAACTCACCTTCCTGCTCGACGGCGAGGGACACACCAACTGTCACGTGTACCGAACGCGGTCGTTTACGGGCGAACCGACCGCCTCGGACGAAGCCCGGCCGGAGTGGGTCTCCGTCGACGAGGTTCCCTACGATCAGATGTGGGACGACGACTCCCGCTGGCTGCCGGGCGTCCTCGAGGGCCGGACGGTCCGCGGCGAGTTCCGCTTCGCGGGCGGAGAACCGCTGGACGAAGCCGCGTTCGTCGACCACGACCTCGAGTGGGACGTCTCCCTCGAATCGGGTCGCGACGGGAGCCCGTAAGCCGGCGCTCGAGGCACGGCGACCGCCGAAACCACCAGATTGCGCGGACATACAGGCCACCAGATTGCGCGGACATACAGGGGCCGATTACTCTTTTGTCCCGACGAAATAGTCCCCGGCGAGAGCATGACCGATACGACTCGTCGCGGAACGCTCGTCGCTGCGGTCGTCGGAACGGCCGGCGCGCTCGCGGGCTGTCTGGGGCAAACGTCCGACGATACCGACTCGGAAAGCGATACGACCGAAAACATCTTCGGCGACGGCGGGGGGTCCGACGACGGCGGAAACGAGAGCCGAGAGGACGGCGACGGCGGTGACGAGAACGGCGACGGCGAGCGGAATGGGGACGTTACCGTCGACGACGACGTCGACGGGGACGTGTCGGTCGCCGGCACGGTCACGATCCTCGAGGACGTCGAGGTCGACGGCTCCGTCGTCGCCGGCGGGGACGTTCGCGTCGGAAGCGACGCGGCGGTCGACGGATCGATCGTTGCGGGAGGGGCGAGCTCCCGCCAGTTCGAGGACGACGGCGCCAGTTTCGTCACCCTCCACGACGACAGCGAGGTCAGCGGCGACGTGGTCGCCAGCGGCTCGGTGACGACCCGCGACGACGTTTCGATCGACGGATCGATCGACGCCGGCGGCGAGGTCGTCCTCGGCGACGGCACCGAGGTCGGTGGGACCGTCTCCGGATCGTCGGTGCAGTACGGCAACGAAACCGAGGTCGACGGAGGCGAAGAGAGCGGCGACGGTGAGGAAGACGAGGACGATCCGTGGTGGTTTTTCTTCGGCGGTGACGGCGAGTGACCGGGTAGCCGGGAAGCGAGACGTCCTCGAGGAGCGCTGATGTCAGTCTCGCAATAGAAATGGCGTATCACCGGCGCGAAGGCTTCTACCGGCCGCTTGTGTGAAAGAGTATCACCCGAGTAACGCGCGAATACTCTTTTATGCTTTCGTCATAGCTCGGGCCGAGAGCATGACCGATACGACTCGTCGGCGGACGTTCGTCGCAGCGGTGGCCGCAACTGTCGGTGGTCTCGCGGGCTGTCTGGGCGAGACCAACGACGACAGTGACGAGACCACTACCGAGAGCGGTATCTTCGGAAACGAGGAGACGGAAGCCGGCGGCGGAGACGCCGGCGTTGACTCGAGCGAGGAAGCTACCGACGGCGGCGGCGAGACCGACGACGGTGCCGACGCGGACGAGTCCGACAACACGGACGAGGAAACCGGTGACGGCGAAGGGGGAAACGGCGAAGACGAGGGAAGCGACGGCGGCGAAGGGGGAAACGGCGAAGACGAGGGAAGCGACGGCGGCGAAGGGGGAAACGACGAGGACGAGGGAAGCGACGGCGGCGACGAGACAGAGAGCGGCGAGGGCGAAACCGACGACGGCAGCGATGACAGCGACGGAGACGACGGAACGGACGACTCCAACAGTAGTGACGATGGAAGCACCGACGACGGAAGCACTGACGACGGAAGCACTGACGACGGAAGCACTGACGACGGAAGCACCGACGACGGAAGCACCGACGACGGGAGTACTGACGACGGAAGTACTGACGACGGGAGCACCGACGACGGGAGTACTGACGACGGAAGCACCGACGACGGAAGCACCGACGACGGGAGCACCGACGACGGGACGAACGATACCACCAATAGCACCGACGGCTAAACGATAGCGAGGAACACCCCGACGATCGGTCAGCGGTTCGAATCGCGGCGGTCGACGGTCAGGGTTTCAGCACGACCTTCCCCGAACTCTTGCGATCCTCGATGTACTGGTGGGCCGCCGCGGCGTCCTCGAGCGCGAACGACTCGCCGAGGATCACCTCGAAGTCGCCGCTCGTCAGCCCCTCGGTGAGCTCCGGGACGGCCTTCAGCACGCGGTCCGGATCGTGCGCGAACGCCTGTCCGAGGTGGTACCCCTTGATGGTCTTGTTCTCGAAGAGGAGGCGCCGGTTCTCGACCTCGCCGGGGACGCCGCTGGCGACGCCGTAGGTGACCATCCGGCCGAAGTGGCTCATCGCGTCGAGGCTGCGCTCGAAGACGTCGTCGCCGACGCTCTCGAGGACGAGGTCGATGCCCTCGCCGTCGGTCTCCTCGTCCACGACCTCGCGGAAGTCCGTCTCGGTGTAGTTGATCGGGTGATCGCAGCCGAGGTCGGCCGCGAGGTCGAGTTTCTCGTGGGTGCTGGCGGTGCCGAACACCTCCGCGCCGGCGTTCGAGGCCAATTGGACGGCAGCCGTGCCGACGCCGCCCGCGGCGGCCTGGATCAGCACCGTCTCGCCCGCCTCGAGGCCGCCCCACTCGAACAGACAGGAGTGGGCGGTGAGGAACTGGACGGGGAAGCCGGCGGCCCCGTCGAAACTCGTCCCCTCCGGAATCGGGAAGAGCATCGCGGCGTTGGCGGTGACGTACTCCGCGTAGCCGCCGGTGTCCAGCATCGCGACGACGCGGTCGCCTTCCGAGACGTCGTCGACGCCCTCGCCGACCGCGTCGATCGTCCCAGCGGCCTCCATCCCGGGGACGTAGGGTGCGTCGGGACCGCCGGGGTAGACCCCGCGGCGCTGCATGATGTCCGCGAAGTTGATGCCCGCCGCTTCGACCTCGATGCGGACCTCGCCCGCGTTCGGGTCCGGCAGGTCGGCGTCGACGACCTCGAGCGCGTCGCTGTCACCGTACTCGATCACTTCGATCGCTTTCATGTCGGATACGCGTAACGGTGTCGCACACATAACGGTGTCAGAACCGGATGAAACCGAGGCGGCGTTGATCGGTCCCTCGGCAGGGGGTGCACCCGAGACGGTTGCTTATGCCACCAATGGGTTCAACAGGGCAGTTGTGGTACGACGCCTATGTCGACCGTTGGATCCGTCGTCGCGCTCGCGAGGGATCGGAATCTCACGTTTCTGGCGGCGGGAATCGCCTACTACGCGTTCGTCTCGACGATCCCGCTGCTACTGCTCGCCGTGACGATCGCGTCGTTCGTCGGGGGGCAGGCGCTGGCCGATCGCGTGGCCAGCATGCTCAGTCAGCAGCTTTCGTCCTCGGGGCAGCAGATGGTGTCACAGGCGCTCACCAACCCGTCCGGTCGGGCGGCCGCGTCCGTGGTCGGGTTCCTCGGTGTCGTGTGGAGCGCGCTGAAACTCTTTCGCGGCCTCGATCAGGCGTTCGACGAGCTCTACGCGGACGAGATCGACGCCTCGCTGCTGGGCCAGATCCGGGACGCCATCGTCGTCGTTATCGGCATCGCGCTCGCCGTCGTGCTCGTCGTCGCCGTCGGCGCCGCGCTCTCGATACTGAACCTGCAGATCCCGTTCGCTAACGTGCTCGGGTCGCTCGTGCTGATCGTCGTCCTGGCGATCGCGTTCCTGCCGATATACTACGTGCTGCCGCCGGTGAGCGTATCGATCGGCGAAGTGATTCCGGGGACGATCGTCGCCGCTATCGGCTGGGTGCTGCTCCAGGTCGGGTTCCGAATCTACGCGGCCAACGCCGGCCGGTACGCGGCCTACGGCGTGATCGGCGCCGTGCTGCTGTTCGTCACGTGGCTGTACTTCGGCAGCATCGTGATACTGCTGGGCGCGGCGGTGAACGCCGTCCGCCGGGGGGCGACGACGAACACGACGTAGGTGCTCGCGAGCGAGCGTCCGCCCTTCGCATGGTTTAAGACCGCGCTGGCTGGATGACGTACCAATGAGCGACGAGAGCCAGGAACTCGGGATCACCGAGTCGAAATCGCACAAGCCCGGCGAGTGGTACGCCGAGGTCGTCCAGAAGGCCAACCTCGCGGACTACGCCCCGATGGGCGGGTTCATCGTCACGAAGCCGCGAGGGTACGCACTGTGGGAGGGCATTCAGGACGCGCTCGACGGCTGGTTCAAGGAGACCGGCGTCGACAACGTCTACTTCCCGCTGTTCATCCCCGAGAGCTTCCTCGAGCGCGAGAAGGACATCGTCGAGGGGTTCGACCCCGAGGTCGCCTGGGTGACCCAGGGCGGCCACGAGGAACTCGAGGAGCGCCTCGCGGTGCGTCCGACGAGCGAGTCGATCATCGCGCCGTTCATGGCCGACTGGACGCGCAGCCACCGCGATCTGCCCCTCCGATTGAATCAGTGGTGTTCCGTCGTGCGCTGGGAGGCCACGGAGACCAAGCCCTTCTTCCGGACGAAGGAGTTCATGTGGCAGGAGGGCCACACCGCCCACGCGAGCAACGAGGGCGCGTGGGAGGAAGTCTGGACCCGGTTGGGCCAGTACGAACGCGTTTACGAGGACGTGTTGGCGATTCCGGTGCTGCGCGGCAAGAAGCCCGAACACGACAAGTTCCCCGGCGCGGACACCACGACGACCGTCGAGGCGCTGATGCCCGACGGGAAGTCGGTGCAGGGTGCGACCAGCCACAACCTCGGGCAGAGCTTCGCGGAGGCGTTCGACATCACCTTCGTCGACGAGGACGAGGAGGAACGAACCGCCTACACGACCTCGTGGGGCCTCTCGTGGCGCGCGCTCGGCGCGCTCATCATGACCCACTCCGACGACCAGGGGCTCGTGCTCCCGCCGACCATCGCCCCCACGCAGGTCGTCATCGTCCCCATCTGGCAGGAGGACACCAAGGATGACGTTCTCGAGTACTCCGAGAACATCGCCGACGAACTCGAGGACGCCGGCTTCCGCGTCGAACTCGACGACCGCGACGAGCGCAATCCCGGCTTCAAGTTCAACGAGCACGAACTCAACGGCATTCCCCTCCGACTGGAGATCGGCCCCTACGAGGTCGAAGACGAGGAGGTCACGATGGTCCACCGGCCGGACAATGAGGAGTCCGTCGAGGACCGGGAGGACATCGCCGACAGCGTCGACGACCACCTCGAGGAGATCTACGACAAACTGTACGACGCGGCCGAGGAGACCCTCGAGGAGAACGTCCGCGAGGCCCACAGCCCCGAGGACATTCTCGGGACGATCGGCAAACACGGCGGCTACGTGAAGACGCCGTGGTGTGGCGACGAAGCCTGCGAGGAGGCCATCAAGGAGAAGATCGCCGCCGAGATCGTCATGCAACCCCTCGAGGACGAGGGCGGATCGACGGCCGGCGAGGTCCCCGAACCCGAGCGCGACGAGTGTGGCGTCTGCGGCGATCCCGCCGACGAGATCGCGTACTTCGCGAAATCGTATTAGGTCGGCTCGTCCCCTCACGAAATTACACGGACCGGTCGCGGCCGACCGCTGTCGTCGCGGACGTCGACGATCGACTCGTTGCTTCCGTTCGACCAGACGAATTGTGCGACACGATCCCATTCGAACCTAACTCTTTAACCCAATATTGCTTATCGGATGCGGGAGAAAGGATAGACGTGGTGTTCACTCTGGTGGGTGAGCACTACGTGCCTCTGACATAACTGCCCTGCTCGGGCGGCTAACCCTGCCCGCTGCAGTTTTCCGATATCCGTCGCTCGGAGAAAATTCGACACCCGAGAGACGGCCGACCGGCGGTGCAGACGGTTCGAATGCCCGGATTCGAATCGCCGTCTCCCCGATACGGAACCGGAACAATAGACCTTATATCCGATTATATGTGTCTATAATACACTTAGCCATAATGGAACAGTCTCTTATAGCTGTTCTGGGAATGGGTTCGTATGTCACAGCCACAGATAGCGTCATCCACCGAGCGTTCGCGGGGCCTCGCGGACCCCGCGGACGAGCGGTCGAACTGCGGCGTCGGCGTGGTCATGGACCTCGATGGGGATGGGGGACACGACGTCGTCGCCGACGGACTCGAACTACTCGAGAATCTCGAACATCGCGGGACCACCGGCGCCGAGAAGAACACCGGCGACGGCGCGGGCATCATGCTCCAGACTCCCGACGCCTTCTTCGCGGACGTTCTCGAGACCGATCTCCCGGACACCTACGCGGTCGGATCGATCTTCTTCCCCCAGGACGAGGCCGCGCGGACCGAACTCGTCTCACTCGTCGAACAGTCGCTGGCGACGTACGACCTCGAGGTACTCGAGTGGCGCGACGTCCCGACGAACAACGCGGATCTCGGCGAGACGGCCGTCGACTCCGAACCCGACGTCTGGCAGGTCGTCGTCGCCCCCGAGGACGACATCGACCGCGAGACGTTCGACCGACGCCTCTACGTCGGTCGGCGCGCCCTCGAAAACGCCGTCGAGGACGCCGACGTCGAGAACACGGAGCGGTTCTACGTCTGCTCGCTGGACTCGAAGACCGTCGTCTACAAGGGCCTGCTCAAGGGGGTGCAGGTACCTGCCTACTATCCGGATCTGACCGACGAGCGGATGGAATCGACGTTTGTCATGGTCCACGAGCGGTTCTCCACGAACACGCTCGGCGCCTGGCACCTCGCCCACCCCTACCGGAACATCATCCACAACGGCGAGTTCAACACCATTCAGGGCAACATCAACTGGATGCGCGCCCGCGAGACCGACATCGAGAGCGACGTGCTCGAGGACCTCGAGGCGGTCAAGCCGATCATCGACGACCCCGACCAGTCCGACACGGCGAGCGTCGACAACGCGCTCGAACTGCTGATGCAGGACGGCCGGGACCTCGCTCACGCCCTGCGGATGCTCGTGCCCGAGGCCTGGCGCGGCGACGATTCGATGGACGCGGACCGCAAGGACTGGTACGACTTCCACGCCTCGCTCGTCGAGCCGTGGGACGGCCCCGCGCTGGTCGCGGCGACCGACGGCGAACGCGTCGGCGCCGTCCTCGACCGCAACGGGCTCCGTCCGTGCCGGTACGACGTGACGACCGACAACCGCCTGATCATGGCCAGCGAGGCCGGCGCGCTCGAGACCGAGCCCGAAGACATCGAGGAACGGGGCCGTCTCCAGCCCGGCCAGCTCTTCCTCGCCGACCCCAACGAGGGCCGGGTCATTCCGGACGAGGAGGTCTTCGAGGACCTCACCGACGACCGCTACGGCGAGTGGGTCGAACAGGAACAGGTCCACCTCGACGACGTCCGGACGACCGACGATAGCTTGCCCCGACAGGCGGTGTCGGCCCTGCGAGACCACCAGGCCGCCTTCGGCTACACGCACGACGAACTCGAGAACCTGATCGAGCCGATGACCCAGAAGGGGAAGGACCCGGTCGGCTCGATGGGCGACGACACGCCGCTATCCGTCCTCACGGACTTCAATCGGCCGCTGTTCTCCTACTTCAAACAGCTGTTCGCGCAGGTCACCAACCCGCCGCTGGACTACATCCGCGAGGAACTCGTCACCTCCATGGAGTCCCGACTCGGCTTCCAGCGCAACCTGCTCGACGAGTCGCCCGAACACGCCCGCCAGCTCGTGCTCGACTCGCCGATCCTGACCGACGCCGAACTCGAGTCGATCCGCGACTGTTCGGCCAACGGCATCACGGCCGCGACGATCGACATCACCTACGAACCCGAGAGCGAGGAGCCGGGCGACGACCTCCGTGACGCCATCGAGCGCGTCCGCGAGGACGTCGTCGAAGCGATCGAGGACGGCGATCACGACGTCATCGTCCTCTCCGACCGCGGCGTCGACGAGGACCGGGTCGCGATCCCGAGCCTGCTCGCGACCGGCGGCGTCCACCACCACCTCGTTCGCAACGGCCTGCGCAACCACATCGGGCTCGTCGTCGAGTCCGCCGATCCGCGCACCGTCCACCACTTTGCGACGCTGGTCGGCTACGGCGCGGGCGCGGTCAACCCGTACCTGGCCTACCAGACGATCGAGGATCTCACCGCCGGCGAGGACGGTGCGGACACCGAGGTCGCCATCGACGCCTACGTCGGCGCCGTCGAGGACGGGCTGTTGAAGATCATGGCCAAGATGGGGATCTCGACCGTCGAGAGCTACCAGGGCGCCCAGATCTTCGAGGCCGTCGGCCTCCACTCCGAACTCGTCGACGAGTACTTCGAAGGGACCGAGAACCGCACCCAGGGAATCGGACTTCCCGAGATCGAAGAGGACGTCCGCGAACGCCACGCGGCGGCCTTTGGGGACGAGGACGCAGATCTCGACCGTCACGGCGAGTTCGAACACCGATCGAACGGGATCCATCACCAGTGGAACCCCGATACCGTCGGCAAGCTCCAGCAGTCCGTCCGCTCGAACGACTACGAGCGCTACCGGGAATTCGCGAGCGAGATCAACGAGCAACAACAGAACCTCCAGACCCTTCGTGGACTCCTCGAGTTCGAGTCCGACCGCGACCCGATTCCGGTCGAGGACGTCGAGCCGATCGCCGACATCGTCGAGCGATTCTCGACGGCCGCCATGAGCCTCGGATCGATCTCCCCGGAAGCCCACGAAAACAACTCGATCGCGATGAACCGACTGGGCGGCAAGAGCAACTCCGGAGAGGGTGGCGAGCCGCCGGAACGGTTCAACACCGAACGCGAGTGTAACGTCAAGCAGGTCGCCAGTGGCCGCTTCGGCGTCACGTCGACGTATCTCTCGAACGCCGACGAACTCCAGATCAAGATGGCCCAGGGCTCCAAGCCCGGCGAAGGCGGCCACCTCCCCGGTTCGAAGGTCAACGAGATGATCGCCCACGTCCGCAAGTCCACGCCCGGCGTCGGTCTCATCTCCCCGCCGCCGCTGCACGATATCTACTCGATCGAGGACTTGAAGCAGCTGATCTTCGACCTCAAGGCGGCCAACGAGGAGGCCGACATCAACGTCAAGCTCGTCAGCGAGGCCGGCATCGGCACGGTCGCCGCCGGCGTCGCGAAGGCCAACGCCGACGTGGTCCACATCTCGGGCCACGACGGCGGCACGGGCGCCTCGCCGCGCACCTCGATCAAGAGCGCCGGTCTCCCGTGGGAGCTCGGTCTCGCCGAGGCCAACCAGATGCTCTGTGCGACCGGCCTCCGCGACCGAATTCGCGTCTCCGCCGACGGCGGGATGAAGACCGGGCGCGACGTCGCCGTCGCCGCCCTGCTGGGCGCCGAGGAGTACGTCTTCGGGACCGCCTCGCTGGTGACCTCG
The DNA here is from genome assembly GCF_017352155.2 of Haloterrigena alkaliphila. Taxonomy (NCBI): domain Archaea; kingdom Methanobacteriati; phylum Methanobacteriota; class Halobacteria; order Halobacteriales; family Natrialbaceae; genus Haloterrigena; species Haloterrigena alkaliphila. The sequence continues at coordinate 688,503 of NZ_CP071462.1, forward strand.
GGCTGTGTCATGGCCCGCATCTGTCATACGAACAACTGTCCGGTCGGCGTCGCGACCCAGCAAGAAAAGCTCCGCAAGCGGTTCCCCGGCGAGCCCGAACACGTCATCAACTACATGACGTTCATCGCCCAGGAGCTGCGCGAGCTCATGGCCGAGCTCGGCTTCGAAACGATCGACGAGATGATCGGCCAGGTCGACGTCCTCGAGCAGCGCACCGACGTCGACCACCCGAAGGCCCGCAAGGTCGACCTCTCGGCGGTCCTCGCGGACCCCGGCAGCGACGTCCGCCGGAAGATCCGCGAGCAGGACCACGAACTCGAGGACCAACTCGACCGGGACCTCATCGACGCTGCGGCCGACGCCATCGAGGACCAGGAGCCGGTCTCGATCGACGCCGACGTCACCAACGTCGACCGCACCGTCGGCGCGATGCTCTCGAACCGGATCACCAGCCGTTACGGAGAGCCCGGCCTCCCCGAGGACACCGTTACCGTGGACCTCGAGGGGACCGCCGGCCAGAGCTTCGGCGCGTTCCTCGCCAGCGGCGTGTCGATGCACCTCGACGGCAGCGCCAACGACTACGTCGGCAAGGGGCTCTCGGGCGGCAAGATCACCATCCGCACGCCGGAGACCGCCAGCTACGATCCGACCGAGAACATCTCCATCGGTAACGTCGCGCTCTACGGCGCCACCGACGGCCAACTGTACGTCAACGGCGTCGCCGGCGAGCGCTTCGCGGTCCGCAACTCCGGCGCCAAGGCGGTCGTCGAGGGCGTCGGCGACCACGGCTGCGAGTACATGACCGGCGGCGTCGTCGCCGTGCTCGGCGAGACGGGCAAGAACTTCGCCGCGGGGATGTCCGGCGGCGTCGCCTACGTCTACGACCCCGACGACGAGTTCGAGGCCAAGGCCAACACCGGCATGGTCTCGCTGCACGACGACCTCGAGGAGAAAGACGAGCGGATGCTGCGCCGCCTCGTCGAGAACCACGTCGCCTACACCGGCTCCGAGCGGGGCGAACTCCTGCTCGAGAACTGGGAGCGCGCGCTCGAGGCCTTCGTGAAGGTCATGCCCGAGGCCTACTACGAGGCGATCACCGAGCAAGGCAGCGACGACGTCCGCGAGGAACTGCCGGGCGCGCCCGACGTGGCCGCCGAGGCCGAATCGACCAGCTTCGCCGCGAGCGACGACTGAGTCCCGTTTACAGCTGATTTCCGGGTTCTTTTTTCACCTTACGAACGACCCAGCGTGTGAAACTCGTCGTTCGGCCGCATCTCGGCGAACATCGCCAGCCGATTGCTCAGGTTGTAGAACGCGGTCACGGATGCGATGTCCCAGAGCGCTTCCTCGCTGAACCCGGCCTCGCGCAGCGCCTCGAGGTCGTCTCGCTCGACCTCGGTCGGTCGCTCGGTCAGCGTCACGGCGACGTCGAGCATCGTGCGGTGGGCGTCGTTGATATCGGCGGTTCGGTAGTTCGCGATCAGTTGGTCGGCCAGTTGCGGATCCTCGGCGTAGATCCGCACGAGCGCGCCGTGGGCGACGTTGCAGTAGTAGCAGTGGTTGACGCCGGAGACGGCGACGACGATCATCTCAATCTCCTCGCGTTCGAGGGCCGTATCCTCGACGAGCGCGTCGTGATAGTCGAAGAACGCGCGGAAGTGCGAGGGCTTGTACGCCATCGCCGCGAAGACGTTCGGCGTGAATCCCGCCCGCTCGGTCTCTTCTGCGATGCGCTCGCTGAGATCCTCGGGGAGGTCCTCGAGGTCGGGAACCGGAAATCGTCCCATCGCGTCGTCGTGCAGTACCGGTTCGGTTCCGCCGTCGGTCGCGTCGTTGCTCATAGGTACCACTCAACAGGGACGGACATAATCGTGGTGACGGTTCGCCGTCGCGGTCGGCGATCGGCCACTCACTCCGAATCGAGCCGACCGCCTTCGGCAACGGCCGCGTCGCGAACCGCCGACCGGTCCGGCGCGGCGAGCAGGTGCCCCGAGCAATCACAGTCCGAGGCCCCGAAGCCGTCCACCGGGTCGCCGGGCAGCGACGCCGCCAGTTCGCACTCCCGATCGGCGTCGGGGAACGTGATCGCGGCCTCGAGAGTCGTCTCAGGGTGTCCGAGCACGTAGTCGATATGCCAGTGGCGGGTGTCGCGCTCGCCGCGGGCGAGCTCGCGGTGCCGGTCGACGCGGGAGAAACCGCCGGGACCGAAGGCGCTCCCGACGTAGGCGTAGGTTCCCGCGTCGAACTCGCGCTCGCCCAGCGCACCGACCTCGAGCGTCGTCGCTCGCCGGAGGTCGACGACGAGGACGTAGGTACCGCTCTGACTCATATCCGGACGTCGGGGGTCTCACGCCAAAAACCGGGTGAGTTTCGTCGATCGCGTCGACTCGAGACGGAGGGAGACGGAACCGGGCCGTCAGCGGTCCCGGGGACGGCCGCCGCCGCGCTCCTCGTCGTCGGCTGTCGGATCGTTCTCGTGGACGTGCCGGCGGTTACTCATGTCACCGTCGTCCTGCTGGGTCTGCTGGCGCTCCTCGCCGCCGCCGGGGAGCCCCTGACTGGACGGGCCAACGCGGTCCGTCGTGGTGGGCTGGTCGCGCTGGCGGTTCCGGTCGCGGGTCCGGCCCGGCGAGCCGCGGGAGTCCGCGCGCCGGGACTCGCGATCGTTGGGGCTCTCGTACTCGCGGCCGAAATCCGGGTCCTCGGTCCAGTGGCCGCTCTCGGCGCGCTGCCCGTGCTGCTGGTGCTCGAGGTCGCCGCCGGACCGGTTCTCTGATCGGTGCTGATCGGGCGTGGAGCCGGTTTCGCCCTGGCCACCTCCCCCGCCCTGGCCACTGCCACCGCTCTGCTGTGCGCGCTCGCCGGCCTGAGGGCGCCCCTGCTGGTCCTCGTACTGCTGGCCCCGCTGGCCCTGACTCTGCTGGCCGAATTCCGCCCCGCTCTCGCGGGACTCTTGGCGACGTTCCTGGCCGCGCTGGAAGCCCCGCTGGCTGCCGCCCTGCGGGGAGTAGTCCTGACCCTGACCGCCATGACGGGGCAAGTCCCGCTGCTGGTCGCTGTAGCCGCGGCTCCGTCGATCCTGCTGGCCCTGTTGGTCCTGCATCTCCGTCGTGCGGCGGGGCGTTCGGTCGTTGATCCGGCGGTCGGACCCGGTCCGTTGGCCGCGTTGCTGTCCCTGCTGGCCTCGCTGTTGGTTCTGCTGGGGTTGCGATCGATCTCCCTGTTGTCGTCGTTGGCGCTGCTGCCCCCGCTGTCCCTGCTGGCCGCGTTGCTGGTACTGCTCGTGACCCTGCTGCTCGCCGCCGCGCCAACCGCGCTGATCGTCGCGGAACTGTGTTCCCTCGGCGCCTCGAGCGTGACGGGACTCGCCGCCGTACTCGAGGTTCGCCTGGTCGGTCACGTCGGGTTCGAACTGGCTGGCGGGGCTCTGCTGTCGTTCGCGACGGGACTGCTCCTTACCGCCGTGGCGTTGGTACTCCCCCGCTCGTTCGCGGCCCTGGCCCTGCTGGCCGCGCTGGTCGTACTCCTGCGGGTCTCGCTGTGGCGGCTGCTGGCCCCGCTGACCGCGCTGCTGGCCGCCCGTTTGCCGGCGATCCTGTTGCCCGCCCATCTGCTGGCGGCCCTGCTGACCACCTTGTTGGGGACCGCCGCGATAGCCCTGCTGACCGCCCATCTGCTGCTGATTCTGTCGACCGCTCATCTGCTGGCGACCCCGCTGACCGCCCTGCTGTCGCTCGTGGCGGGCTTCACCACCGTACTCGAGATTCGATTCCCGAATCGCGTCGGTCTCGAAGCCGCTTTGCTGGCCGGACTGCTGGCCGCCGCCGCGTCGACGCTGCTGCCCGTCGCGGTTCGTGCGTTGCGGGGTGGACTGTCGACCGCCCATCTGTTGGCGATTTTGTTGCCCGCCCATCTGCTGGCGGCCCTGCTGCCGACGCTGCTGATTACCCCGCTGACTCCCCATCTGCTGGCGGTCCTGCTGACCGCCCATCTCGTGACGACCGTGCTGCTCGCCCACCTGCTGGCGCTGACTACGCTGATCCTGCTGTTCCTGGTAGCCGCCCTGTGGCTGGTACTGTTCGCGCTCGTGTCTGGCTTCGCCGCCGAACTGGAGGTTGGATTCTCGAATCGCGTCGGTTTCGAAGTCGCTCTGTCGATCGCGCTGCTGGCGCCCGCCGCGCTGTCCCTGTTGACCGCCGCGATTCGTCGGTTGCCTGCCGCCCTGCTGGCCACTCAGTTGCTGACGGTCCTGTCGACCCTGACCGCCCGTCTCGTGACGACCGCGCTGTCCGCCCATCTGTTGGCGGTTTTGTTGCCCGCCCATCTGTTGGTGGTTTTGCTGGCCACCCGTCTGCTGGCGGTCAGGTCGACCGCGATCGGTTCCGCCGCGTCCGGTCGCCTCGCGTCGATCCTGCTGGCCGTCACCACCCGCGGAACTGCGACCCCAGTCGGGTTCGCCGGCGGTGCCGCGGATCTCCGCTTCAGCGCTGTGCCACTCCTCGGATCCGCCTCGAGACCGGCTGTTCGCCGTCCCTTCGCCGCTTCCGCCGCGGCTGTACAGGCCGTGGAGCCAGCCGCGGTCGTCCTCGCGGTCGCCTCGTCCCGCCGTCTCCCGGTGCTGATCGCCTCGCTCGGCGTCACTCGAGCGGTCGGTACGCCGATCTCGCGGTCGGTCGCGGTCGTGTCGGTCGTTCATGGCTGTTGGAAACTCGGTCGTTCGGTGGTCACTCGCCCCGGTGCGGGCCGTCCGTACCGTACGCCGCCGGTCAGTATCGCGCGGATCCGGCGGCTTCGGCACCGGGAGTTCGACTGCCCGAGCGGATAAAAGGAGAGCGTGAGTTCGCGTGCAGGCGCCGCGAGGAGTGCGCGGTGGCGGTACGTTAGCGCCGCTGCTGGGCGCCGCGCGGCGTCGGCGAGCCGTTGCTTGCTCGACCGGTTGCGCTGTCCACGACGGACGCGAAGAGCCCGCGGGCGGGTTCGTACTCGTAGGTAATCCACTGTGGGAGGTAGCGAGCGCCGGTCAGCTTCCGGACGCCGAGCTGTCGAAGCCGGGTCTCGGGCTCGAGGTGGTCGGCCAGCCGCAGATCGACGATGCCGTCGAAGACGGACTCGTCCATCGTCGCGCCCTCGTCGCCGGCCGGCCACCCCGCCACGATGGGGACGTACCGTGCCTTGCAGACCGTCGCCCGGGTCTCCGCGACGAACTCGTGGATGTGATCCGTCTCGAGGCCCCGAGCGAGTTCGCCCAGCGAATCGATCGCCACCAGCCCGGTCTCGGTCATCTCGAGGTCGTCGAGCGCCGCGTTGCATTCCCGCAGAATCGGTTCGATATCGGCCGGGTCCTCGATCGGAACGATGGCGTCGGCCGCGGCCTCGCCGACGAACTCGATCCACTCGCCGCGACGCTCGCGGAAGGCGTCGCGGTCGGCGAGCCGGTGGGTGAAACAGTCGACGAGGCGGAGCCGATCGTCCTCGAGCGCCGGGAGGACGTTCCAGCCGTTCTCGAAGAAGCGCTCGAGGACCGCCGTCGGCGGCGTGGTGGCGGTGACGAGCACGGCCGGCTCGCCGCGTTCGATCCCCCGCCAGACGAGTTCGGTCAGCAGTTCGCTCCGGCGGGTTCCCGCCTCGCCCGAGACGGCGACGAACGAGTCGGCGGGCACGCCGTTAGGGATCAGCGAGTCGATCGGTTCGATGCCGGTGACGATGCGCTTGTAGGCGTTCGGATCAGGCACGGCGTCATCGTCGCCGTCGGCTTCGAGACAGGCGGTCGAACAGAACTGGCCGTCGTCGGTCTCCTGGGGGTCGCCGGGAATCGGATAGTGGCAGTGATCGCACTCGAGCGGATAGTCGGCCGATCGCTCGGCCCGCTGTTGCGAAGACATACTCGAAGGGGGATACGAGAGAGGGGCCAAAAGAACCAGTTTGCCCTCCGAGTGAGTTTTCATACGGAGAGTACGTCAGCTAATCGAACGTGTACCCGCCAAGATTGGAACCGGGGGCGTTCGGGGACGCCCGTCACCGCCCGCTTCGCCAGGGTTTTCCCCGGGAGCGACGACGAACGGGTATGGACAGCGCACTCGTGATCGGCGGGACGCGCTTCATCGGTCGCCACCTCGTCGAGGAGTTGCTGGAGCACTCGTACGACGTGACGATACTGAATCGCGGGACCCGCGAGAACCCCTTCGCGGACGACGACCGCGTCGACCGCGTGGAGGGCGACCGGACGAACGACTCGGCCCTCGAGGCGGCCGCGGCCACGGTCGACCCCGACGCCGTCTTCGACTGCGTGGCCTACCACCCGAAGGACGTCCGCGCGGCCACCGGAATCTTCGCGGACTGCGAAGCCTACGTCTACGTCTCCAGCGGCGCGGCCTACGGGCGCGAGGAGATTCCCAAACGAGAGGGCGAGACGCCCCTCGAGCCCTGTACGGCCGAGCAGGCGACCGACGACTCGATGGAGACCTACGGGAACCGCAAGGCGGAGGGCGACCGCGCGGTCTTCGCCGCGGCCGAGCAGGGAGTCAACGCGACGAGCGTTCGCCCCTGCGTCGTCTACGGTCCCCACGACTACACCGAGCGCCTCGACTGGTGGATCGACCGCGTGAACCGGTTCGACCGCGTCGTCGTCCCCGGCGACGGGACGAACGTCTGGCACCGCGCGTACGTCGAGGACGTGGCCAGCGCCCTGCGGATCGTCGCCGAACGCGGCGAGGCCGGCGAGGCGTACAACGTGGGGGATCGACGACTGGTGACGCTCGGAGAGATGGTGGAACTGATTGCAGACGAATTCGAGACCGACATCGAGATCGTCCACGCCGGCACGCGCGAACTCGAGGCCGGCGGCATCGAACTCGACGACTTCCCGCTCTACCGGGGATACCCGCACGTCCTCTCGACGGCGAAACTCGCCGCGCTGGGCTGGGAGTCGACGCCGCTCGAGGAGGCGATGGCCCGCTCGGTCGCCGCTCACCTCGAGAGCGACCGCGACGGGAGCGAGCGCGGCCCCGATCGGGAGGCCGAGGAGCGCGTGCTAGGGATTCTGGACACGTTCTGACTGGCCGAGCCGTGTGGCTCGCGATGCCGTTCGGCTCGATACGACAGGAAAAACACATAGCCCGCGGGTGAGTCAGGGTGCGTATGTTCGAAAAGTCGACGTGGATTCGTCTGCCGCGAAACGTCGTCGTCGGTCACGGCGTCATCGACCGGGTCGTCGACGTCGTCGACGATCTGCACCTGCAGGGACGACCGCTGTTCGTGACCAGTCCGACGCCGAAGGAAGTCGCCGCCGACCCGATCGCCGCCGATTTCGAGGCCGCCGGCGTCGACCCCGCCGTCGTCACGGTCGAGGAAGCGACGTTCGAGGCCGTCGAGGAGGTGATCGAGACCGCCGAGGCCGAGGAGGTCTCCTATCTGGTCGGCATCGGCGGCGGCAAGGCCATCGATATCGCCAAGATGGCCAGTCACCACCTCGAGATGGGTTTTCTCTCCGTTCCGACGGCGGCGAGCCACGACGGCGTCATCAGTAATCGCGGCTCCGTCCCGGACGGCGACACCCGCCACAGCGTCGCGGCCAAGCCGCCGCTCGCGGTCGTCGCCGACACCGAAGTGCTGGCCCAGGCGCCCTGGGAGTTGACGACCGCCGGCTGTGCCGACATCATCTCCAACTACACCGCGGTGATGGACTGGCGACTCGCAAAGCGGCTCAAAGACGTCGAGTACTCCGAGTACGCCGCCTCGCTCTCGGAGATGACCGCCGAGATTCTCGTCGACAACGCCGACCTCATTCGACCGGGACTCGAGGAGTCGGCCTGGGTCGTCAGCAAGGCGCTGATGTCCTCGGGCGTCGCGATGAGCATCGCGGACTCCTCGCGGCCCGCCAGCGGCGCCGAGCACCTCTTCTCGCATCAACTGGATCGGCTGGCGCCCGGCGCGGCGCTGCACGGCCATCAGGTCGGCGTCGGCTCGATCATGACCGCCTACCTCCACGGCGGCGAGGACGGCATCTGGCGCGACATTCGAGACGCGCTGAACAGCATCGACGCGCCGACGACCGCCGACGAACTCGGCATCGACGACGAGACGGTTCTCGAGGCGCTGACGACCTGTCACGCGATCCGCGATCGCTACACCATTCTGGGCGACGGGATGAACGAGCGGGCCGCGCGCGAGGTCGCGACGAAAACGCGCGTCATCTCCTGACCGACGGCGTGGCGTGAGCGCGAGGCGGGAACGAACCGAGACGCCTCCGAGGCTCACCGTCGCGTCAGCTCAGATCCGCCCGCTCGAACTGCCAGATGCCCAGCGCGAGGGGCACGACGAGCCAGCCGACCAGCACGACGAGCATCGTCTCGCCCTGCAGGAACCAGGGGAGGTCCGGCGGGATGGTGTTGAACCCCTCGGGGAACGCGAGTGCGGTCGAGTTGACGTACGCCGCCGTCGGGCTGACCAGCGACTGGACGAAGGCGATCTGGTACATCGAGATCTCGAGTCCCGCGAGATCGTTGGCCACGTAGTCGATGGCGAACTGGAGCGGGCCGAACACGTTCAACACGCTCGTGACGAAGAAGAAGGCGATCGATCCGCCCATCGCGCGCGACCGGGAGTCGGTCGCGGCGGAGATGCCGATCGCGACGGCGACGTAGGTCAGCGCGTACACGACCGTCAGCGCCGTCATGATCGCGAACGCGTCCATCTCGGGGTCGGGATACCACGCGAGGGTGAGCCCCCCGCCGAGCAGGAACGCGACGACGATCGAGACGGCGACGACGGACGTCCGGGTCAGGAACTTGCCGAGAACGACGTCACGCCGCGTGTTCGGTATCGACAGCATGTACTTGATCGAGCCGGACTCGCGCTCGCCCGCGATGGCGAGATACGCCGTCACGAGCGCGATCAGGGGGATGAACATAGCGCCGACGGCGGTCAGGTTCCAGAGCGCGTTCAGGATGTTCGGCTCCTGACTGCCGTTCTGACCGAAGTACACGAGCATCGCCATGAAGAGGACGTACAGCGCGCCGACGAACCAGACGATCTTGGCCCGGCGAACGTCGAGGAAGTCCTTCTTCGCGACGTCCAGCGTACTCATGCCGACACCTCCGCGGTGACGTCCTCGTCCCGCTTCCCCTTCGTGTAGGTGTTGAACAGTTGTTCGAGCGAGACGTCCTCGGAAACGATGTCGCGGACGGTCGTCACCGACGCGACGCGTTGTACCACGTCGACCTTGACCGCCGGCTCGGCGCACATCGCCGTGATCGCCCTGCCGTCGACGCTAACCGAGCGGACGCCCTCGAGGCGCTCGAGGCCGAGGTCATCGGGGACGGTCTCGACCTCGAGCGTGATCGGCGCGCCGAGGTCCAGTTCGCCCTGGAGGTCGTCGATGGTGCCGGTCGCGACCAGCCGCCCCTCGGACATGATGCCGATGCGGTCACAGACAGCCTCCACCTCGCCGAGGATGTGACTCGAGAAGAAGACCGTGGTACCCCGTTCGGCCTCTTGCCGGATGATATCGCGCATTTCCTGCATCCCTGCGGGGTCCAGCCCGGAGGACGGCTCGTCGAGGATCAGGATATCGGGATCACCGACCAAGGCCATGCCGAAGCCCAGTCGTTGCGTCATCCCCTTCGAGTAGTCGCCGGCCGGTCGGTCGCCGTCGCCGGCGAGCCCGACCCGCTCGAGGACGGAATCCGGGTCGTCATCGGCGCCCTTCGTGTCGATGACCCACTGGAGATGTTCGCGCGCGGTGAGTCGGTCGTAAACGCTCGCCCCCTCGGGGAGGACGCCGATCCGGTGGCGGATCTCGTCGCCGTCCGCCTGCGCGTCGAGGCCGAGCACCGTCGCGCTCCCCGCGGTCGGCCGAACGAAATCGAGGAGCAGGTTGATCGTCGTCGACTTCCCGGCCCCGTTCGGGCCGAGGAAGCCGAACACTTCCCCGTCCTCGACGGTGAAATCGAGGTCGTCGACGGCGAGCACCGTCTCACCGTATCGCTTGGTGAGACCGGTCGTCTGGATGGCGGTCATACCCGGGACATCACTACCCGATTATGTATACTCTTTGAGATTCGTTCCAGTCTGAGATCGAGACCGGTGGCCGCTCAGACGTGCTCGTCGAGGAAGTCGGCGATCGCGGAGTAGGCTTCGATGCGGTTCTCGAGTTTCGAGAAGCCGTGCCCTTCGTCCTCGAAGATCAGTTTGCGGACGGGGACGCCCTGCGCCTCGGCCTTCTCGGCGATCTGCTCGGCCTCGCCGACGGGGACGCGCGGGTCGTTCGCGCCGTGGAGGACGAACAGCGGCGCCTCGATGTTCTCGATGTTGTTCGTCGGCGAGATCTCCTCGAGGAACTCGCGGTCCTCCGCCAGACTGCCGTACTCGGCCTCGCGGAGTTCGCGGCGCCAGTCGCCCGTGTTTTCGAGGAAGGTGACGAAGTTGGCGATACCGACGACGTCGATCCCGGCCGCCCAGAGGTCGGGGTACTCGGTCAGCGCGGCCAGCACCATGAAGCCGCCGTAGGAGCCGCCCTTGGCGGCGATCCGGTCGGGGTCGACCGCGGGATGGTCTCGCAGCCACTCCACGCAGGCCTCGATGTCCGCGACCGAGTCCATCCGCTTCTCGACGTCGTCGAGGGCGGCGTAGTCGGCGCCGTACCCCGCCGAGCCCCGGACGTTGGGCTCGAAGTAGGCGTACCCCCGGTCGAGGAAGTACTGCTTGACGCTCGAGAACGACGGCCGCCGCTGGCTCTCCGGACCGCCGTGGATGTCGACGATGACGGGGACGCCGTCTCCGCTCTCGATCCCGGTCGTTCCGTCCTCGCCGTATTCGTCGGCGGCGTCGGGAAGCGTGAAGAATCCGGGAACCTCGAGCCCGTCGAAACTCTCGACGTGAACGAGATCCGAGTCGCCGAACGATGCCGAGGGAATTCCCGCCGTGGGCGCGCTCGTCCACTGCTCGGCCTCGCCGGTCTCGATATCGACCACGAAGACGTTCGTGTTGACCGTGTCCCCGGTCGTCGACAGCGCGAAGCGCTCGGCGTCGGGGTCGAAGCTCACGCCCCCGGAGATGCCGCCGGGGAGGTCGGGTTCGGGGAACGTCTCGAACTCGGTGGGATTCTTGGGGTCGAACTCGCCGACCGTCAGGTCGGTGTAGCCCTCCGTGTTCCGGGAGTAGACGAAGCGACCGGTCTCGTCGTCCAGCGCGATGCCGCCGACGTTCCACTCGTCCCCGTCGGCGACGGTCTCGAGTTCTCGGGTTTCCAGGTCGAGATACGCGAGATAGAGCGTGTCCGCGTCGCCCTCGTCCGTCACGAGATATACGCCTTCGCCATCGGGCGCCCAGCTCGCACTCTGATACCGGACGTCGCCCTCGTGGGGCGTGAGGTGCTCGAGTTCGGGCTCGTCGGCCTCGAGATCCAGCACGTAGAGGTCCTGATCGAAGTTGGAGTAGGCCTGCGAGACCAGCAGTCGGGAGTCGTCGGGGCACCAGCCCGACAGCGAGAGCCAGCCGTCGCCCTCGTAGACGAGTTCCGCGTCGTCCCCGCGTACGTCCCGATCCTGCACGTAGATGTCGAAAACCGACTCGTCGCGGCGATTCGAGGCGAACGCGAACCGCTCGCCGTCGTGGCTCCAGCCGCCCCAGCGGTGTTTGACGTCGGGCATCGCGGTCAGGTTCTCGATCTCGCCGGTCTCGGCCTCGAGTTTGAATAGCTGGGCGCGTTCGTTGCCGCCCTCGTCCATCCCGAAGATCAGTTCCGACCGTTCGGGCGACCACGAGGCGAAGCTCACCCGTTCGTCGTAGAAGGTCCGCTGCTCTGGCCACCCGCGGGGGTCCTCGAGCGTCCAGACCTGCGGCGTCCCGGTCGTGTTCATCAGGAACGAGAGGCGGTCTCCGTCGGGACCGAACGACGTCCCGTAGGCGCTTCGGATGTTGAGGTAGCGTTCGATCTCGTAGCTGCCCATGGACGGGAATGACGGCTCGAGGCGGTAGTCGTTTCGGGTTTCGGCGGCGGCAACGGGGCCCGCGAGCGCCGTTCCGGGAGCCTGCGGCAGCGTGAAACGCCGTCGGTTCGCGCGACACGGTTAACCCGATCGTACAGGCCCCCAGAATCGGAAGCTTTCGGGCGGTTTCCGCCGGTCGTGACGACGCGGACGAAGGCGTCGAATCGCGATACTGTGCTACCGCGACCCATGGTGAAAATTGGTGTGCGTAACAAAACTCCTCGAAACGGAACGGCCACGTACAATGGCAGATAGTGGTCAGCGCGGCGACCAGCAGGGGGGCGTTTCGACCGCGGCAGTCTTCGTGACCGTGGCGGTCGTCCTCGTCGCGTTCGGACTGACGGTCGTGGCCGCCGGTCCGGGCCTCTCGATCGGTGACTCGGCGGACGACGACGAGGAGGCGGAATCGGTCGACATCGAGGAGACGAACAGCGAGGCACACTCGGACGAAGCAAGTGAAGACGGGACGAACGAATCCGAAGGCGAGGCGAACGAATCCGAAGGCGAGGCGAACGAATCCGACGGTGAGACGAACGAATCCGACGACGGCGAGAACTCGAGCGACGACTCGGAAGACGATCTCAACGGAACCGAGGAGGAACTCGAGGACGGGGCGGATGACGAGAACGAAACCGAGTCGGAAGACGAAGCGAACGAGGGCAACGAGAGTAACGGGGACGACGAAGCAAACGAGAGTAACGGGAGCGATGGAGACGACGAGTCTCCGGAGAGCAACGACGAAGACGACGGTACCGAGTCCGACGGGGGCGACAACGACACCCCCTCGGATCCCGGCGAAGAGAACGACAGTCCCGGCGAGGGAATCCTCGAGCGACTCACCGGGCTCTTCGACGACGTGCTTCCCTTCGGTGACGACAACTGACGATCGATTCGTAACTGTATCGATGCCATCGTTCCTCTCGGCGGCATCGTCGGGACGCCAGTTCGAGCACAGCACCGTCGTTCGCGTTCGATAGCGGTCGAAATCGGATGACAGTAACCCGTCGACCCCGCTTAGCAGTACAGATAGAGAGCGACGATAAATAGAGCCCGCAGACACTCACCGCCGATCCGTTTCCGATTCGGTTTACTCGGCTCTCAGTTCATCCGATAGTTCGGGTCGATAGGGTCGTCGACTCAGAGCGATGCATCGTATTCGACGTTGACGTTCGCCTCACCGGCCGACGAGAAATCGACGATCGATCCGTCGAATCGGTACGCGTCTCGCTCCCCGACGCCGACGACACCGGTGACGGTTGCGCCGTCGAGCGAATCCGATTCGTCGATCGTCGCGCCGAGATACTCGGACTGACTCACGCGGCCGTCGACCGTGAACGAGTAATTAGTGGGCCCCGACGCGTCGGTTCCATCGAACACGATCACGTGCGGAAGCGTCACGTCACCGCTGTAATCGGCAGGATCGATCCGTTGATTCTCGAGATAGACCTGCGTGCCGCCCTCGAGGAACGTGAAATCGACCAACTCTCCTGTCAATCGGAGTCGGTGAACGCCACGTTCGATCGAGCCTTCGGCACGGCCTTCGGAGGCGACCGTCACATCGTCGCCTTCGATTACTTCGACCGACCCGTCCGACGTGAGTTGGTATTCCGAATAGGTTCCGTTGCCGACGATCGTCACCACTTGCGACTGCTCGCCACCGTAATCGGCGGGATCGACTCGATTGCCGTTGACGTATACGCGTGCTTGTCCGGTGACAGTGAGCGTGTCCAAGTCGCCACTGAACCGGAACGCGTCCCGCCATCCGGTGAGGGATCCGGTAACGCGATTGCCGTCGATCGTATCCTCTTCGTTGATCGATGCGCCTCCATCGCGCGATTTCTCCACGGTGCCGGTGACGGTGAACTCGTACTCGCTCACGTCCGACGTCCCGATCCCGTCGAACCGAATCGTGTTCTCGAGCGACGGCTCGGACGTATCGGTACCGTCGGTTTCGCTGTCAGTTCCAGTATCGGTTTCGCTGCCGGTTTCGCCCCCGTACGCACCGATTCCGTAGCTCCCTGTCCCGTACCCGTTCGTCTCCGATGCCGAGGCGGTTCCTGCGATGAACGGGATTGCGCTCACACCGAGCAACTTGAGGACGGAGCGCCGCTCGAATCGCGATTCGAGTCCGGATCGACCGTGTGCTGCGTCGCTGTTCGACGCCGTAACCGCGTGTTCGTCATCGATTTCATCACCACTACTCGTCGAATGATTGCCTTCGGAGACCATATTTTGAGATATACATTCATCTTATATTGTCTTTCTATAATTCATGGTATACACATATTCATTACTTAAACGTGAGATGTATGGTTAGCTCGTTCCGGATCGACAAATCCGGCTGTTCGCGTTCCAGAGCGAGACGAGTTGTGACCCGGCGTTCACTGGAGATAGCGAACTCCGCCAAAATATCATAGAAACAAGAGGATCGAAACTGGTTCGGGGATCGACCGCTTTCGACGGCCGTGGTTATCGGTTCGGCCGGAAACTGATCATCGAATCAGTGCGAAAGCCGAGCAAGTCGTTTCGCGGTACGGTGTCGGTCGGACAGTTCTCCCCTCCCGCTCGTACACGGTCACCGGCGAATTCGCGATCGCGATACCGGCGGAATCGTAGCCGCGGCGCTCGAGGTGCGAGAATCCGTTCATCAACACCTCCAACGAATCAGGGATTTAGCATTCGAGCGTCGCTATTGCGGCAGCTATCGACACGATAAGTGACACCTATATGTGAAGAATTTTCAAGCGGTAATGGCTGACCCCCTCGAAGCTAATCGATCACGTCACTCGGTAACATCGACCGTAAGTTGTACGTGATAGGCCGCATTCGCTGTCGACGGTTCGTTCGGAATGGAACCATCCAAGTAGACTAACCAGACGATTCGAGTATCTTGTCCCGCCATCGTGGGTTCGAATTCGTGGGTGCGCGTCCACGTTTGCCCGTGTTCGACTCGTTCTTCGAAGCGTTCGAGTTCGCGTTGTTCCTGAACGGTGATCTCGTCGCCGTTAGACGTTACCCGTTGTTCCACTGCAACGACGGTGTACGTAACCGTCTCCTGTTCGTCGTTATCGATAGAAAGAACGACCTCACCGCTCTCACCCCGCTCCAGATCGGTCGGGTATTCCTCGGTAACGAGTTCCCCGTCGCCGGTCTCCGTAGCGAGAGTTACTGACGAATACTGCCCGGACTGTGAGGGGCCAGCGACGGCATAGGCGACACTTCCGGAAGCGAAAATGACCGCACCGACGAGAACGAAGAGAACGAGCCCGTCTCTCGCTCGATCGAACGCACGGAGCTCGGCACGCATCGCCGCCATCCACGATCCGTACGGAATTCGAAACCGATTCGCTTCGGGAACGCTCCATCGTCTACCGATCGCCAACCCTGTCACAGCCAACGTACTAACGCTTACGGCGAGTAGCATCGGAACGAGACGGATCCCCCACGGTGTCGCATCCAGCAGTAGCCCGATCAGTGGAACGAGCGCGATACTGGCCCCGAAGGAAAAAACGATGCGTTCGAGCGGGGTGATCGACGCGGGCAGCGTCACGACCGAGAGGGTATCGCTCGTCGATTCGTCGGTCGTGTCCACCCGCTCGGGAAACACCGCTGCGATCGCCGCGTATCCCGGCAAAAACAGGAGAAGGACCAATCCGAGCGGAATTCGAAGCGGCGTCTCTCGGAGAATCGGTGCGAACACAGCCACGTTGACGGCGATCGTCAGTACGACTACGCCGGCCAGATCTACGGGAATCGGGCGCCGTGCGTCGCTGCGTGACTGATCGTCGGATCCTGCCGTCCTCATCCGTGTCGTATACTTGGATTCGGATTCGCTTCCACGTGCTCCCTCGGTGACGAACTCTCGAACAAGACCTCCAGACAGCACACGTTCCCGTCTTCCCACTCCGGGGTCCATTGCTGGACCGCTACATCGAGGTCGCGTCGTTCGAACGGTTCTTCCTCGAGATAGTTCTCGTACCCCGTTTCGCCGGAAATATAGGTCGATCCACCCACCGCATCGACTAACCGAGCGAGGTATTCGGACGCATCTCTCGGGCGGTCCACGTCGAGTTCGCTCGAACGGACGACCTCGGTGTCGACGTCGAATCGATCGAACATCTCGAGTAGCGTCGGGACGGTGATCTCGACGAGTCGGAGCACCTGCCGATCGTCGACGCCTTCGTAGAACGGTTTCAGTATCTCGGCGTCCGACCCGTACTTGTGCTGGAGCGTCCCGTAATGTTTCTCCGCGAATCGGCTCGAGGTGTCTATTTCGGCTTCGGTGAGTAGAACGTCGTCGTTCTCGTGTTTGACGGGGATGGTCAGCCACTGTTGAGATCCGAGAGAGAGTTCTGCGCGATGCTGGCGAGATCGGCGGGAGAACTCGACGTCGTCTAAGAGGACGAAGACGTCCGATTGACTCGCTCGGGCCAGATAGTGAAGGCGAGGGTAGTATCGCGGTTGATAGATAGCGACTGATTCAGGCATACCTACACGGGGAACAATTCGGTACAAGAAGGGTAGAGACGCTTTCGGAGGTTAATATGCTGTGTCGAGAATCCACGAGTCATTATTGAGACGGAGTCTCACGCGACACTACCCGTCTGATTCGAGTGGCCGACCGTAACCCTGTGAATGTCGGCCGCGGTAGCAGGAGCTAGTGACGCTCGACTCTTGACTCCTGAAATTGGGGGAGTTCGACGGATTCATCGAGTTTATCGACGATCCGGATCACTTGAAAGGATTCGGCGTACTTCGAACTGGCCTGCTGGCCGCGGAATCGAGCCAGTCCCCGCATCGCGTCCGCTTCCAGATACTGCTTCGTCGACTGACTCTCGTGGGTCTCGATCGCCTCTATTTTCTTTTCCAGAACGGACTCCGTGAACGGTACGAAGTATTGCGGGGCGAACGAGGATCTCGTGGACGGGGATTCGTAGGCGAGGACTTCGTTCGAATTTCGTGTCGCAGCGATCGCTCCCAGCGAGGACTTCCGATGGTCCTGATGCGTATCTTCTTCCGTGTGGATATAAATTCGATCCGGTTCGGTTTCTTGCACGTGACTTTCGATCCGCTTGACAGCTTCCGATCCGTACGGAACCTGTGTATCCTGGAACCCGAGAAATCTGACGTCTTCTACGCCGAGAACGTCCGCCGCCGCGGTCGCCTCTTGCTTCCGTCGTTCCGAATCAGCGATTTCACTGCCGCTCGTCAACAGAAGGAACGTCACTGCGTCCCCGCGCATACGATGAAGTGCGATGGCTCCTCCTGCTCCGATCTCGATATCGTCAGGATGTGCACCGATTGCAAGGACGTTCATAGACCGTCCAAAACGCCCGTACGTATAGACGGTTATTACAGTTTCCGCGATTCAGCCGTCATTTCTACAGCAGTTTCCCGCTCTAGTACCAGTAAGACGATATTTTACCGATACTTTCGTCAGATGGTTACATCCGGGAGTAATTCACATTATAAGGCGTCTTCGGGAGAACGGTACGTTTATAATTCTGAGTTAGTCTCTTAGCGACCGTTGTCAGTTCGATCGACCTCGCTCGAGATCGACGGTCGCCAACGGTGAGTTCGCGAGTAAAAGTCACGTTGGTCTGAAATCCCCATTGAAAGGTGCCAATACTAACGACGGAAGTAACGAACTGCGACCCATGGAACGGCAGCGCGCTGGCGGCGAGAGGTCACCGTTCGCCACCAGACGCCGATCATTACTGAGAGCGGGTGGGATGGCGGCGATGATGGCCCTTTCCGGGTGTCAGCTTCCAGGCAACTCTCCCCAACCGAACGTGACTACCCAGGTCGGAGAACGCGACTTGCTCACGGTCGGTCCCGATCAAGAGTACCAGACGATCCAGTCGGCGTACAACGACCTTCAGGAGGGCGGCGGCATTATTAGATTCACGCCGTCTTACGAGGCTGCGGACGAAACGTTCCCGATTCAGATGGATACGCGCGATCCAAATGGCTACGGGATATCGATCATTCTCGAGGGGACGGGAGGGGCGACGATCGACGCGAGTGAAACGGACGAGAACGTCCTCGAAATCGTCGGTCCGGGCTTCGAATATCAACGAGAAATCATCCTCCGGAACTTTTCGATCGAGGGCGGAAATACCGGTATCACGCTCTACCAGTGTCCGTACAGTCGCCTGGAGAATCTGACCCTGTTTCAGTGCGGCAACCACGGCGTTCGGCTCGCCCCTTCGGACTTCGGAACCTTCGGCGTCTCGTTCGATCGCGTCGAAGCCTGGGAGTGTGGCGGAAACGGGTTTCGACTCGAACAGGACGCCTACGCGAACGCGACGACGTTCATCGATTGCCTCGCGATGCGTTGCGGTCAAAACGACGATTCGCAAGCCGGAGTGCGGATCCACCACGCCTGTAATAGTTGGATCGGCGGCGTGATACAGGAAAACCGCGGACACGGACTCGACGTGAGAGACGCCGAAGCCTTCTATCTCGGGAACGCGTATATCGAGTCGAACGGGCTCGACATTCCCGAAGACGCCGTCGACGTGTACTTCGGCGAAGCGGACGGAGAGACGCCGAACATCGGTTCCGGAGTTACCGGGCTCGCGATAGACGCGTGCCGTTTCAACGGTTCGTACGAGGGACTGGACCCGGGATCGGAGCGGGAGAAAGCTGCGAGAGCAATCGAGTTGCGAAACGCGAGCAACGGGTATCTTCGTTCGTGCACGTACAAACTGTACGACAGCGCGTTCGTCGGCGTCCGCGGCGGGTCGACGGGGTCCGACTCGAACGTAACCGATATCGATTTCTGTCCCGCGACCCACGCGGACACGCTCGAGAACCGGGATCCGACCGCGTTTATCGATTTCAACAACGGTTACAGGCTCAGGCAGAGCGGGACGATCTCGCCGCAAGATCTCGAGTCGAACGGCGTTGCGGGGCGATACGCAGGGGACGTCGCGTTACACACCGGCGAGGGGTTTCCACAGATGGTCGTCTGGAGCGGAGCCGATGAATCGTGGTACCGACCCGACGGAACGACGCTCACGGAAACGGAGTCGTGAGACCGTTCGCCTCGTCAGACTCGCCGCGAGACGCCGGTCGAGTGACGGTGCGTCGCTGACCCGCTCGAGATTCAGTACCGAGACGAAATCAGATGACTGCGTAATCGACACTCACAGCCCGAACTAGGTATGATCGATGTCTCTACCATCCTCCGCGGATTCAAGGCCGAACTTTCCGCCAAGTTCTTCTATTATCTGACGACCGGCATCGTCATCGTCTTTCTGACGAGACAGCTAGCTCCCGACGAATACGGTCGATTGTTCCTCGTCATCTCGGTCCTCTCGATCGGACGCTTGTTCAGCAGCGTCGGACTCGCGAAGTCGACGGCCACGTACGTCTCGAACTACCTCGACACTGATCCGTCACAGATCCCTCATATCGTTCGCAAATCGTTCCAGTATAATCTCATCACGATCAGTATCGTCGTGACGGCGCTGTTCGTTTCCGCGGGAACGATAGCCCATCTCTTGGACGATCCGACGCTGGAACCGCTTCTCCTCGTCGGAATCCTGTACATCGTCTGTGCGACGCTCTATAACTACTCTCGAGTAGTGTTACAGGGGTTCGAGAATATCGCGCAGAGCTCGACGGTGTACGCGAGCGAGGGCGTCGGTCGATTGCTCTTCGTCGTCGCTCTCGTGGCCGTCGGCTACGGAACGCTCGGCGCGCTCGTCGGATACATCATGGGATTCGCTTTGTCCGCCGGCATCGGGTTAACGCTGTTGTTCTTGCGGACCAGCCGATACCCCTCCGCAGACGTGATGGAAAGCGGTCTTCCTCGCGATATCATCTCGTACAGCGTCCCGCTGACCGTGACCCGCGGCGCCTGGGTTCTCGAGCAGGACATCGATATCGTCATCGTCGGTTTCTTCCTGAACCCCGCTACGGTCGGCTTCTACACCATCGGCAAACAGGTCGTGAGATTCTGTACCGGACCCGCGTCGTCGATCGGCTTCGCCGTTGGTCCCCAGTACAGCGAGAGTACGGTTGCAGACGACGAGAGCGGTGCCGCTCGAGTATACGAAACCATGTTGGTCTCGGGCCTCCTCTTCTATCTTCCTGCTATTGCGGGACTCATCATTCTCACCGACCCGATCGTGACCACCCTTTTCGGACCCGATTACCGAGGCGCCGTTCCGATACTGCAGGTGTTTGCCGTCGGCATCGGTCTCCTCGCAGTAACGGAGATGACCGAAGATATTCTCGACTATCTCGGGAAGGCTACTGCTCGGGCGAAGATGAAAGCCGCAACATCGATCGGTAATATCGTGTTTACCGTCCTGTTCCTCCAGCTTCTCGGCGCTGTCGGAGCGGCGTTCGCAACCGTCCTGATGCAGTTCTTTTATACTGGCCTCTGCCTGTATCTCGTCGAATCGGAAATCGCTCTGCGCCAGCGGTATCTACTCGGAAAACTCGGGCACATCGGCGCGATTACGGCAGTCATGGCGGGTATTGTTGCCGGGCTATCTCGATATATTACAGGTGCCGTCTCACTCAGTGTAATCATAGCGTGCGGAGCGGTCTTGTGGGCCGCGCTGACGATCGGCAGCGGTCTCATCGACGTTCGAACCGTCCTCGATACGTTCTCCAACAGTGGGAATGATTAGCAGTATTTCTCTCACACGAGGTGACCATCCGGTTCAGCTGACTTTAGTACTATAATTTGTGAATGGAATTTTTTCCACCCTCCATAACAAACAGAGGCAGCGCCTAGGGACAGGAGGAGAGCATGAGTACTGTCTGTATCTTGGGACTGGGGGTCGTCGGCGTTCCGCAAACGATCGCATTCGATTCGGAGGGCCACGACGTGATCGGCTACGACATCGACGAACAGAAGATCGAGACATTGAAACAGGGACAAGATCCCAACGAGGAGTTAGATTCCGAGCAGGTCGAACGGAGTGACGTCACGTTCACCGCCGATCCGAGCGTGATCCAGGGCGTCGATTACGTGATCATCACCGTCTCGACGCCGATCGATGCCTGGAACCGACCCGATCTGAGTATCGTTTCCGACGCAGGAGAAACCGTTGGCGAACACCTCGAGAGGGGCACGACGGTCGTCCTCGAGTCGACGGTGTATCCCGGTGCGACTCGCGAGGTCCTGATACCCGCTATCGAACGGGGGTCAGGGTTCGACGCCGGATCGGAGTTTTCGGTCGGCTATTCTCCGGAACGCATCAGTCCGAACGTGAGCGGGTTCAAACACACTGCGAAGATCGTCAGCGGTCAGGACGAAGCCACCCGCGACGATATCGCATCCCTTTACAGGAGCGTTCTCGAGGAAGAGATCCACCTCGCGCCGACGATGGCGACGGCGGAAGCGGCGAAGTGTCTCGAAAACGTTCAACGAGACGTCAATATCGCGCTCGTAAACGAGTTCGCGATGGGATGTGGCGAACTCGACATCGAACTCGATCCCCGCGACGTACTCGAAGCGGCACAGACCAAGTGGAACTTCCATCCGTACGAACCGGGACTGGTCGGCGGTCACTGCATCCCCGTCGACCCGTACTTCATGATCTCCCGATTCGAACGAAACGGATTCGCCCCCGAGATCATGCGACGCGCACGGAACGTGAACGACGAATACCCGCGGTTCGTCGCAGAACGGGTTATGAAGGAAATCGCCGGGACCGATCGAAGCGAATCGACGGGGCCCGAACGACCGACGGCGGACCGTAACCGTTCCGCGGCGTCCACCCGTCCGCGAGTGCTCGTTATGGGTATCGCGTACAAAGCGAACACGAACGACGTCCGGAACCCGGCACTGGAACAAATGCTCGACGAGTTAGAACAGTACAACGCCGAACTGTTCGGCTTCGACCCGAACGTTCCGAACGAGGTAATCGAAGACCGGTTCGATATCGCTGCCATCGAGGACCCGGACTTCTCGGCGTACGACGCGCTGGTCGTGACGACGTTACACGACGAGTTCCACGATCTCCAGCCCCCGTCCCGGGAGTCGGACGCCGATTCACCGGTTCTCGTCGACCTGACCGGCAATTTCTCGAGCGAAACCGCGCGAGACGAGTACGTAGCACCGACCTACCGCGTCTGAAACGATGTACGACGAACACACGATCGGCGTCGTGATTCCGGCGTACAACGAGGAAGGGCTCGTGGGAGACGTCGTTCGCGACGTCCCGACGTACGTCGATCGCATTTACGCTATCGACGATCGTTCGACGGACGGCACGCGGGCGGAGATTACGGACGCAGCCGAACGGGACGCGACGAACTGGAGCACCGAGGACGGTTTCGGGGGAGGTAGTTCCCGGTACCGACTCGACGGCTCCGCAACGCTCTCCCGAAGCGGGGCCGGCCAAACGCGGTTCGACGCCCAGTTCGAAAACCGCGTCGAGACCGTCGAGCAGATCGGTCGCGTCGTTTCGATCCGTCACGCCGAGAACCGCGGAGCCGGTGGTGCGATCAAGACCGGCTATCTCGCCGCACTCGTCGACGACATCGACGTCGTCGCGACGATCGACGGAGACGGACAGATGGATCCGACGTATCTGGACCGATTTCTCGATCCGATCGTCGATGGACCGGCGGAGTATACGAAAGGATCGCGGTTCATGAACACCTCCTACAGGGAGGAAATGCCGCCGTTTCGGGCGTTCGGTAACGTCCTGTTGACGCTACTGACGAAGGTCGCGAGCGGGTACTGGCGAATGACCGATCCGCAGAACGGGTACACGGCGATCTCCAACCGGGCGCTTCGAGAGATCGACGTCGGCGACCTGTTCGAGTACTACGGCTACTGCAACAGCGTTCTCGTCAGGCTGAACGCCAGCGATCTGCCGATCGCCGACGTCGATATTCCGGCCCTGTACGGCGACGAGGATAGCAACATCGAATACGCGACGTACGTCAGGAAGGTGTCGCTGATGCTGCTCGAGAATTTCCTGTGGCGGCTGAAAACGAAGCAGGTCGACCGAGGGTTCTACCCGACTTCGGTACTGTACGTCGTTGGCGCCGCGTCCATCGCGTTCGGCGCGTTACGAGCGATACAGACCCGCATTCTGTCGGACGATCGGTCGGTCTCGTCCGCGATGAGATCGGCGGTCGTATTCGCGACGGTCGGACTCCTGTCGGTACTGTCCGCGATCCTCTCCGAGTGGTTCGAATCACGGTCTCTGGAGTCGAAAATCGAATTCGAGTGAGATCGGTTTCGAAACCGCGGTGGAGATCGGCGGCCGATCTACGGTCGATTACCGATCTTGAGCTGGTGGTCGTCGACGAACAGGTTCAGCTCGCTCGGTGAGGTGTAGCCGCCGCCGTAGTGGAGGACGGGTCCGGCGTACTCGTGGGCCATACTTTCGGTGGTTCGCCAGCGGAAGTTCGTTCGCTCGTAGGTGAGTTCGCCGTTGAGCCAACATCGAACGACTCCGTCGTAGTTCGCCCGTCCGTTCGACACGGAGTTCAGTTTGACGTACGTCTCGAGTTCGTGCCATTGGCCGCGAGGGACGCTGACGCCCCAGTACTCGGATTCTCCGTACGAGCCCGGCATGTCGAGGTGATAGGTGTACGTCAGCATGTCGTAGTGACCGCTGGGAAGGGAACTATCGCCGCGCGCGTACAGGCGCGTCGACCAGCCGTTGTCTCCGGACGGATCGCCGCCGCCCGATCCGCCGCTTCCGGCCTCGGTGTTCAACCCGGCGTTCCAGATCCGGCAGTTCTCGGCGTCCCGCATCTGCCACGAGGGATCGAGATAGAACATCGCCCGCTGATAGAGTTCGTCGGGTTGACCGTAGCCGCGATCCGGCAACCGGACGTTGCAGTTGTCTCCCCAGTTTCTCCCGGCGGGAACGTACCCGCAAACCGACTGTTCGCCGCTGTTCGAGGCGTCTGCCGAGAGATCCCAGTTGTGTTGCCCGGAGCCGAATACATGATACTCGTCTCCGACCGAATTCAGCTGATCCGGATCGACGGTGATGTCGAACTCACCGAGTTCGGGTTCGTCCGCTTCGACTACGACGTCCTCGTAATGCTGGCCCGTGTACGGATGCGTCTCGGATTGACGGACGAAGTCCAGTCGGAGGTTCTGGCTACCCGTCTCCTGCATCCAGACGGCCCAGTAGTCGCCGTCGCGACCGGTTCCGAGCGTTTCGATCGTTCCGAGTTCGTCTCCGTCGTCGTAGAGCCAGGCCTTGAGACCGTCGTCGGCGCCCCAGTAGAGGACGACGTCGTACCAACGGTCGGCCTCCAACGGTACGTTCGTCGACGTGAGCGTCCGCCACGTCGATCCGTCGGACCGATCTGCAATACGGAACTGGTTTTGGTCCCAGTCGACGAACACGCCGTAGTTTTGGAAGACGGTCGGATCGTCGCGGCCGAATTCGAGCGACACGTACGATGCGCCCGTCCCGGAGTAGACGGCACCGCTAACGAACTCGCCGCCCCGCCGAATCGCGCCGGGGAAATCGTCCGCGCCCGCTCGAAGGGCAGACCCCGCTTCCCGGTAGGCGGACGCGCTACCGCGGAACGCGGTATCCGTGGCGGTCGCGTGACCGCTCGAACCGGTCCAGTTCGCGGCGACGCCGTCCTCGAAGTCGTCGATAAGCGCATAGTCGCTGGTTTCGTCGTCCGTCCAGACGACGCGTAACGCGTCGCCCGATCGCACGCGGACTTCGGAGACGTTCTCGAGTGCACCACCGTAGCGAGCGCGGATTTGCTCGATATCGGTGAGCGATCCGTCGAATCGTATCTTACTCATTATTCACGTAGAACACGATGTCACCGTCGTTCTCGGTCGGGTCGGCCGTCGAATCGTTCGTGACGTAGATGTTCCCCGGGAGCGAATCGATCGGCTCCGTCCGATTCACGACGTCGCCGTCCAGGCGGGTTCCGGTCGGCGCGCGGGTCCACTTGGATCCGTCGCCCAGATAGACGTTTCCGGTATCCGTCGCGAAGAACTTCGCCCCCGCTTTCGGCTGATAACTGTTCAGTTCGCCCTCGGAATCGCGAATTTCGACGTCGGTATCGAGCTGTTCGAAATTGCTGTTCAGAGGAAGATGCCAGTCGGTCGCACCTTTTTCGGGCGCATCGTAGTCGTGGTTGTCTGTCATCGGTTCTCAGCGTCGGTCGATCGCCATATGTTATGAACTTTCTGCTATAATATGTTGTTCGAGTATCTGTATATCTTTTATCTAGAAAAAAGTAATGAAATCTATAATATAGGCAGCAGATATTGTTTTTCGATGAGGGTATCGGAAGCGCGGCACTGTCTAGTTCTGTACCTCCTCAATCGGGGTCTTTCCATCGAGAGCTTGATGCGGTCTCTGATGGTTGTAGTAATGCATAAACTGTTCAAGCCACTCGCGGACGCTCGACCGACTGCCCACCCACGAATTATGGAAGCGGTCGATACGCATTTTGAGGGTGTGAAACCACTTTTCGATGAGGTTTCGGTCGGTATAGTTGACCTGACCGCTCAAACCTAATCGAGCAAGGGCAGTCCGGTAGCCGAATTGATCAACGAGAAACTCAACATCCGAGAGATCGTGTTTCTCCGCGAGTCGATGGAGAAACGCAGCCGCCGGATCGGTGCCATGCCGCCCAAATAACGCAACATCGAGAATCAACTTTGTCTCGATGTCTATTGCAGCGTACAACCAAGACCATTCGCCGTTGATCTTGACAGCGGTTTCGTCGACAGCGACCCGCGACGGCGATGCCGTCGGCGGGTCGCGTCCGCTGTCAGCCAGCCGATGAACCCAGTTCCAAACCGCACCATGAGAGCGTTCAACGCCTAATTCAGCGAGAATCGTTGTTGTCTCCCGAAGCGAACAACCGGTCTGATGGAGGCGGACGGCGAACGCCCTGACGGGCGTCGCCGTCCGCTCGTTCTCCCAAGATTCTTCTAAATCCGCCTCATAGTTCTCGCTGAGCAGGTCTGCGAGCATCTAACCAATTCACTCAACGACCTGCTCACTTCTCAAATTGACTCAACTAGACAGTGCCGGAAGCGCTATATCACGGTGCACGAATCTTTCCGAATCTGTTCCGAAGAGAGAGTATTAAAGGAAGATTCCACCAAAAGGGACAGAGTATCGGCCCATTTTCGCTCCTGTCGGCCCTCCCTTTCCTCGATACCACGATCATAACGAAGTCCACATATCTGTGCTACGATAGCATGGGCTGGGGATTCAAAACACTACCGTACGTACCGACTATCGAAACTCCTGAAGGCGATTCCCGTTCCGTTCTCCAATCGGAAAATTTCGCCCCATACAGACGGTGTTACCGCCGGTTTCTGTCCGTATCGTTTGATGGGGGGAGGAGCCGAAACGGTTTCAACAGAGACGTTCACCCATCGAACATCTCCGACGCTGAGGAGCGATGGACGTAACGGAAATCACGTCCGACGAGTGGACCGATCATCTCCCCGAGACGGGGTTCGATCCCTTCCACACGGGGGAGGCACTCGAGGTGATCGATCGGTACGCTGACGGCAACGTTCGGTTGTTCGTCGGTAAACGCGGCGAACAGCCCGTCGGTCTGTTTCCCCTCTTCGTCCGCGATGAAGGGCCACTGACGTTCGTCATGTCTCCACCACCCGGACTCGCCGTTCCACGGCTGGGTCCGGTTTTGATGCCAACGAGTCCGAAACAGCGCAAACGGGAAAAGGCTAATCAGCGGTTCACCGAAGCCGTTCTCGAACGAATCGACGCCGCAGATCCGCTGACGGCGTTCGGAATGGTTTCTACTCCCGAATACACCGATCCTCGTCCGTATAGCTGGAACGGTCTGTACGTCGATGCTCGGTTTACGTACGCCATCGATCTCGCAGAACGAGGGGTAGAAGACGTGTTAAACGCGTTTACGAGCGATCTCCGCAGTGAGATCCGAAAGCGTAACGAACTCGATATCGACATCACCGTAGAGGGAGGGAATGCGGCTCGACAGGTGTGTGCCGATATGAAAGAGCGTCACGCCGAACAGGGACTCTCCTATCCCACCCCGCCGTCGTTTTCTGAAGACCTCGTGGACTCCCCCGACGATCGATCTCGAGTGTACGTTGCACGCGCTCCCGACGGGAGCTATCTCAGTGGCATAACCATCCTGTATTCGAACGACGAGGCGATATTCTGGCAGGGCGGAGCGAAAGCGAACTACCAGAACGTGAGTGTAAACAGTCTCCTCCATTGGCGGATTATCGAGGATATCCTCGACGATCCGGAATTGAAGTCGGTCGAACGCTACGACCTCGGAAATGCAGGTGTCGAACGAATCAGCGATTACAAGAGCAAATTCGACGCTCAACTCCGATCTCACTACGAAGTCAAATCGAATCTGATGCGTCTGGCAAAGAAAGCGTATTCCGCTCAGCGTCACTTGCAAGGGACCGATCTTTCGGACATCAAAACGGCGGTACGACAACGATATAACGGTGTGTCTGAAAAGCGCCCTGAAACGTTGGCCCGATTCCGATCGTAATCAGCGTGACTACCGTTTCACCCCATCGACTACTTGACGCACTACCGTGAGTGGACTGCCCTACTGGTCTCCGTTAGAACGTAGCGCAAGCCGGAGAGGAACACACGCGGATCGTCGTATCGGAGGAGATCGAAGTGCGGATCCATACAGCACGATACGAGAATTTCCAGTCCGGCCCCGAAGAGAGACGGTCGATCCACGAGTGCGGACTCTTCGTTTACGACGCTCGAGAGATAGCCGAGTTCGCCGTACAGCAGATGACTTCCGACACCGGTCTCGTATTCGGGATCGACCGAGTCCGGTCGTCCCGTCGCCAGTCGCCAGTAGTCGAGGGGGAAATCGGCACCCGCACGGACGGCACACGGAAGTGATTGCCAGAGACGGGGATTGATTTCGGTGAGTTTGAATTCGTCGGTTTCCGCGTCCCGCATATACTCGATACACGCGGGTCCGTGCCACTCGAGGTGATCCAAAAGCGTGCGGCCGACCGCCTCGAGTTCGGGAATGTCGATCGACCGACGGTAGACCCCGCCACCGCCCGTGTAAGACTCGCCGCGGATCTGTCGATGTTGGAACGTCGTCACCGGTTCGCCGTGATCGTACAGCGCACCGAAGACGTACTCGTCCGACGAGCAGACGTACTCCTGAACGAGAGGGTCGTGATGCATTTCCTCGCGGATCGTCTCTGGATCCGGCCGTTCACCCGCATCGAGGTGTTTCACACGTTTCGCTGTCGCGAAATCGCGTTCGGAGTAGGAGTCGCAGTACTCCTCCGTGAGGACATTATACCGTGATTTGATGATTTGCTCGCTCTCCCAGTCGGTGACTTCGTCGATGGTGTTCGTTTCCGGAACGGGCACACCGGCGTTTTGTGCGGCCTCAATCAGACGAATTCGATCGTGGACGCTTTCGATGGTTTCGAACCCCGGCGTGACGACCGTGACTTCGTCGCTGAACTCGTCGAAATATTTACTCAACAGATACGGATCGGGTGCACGGACCGGCACGATCGTTCGAACGTCGTCTCGAGCGGCGATCCGGAGAAGCGCTGCCTTGTAGCGTAAAAAATCCGATTCTGGAGAAGGGATACTGATAACCTCGTCACAGAACGTGGATGCAGTCGCGAGCGCGTTCTCGTGTTCCGAGGCCACGATCGTGTGAATTCCGCGTCGAGAGAGCGATCGGACGCACGAATAGCTCGCAGGATCATACCCCGTCGGTATGAGGACCGAATTCACTGATAGCTCACTTTAATACGCTATGGGTTAGCGACCATAGTTATATCTGGCCTAGTACTGGAAAATTGAAATAAATGGTGATTTAAAATAGCAATAGTAGCCAGGAGATCGCTCGGCGACGAAACGACGGAATTCGAACTCGTCACGGTTTTCTCGCGATATAGTGGGGATGATGGAATCGACTCCGGAGAACGCCGTCCGGTCGCACCGTTTCGACGCTCTCGAAGCCGCAGTTTCGCAACTGCTGCTTCTGATATTCGGGGCGAATATAGTAAACGTCCGTCGGACCGTCTTCGACCGTCGTGTCCGATTTGTACCGCGAGAAGAGCCGCTTCTTCCAGATATTGTGCGCCCAGAACTCGAGAAACTCGTAAACGCCCTCGAGGCTGAACTCTCGAATGACGTACGTGCTCAAGCGATTGTGCGTGTTGAAGATAACTGGTTTGTCCGGGCGCAACACGCGTCGAATCTCTCGGAGGACCGTGTAACGCGTTTCTTCGGGCAAAACGGTGCTAAATCCCAGACCCAGAAACACCACGCCGTCGAAGGCTTCGTCGTCGAACGGTAACGTCGTGGCGTCGCCGACGAGAAATTGCGGTTTCGGAAACAGTGATCGGGCGCGTTCGATATACGATTCCGTGAAATCCACACCGACTACGTCGAACCCCATCCGTTCGAGGGCCGTCGTCGTTCGACCGGTTCCACAACCGAGATCGAGGATGCGGGTTCCGTCGGCCGGCAAATACCGCGTGATCGCTTCTCGTTCCTCCGGGCTCAATCCGCCCGTCGCGTCCGATGTGTAGTGTTCGAGCAATTCCTCCGAACTGAAGTACTCTTTTTGCTCTTTGAGATCGGACTGCGTGCGAGTCATTGGTAAACTAGCCGATTACTCGTGATGCACCGGTATATAATGCTAACGGGTGATACTGCGTGGTAGCGCGCAGTGTACGCAGCAAAGAGAGATACGCCGTGACCGGCGCTCGCGGCCTCCGGTTGCCGCTCCCGTCGGCGTTCGAACCACTGTTAGTCATCGGCGTACACGCTCACGCCCTCTGAATCGTAGACCCTATCACTCGACGAACGACCGTCCCATACCGGCGAATCCTGATCGGCGTACTCGAGGGACTCGTAGTACGCCGGATCCTCGACGTACTCGTCGGTGGCGTAGAACTGTAACGGGCGATCTGCAAGTTCTCCTTCTCTCACCAACAGCAGATCCTGTCCCTCGAAATGGACGTCTCCCGTTTCCGGATCGGCCTGGATGATGTTACACTCGCCGGTCGGCGACGACGAGTAATATCGACACGTTACGTAGTCGGACATCACGTCGTCCCCGGCCGCTTCGCCGACGGCGTCGAAACTCTCCACTTCGGCTTCAGTGAAGTAGTGCGTGTAGAACTCCCGCTCGACCAGCGGATTATCGGACGCGACGAAGTCGTTCGAGACGGCGACGAACCCCGACGTGAGAAGGAGAACGACGACGAGTCCGACTTTGAGGTCGCTCGTCCCGTATCGGAACTCAGTTCGGAGGGCAGCGACGACGCCGACTGCCGCACCGATCGCGATGAACGGGGCAGTGTAGAGACTGAAGCGTAGAATGTTCAACTGCTCGCCGACCAGTAGTAGCGGCCCGGGGAACGAAACGGCGCTCAACGCGAGACTGGTCAAGAGGACCACCTTTCCGCGGAACGATATCCTCGAAACCGCGGGTCCGCGTATCACGCCGTAGAGGATGAACAGCAGGAGGAAACTGAACGGCACGTAGTTCGCCAGTTCGTGGAACGGCATCGAGATGAATTCGCTCGCCGCTTCCGTTTCCGTCTGGCCTCCCCCTCCGATTCCGGCGATCAGTGACTCCTGGAGGACCGTCACCACTCGAGCGAGTATATTCGGTGCTGCGATCAGCCAGTATCCGAGCTGTATTCCGGCCAGTGCGAAGAGATGTGCCGGTCTCACGACGTATTCCTGGTCGTTCGTCATCGACGGCAGATATCGCTCGATCACGTAGTAGACGCTCAACGTAGCGATAATAAACGGGATCGTGACCGTGTGATAGACGGCGATGGCGACGGCGAAGCCGAGAAACAGAACCGCGTATCGCCACCCGGTTCGAACCAGCGCGAGCAGCGATACGACGAACAGGACGGACGCGATGCTTCGCGGAATCGCATACATGCCGCTGAAGATCACGAACGGCTGGAGACACATGAGGAGTGCCGCTAGCAACGATACATCCTTGGTAAACCCGAAGCGTCTCGCGAGCAGGTAGACCGTCGCGATCAAGACCATGAACGCGATACCGGACGTGAGAAACGCCAGGAAAAGCGTATCCGCCCCACCGTCGAACAGCATCGCCTCGGACGCGATGAGGACGTGCCAGAGGGGGAACGCTTCGTATTCGCCGAACGCACCCGTGACGTGATGGACGTCCAGAAGGCTCTGGATGGAACTCTCGTGACCGAACACGTCCGTCCGGCCGAAGTAGTAGTGGTAGTTCAACGTCACGGACCAGATCAGGTTCGCCATCAGCGCCGCTATCTCGAGCAGGATAGCGCTGACTCGCGATCGAGTGAGATCCAGCCGCAAAACCTGAATGACGATGACAGCCACCATCGCGGCCGCGACGGCATAATACGTGATGGGACGGACCGCCGTCCTCGCGAGGAGGAGGACGGAGACGCCCTGGAGGACCAGAAAGAGCGCTATCAAGAGGGCAAACTCGTGTCTCGCCGTTACCCGCGGTCGCTCCGGTTCGAACGCCGTACTGACTCCGTCGGACATCGCGTACGCGAACGCAACGAGAACGATCGGTACCGTCGCGTATACCGAAACGATCCCGAGACTTCGGTAGCCGAGGAAAAACGACACCGCCGTTGCGATGACGGCGGCGAGCGGAAACAGGTACGCTATCGTCCGCGATAGCGACTGGTACTGTACTCGCCACGGTATCCGATACCCGGACCTCATGAGTCGACCATTTGCTCGATCTCTGCCAGAATGACGCTCGTAGCGTCGACTTTGTCCTCGAGAAGTCGAGCGCGACGCGTCTCCCACGTCGAATCCGGTTCGTCGAAAATTCCCCGCGCAAGCTCGAGGCTTCTTGCGGCACCGTCTTCGCTACCGAGATTGTACACCAGATCGTACCGCTCGTCGAGTTCGTTCGTGTATCCGAGATCGAGCGATCCCACGTATATCGCGGGGGTGCCGAGAACGGCGCTCTCCGCGGCCATCGTCGGACTCTCTCCGACGAACAGCTCGGCGTAGTAGAGGAGATCGTGCATCGCATCGGGCGACACGTCGGTTCGATAGGGTTCGAGTCGAGCGGGTAGTTCCCCCTCTGCAGTGATGAGTACCTCGGCACCCATCGACTCGAGACCCTCGACCAGTGCCACCGGATCGTCGATGCCTTGCTCGCCGATATCGTGGGCAGCATCCCAAGCGACGGTCCGGAGGACGACGAACCGATCGTCCGCGTCGATATGAAGGTCCTCGAACACCGCGGGATCCGGCGTGAACCGGTTCGGATGGAGATACGCCAGTTCGTGATAGTAGGGGTACCGGACCTGCCTTCGACTGATGTCGCCGATAAACGACGTCGCCGTGCAGATCCGATCGGCGAATGGAAGCAGGAGGCGTAACTGAAGCTTCGCGTGCTCCGTATCGAGAAATACCAGACTCTTCGATCCGGCTAACGGGGCCACGTGAGATACCGCGACGCCTTCCTGTGCGACCATGACGTCGGGATCTATTCGACGGGCCGCTTTCAGGAGTCGATACTCGTACGCGAGTTGCGAGGTGACCAGCCCTCCCTTCGACCCGTCGTAGCGCGCGAGCACCGTGTGTGGAACGTCGTAGCGTTCGAGCAGGTCGACCGCAATGTCTTTCTCGAGAACGAATACGTGAACGTCCCAGCCCCGTTCACGGAGTTCTTCGATCGCATTTCGAAAGAGGTGAACGGAAGCCGGGTGTTCGATTCCGAATACGACAGATCCCGTCGTTCCCGTGTCTTTCGTCGTCACTTCCGACGTAGTGGCCCCGCCCATATTTCTCGCCGAGTAGTTGTCATCGGTTCTTAGTTATGCAGAATGTACGTTACTATTCTGATATGAAATGCGAAACTGACCTCGAGAGCGAGCGATGCGGTCCGATCATCTCGTCGCTGGTTCGGACTCAGCGTGATACAACGCAATCGATTTCGCTTCGATTCTGACGTACTCGTCTGTCCGGTATTTCGCTCCGTAGTCACCGTGAGTCCGACTGTCGACCGAATTCGAGTAATCGGGCCACCCGGGCGTAGCGCTCTTTCCGACAGTTTCGGTTCTTCCACTGTCGTATCCGCTTACGGAGGCTTCCTCGAGCGCTCTCGGTCGACCGCGTCCGTAGGCGGTGATTCCGGCGAGCAAAACAACGACGGCGACCTCGGCTTCAGCGTCAGAAACCCGGATCGAGACGTCGTAGCATCCGGATTCGAGCCCGTTTGGTGGATCGGTCCGTTTCATCGGAACGCGGGACGCCACACCCGTCGTCACCGAAGAGGCCCGTCCCCTATTCGATGGGACTCGCCGGCGGCCCGTTGCTTCTCGACGATCGAACGGCCTCGAGTCGGCGTCGACCAAACGGATCGCTGCGTCCATCGAGACGTCCGGGGCTTTCGAGCCAGTGTTCGACGGCTTCGATCACGCTAGTCATACGCGATATCCCGCAGTAAAATCGTTTTACGACCCCCTCGCCGCTTCGGATACCGCACTCGTCGGATGGCCGGTCTCGTCGCGTCAACGGCGACAACCGAAGAAAAATACGGTTATAAAAATAGGATATAATTATACACTGGATTAGTTGAATGCGATTAGAAGAGAAAGTTGATGGCGGTAATACCGAATTACCGGTCCAGGATGGAACGCGATTACTCGCGATCGAACGAAGTCAGAGAGGCGACGGGAACCGGTCGACTGGGCCGGCGATCGTATCTGAAGGCGTCCGGGACGGCGCTGGCGACACTCGGCGGACTGTTCGCCGGCGTCGGCGGAGCGACGGCGAGCAGCGAGGGCCGCACCGTCGACCTCAATTACGATGCGTGCGACGCTATAACCGACATCTATTCGGTCGAACGGCCCGAGCGCGCACAACTCGTCGAGCAGGGAACGACCGCTTCGGAAACGACGCTAGAGCTAACCGTTCCACAAAACGAGAGCTGGGGAACGAACACCACCTTCGATCTGCCAGCCAACGGATTGGGGGAACCGACCGAACTCTATCAGTCGATTCGAATGCGGCTCGACGAAGAATTCTCGTTTCGGGAGCCGGGTGATAACTGTCGAGTCTTCAACGCTGGACTCAACTCGAAGTGGGGAACGTCGGGATCCGGAACCGACGGTCCACCCACCGGAGCCGACGGCTGGTCGTCCCGATTGTACGTCATCGACAACGGATCGCGAACTGGATCGTTCGGGCTCAACGTCTACACGTACCACATGGATCAGCAAAGCGGACCCGGAGAGGAAGAGGTACTCGAAGAGGACCTGTTTTCTCCCGGCGAATGGCACGATATCGAAACGTACGTGCGAATGAACACCGTCGACGGAACTCGGGCGAACGCGGACGGCGTCGTTCGCGTCTGGGTCGACGGCGCGAACGTCTACGATCGAGGCGACTTCAGATGGACGACGACCCCCGACCAGGGTCACCATCGTGCCGGCCCCGTCGCTCACTGGGGCGGTCCGGAATCACCGTCGCGAAACTCGTGTGTCTATTACAAAGACCACCGACTAGTAGTCGGTTCGAATCCGCGGAACTGACCCCCGACTCTAGCTACTCTCGACCGGACGAGACTTCGAGTCGGTCCTACACCCGCTTCTCACACCGATTCGTCTCCTCGAGCGGCCCCATTTCGAATAGTGAGCGAATCTCCCCGTCTACACTTAACGGAAGAACTGGTAAAGCTCGGTCTTTATGCCGCTGTGATCGCGTGTCTGGTTCGTGACCAGTAAGAAGGGCAGAATAACACGTTTCTATATCAGTACGAACTCCAATTCGACTCAGGATCCGGACGAGGACGGTCAGCGTTCGGTGATCAGTCGCCGAACGTCACTCAAATTCCTCGGCGTCGCCGCCGTCCCGGTCGCTGCACGCCAACTGTCGAATGGTGACGATTCGAGCGGCATCAACTACGGTAACGGGGAATACGGTATCGGAGGGTACGGCGGTGAACCGGACGAACCGACGGAGAACGAGGTGACCACCGTCAATAGCGAGAATGCGGACGAATCACCGACGATTCACGAACGCGATGTGGCGGAAGATAGTTCGTCGACTCCAGACCCCTATCACAGTAACTGGGCCGTTTTGGATCCAAACGACGCTTTCGAACGGGATCTGTCGAAGTGTTCGAACTCGATACCCGCAACGGACAGAAAAAAGTGACTTTATAGCCCGGGGGTACGTGCCGACCGAGTATGCGCGTCGCGTTCGTCTCGAGCGAAACGGTCCACCACCGCGATACCGAGACGAACCGGCGACTCCAGACGATTCTCGAGGTGCTCCGCGATCACGGGCACGACGTCCACCTCTTTTGCGCCCGGTTCTGGGAGGACGACTCGCCGGTCCTCGAGCGCGACGACGTCACCTATCACGCCGTCACCGACGATCCGGCGGCCCGTCGGTCGTTTTGTCTGCGGGTTCCGTTCGATATGGCGGCGGCGGGCCCCGATATCGTCCACGCGAGCGCGCGGCAGCCGACAGTGCTGCTGGCGGCCGGGTGGGGTGTGCGGTTCGCGCGGGCCCCGCTGGTCGCCGAGTGGTACGGCGACGAGGATATCGGCGACGACCGGTGGACCCGTCTAGCGACGGGACGGGGCGACCGAATCGTCACGCCCTCGGAACTCGTCGCCACGCGGGTCCGCGAACGCGGGGCCGACGGCGACCTCGTCACGACGATTCCGAATCCGATCGATTTCGACCGCATTCGGAGCGTGACGCCGGGCGACCGCGTCGACGTGGTCTACTCTCGCCGACTCGACGAGGGCGCAAACCTCGAGAGCCTGCTGCTGGCGCTGGCCGAACTTCGCGACCGCGACTGGCGGACGACCGTCGTCGGCGATGGCCCCGAGCGAGCGGCCT
This sequence comes from Haloterrigena alkaliphila, assembly GCF_017352155.2. Classification (NCBI taxonomy): domain Archaea; kingdom Methanobacteriati; phylum Methanobacteriota; class Halobacteria; order Halobacteriales; family Natrialbaceae; genus Haloterrigena; species Haloterrigena alkaliphila. The sequence continues at coordinate 724,330 of NZ_CP071462.1, forward strand.
ACGAGCGTCTCGCGAGCGACCTCCGGATCGAGGATCGGATCACCTTCGTCGGAGAGCGGTCCCTCGAGGAGCGCATCGCGGCCTACCGGGGTGCCCACGTCTTCGCTCAGACGGCCGAACGCTGCGTGTTCCCGACCGAGATGTGCTGGGGGCTGGCCGCGGGCTGTGTCGGCATCGTCGAGTACCACGCCGACTCGAGCGCCCACGAACTCGTCGAGGGCCGGGAGCGGGGCTTTCGAACGACCAGCGAGGAGGAACTCGCCGACGCCATCCTCGAGGCCGGCGACCTCGAGTATCGGGACGTCGACGACCGCTTCGCCGACTACGATCGGTCGGCCGTCGCCGAGCGGTACCTCGAGCAGTACCGGACGCTGCAGGAGGAGTACGGCCTGCTGTAAGGAGTCGTTCGCGTCGTCCCGCCAGCCGCGCGCGCCGGTAACCGAGACCGAGCGCGGCCGGGCTCTCGAAGCCGACTCCGCCGCGGGCCCCGGCTCCTATAGGAAATAATATATGTCGACCCGCACGAGTGTCGACCTATGACCGACGACTGCGAGTTCTGTCGGATCGTCGACGGCGACCGGTCGGCGCACGTGCTCGCCGCGGACGACCGAACCGTCGCGTTTCTCGACGAGAATCCGGCCGTGACGGGCCACGCGCTCGTCGTTCCGCGAGTCCACTGCGAGGAGTTGCTGACGGTCGACGACGCCACGTCGGCGGCCGTCTTCGAGACGATCCGGAATGTCGCGAACGCGCTCGAGGCGACCCTCGAGCCGGACGGCTTCAGCGTCTTCCACACCAGCGGCCCGCTGGTCGGCACCGTCGACCACGCCCACGTCCACCTCCTCCCGCGGACGACGGACGACGGCGTCTCGCTGTCGCTGACGCGGGACCGACTCGACCACGACGAGGCGGCGGCGTTGACGGATCGCGTCCGAAAAAAACTGTAAGAGGAGCGTTCGCGTGGTCGACCATCGCGTTCCCGGTAGCGCCTAGCGCGATTTTTCCACTTCGGAACGGGGAATTGAGGTGCAGAGGCGCGCGCTGGCGGTCGACCGAGCGAATGCGAGGGCGATCGGCGTCTCCGTGCGAGGGATGAGCGAGCAACGCGAGCGAATCGGCTGGGGAGGACGTGGCGATCCCCAGTTGCCACGATAGCAGGACACCGCCGTGGATCGTTCGATCCGCACGAAGCGTCGGTCAATTCGAACACGTGCTTACCGAAGTCAGGCCGCTGGTCTCGCTCGCCTACTCTGAATGAATAACAGCAGTACGGACTACTGCGAGAGGTCGAACTTCGACGCCGCGGTCTCCATGTCCTTGTCGCCCCGTCCCGAGAGGTTGACGAGGATCGTCTCGTGGTCGCCCTCCTCGGCCAGTTGGATCGCCCGCGCGATCGCGTGGCTGGACTCGAGCGCCGGGATGATCCCCTCGGTCTCGCTCAACTCGCGGAAGGCAGCGAGCGCTTCCTCGTCGGTGATCCCGGTGTACTCGCAGCGCCCGACCGCGCGGAACATGGCGTGTTCGGGGCCGACGCCGGGGTAGTCCAGTCCCGCGGAGACGGAGTGGACCTCGACGTCGTCGTCGAGGACGCGCGTTTTCATCCCGTGGAGGACGTCGTCCGTCCCGCTGGACAGCGGCGCGGCGTGTCTGCTCGAGTCGCTCCCCTCGCCGCCGCCCTCGGCGCCGTAGAAGTCGACCGGATCGTCGCGGAACGCGTGGAAGAGCCCGATGGCGTTCGAACCGCCGCCGACGCAGGCGACCGCGGCGTCGGGCAGCCCACCGGTGCGCTCCTGAAATTGCTCGCGAGCCTCGCGGCCGATGACGCTCTGGAAGTCCCGGACCATCCGCGGGAAGGGGTCGGGACCGACGACGCTGCCCACCAGGTAGTGCGTGTTCTCGACGTTCTCGGCGAAGTCCTCGAGCGCGGCGTCGACGGCGTCTGCCAGTCCCTCGTCGCCGCGGGTCACCTCGTTGACCTCGGCGCCCATCAGTCGCATCCGGAAGACGTTCATCTCCTGGCGCTCGGCGTCCTTCTTCCCCATGTAGATCTCCGTCTCGAGGCCCAGCAGCGCGCCGACCATGGCGGTCGCGGTCCCGTGCTGGCCGGCGCCCGTCTCGGCGATGAGTCGATCGCGTCCGGCCCGCTTGGCCAGCAGGGCCTGGCCGAGACAGTTGTTGATCTTGTGGGCGCCGCCGTGAAGCAGGTCCTCGCGCTTGAGGTAGATCTCCGCGCCGTACCGGTCGCTCAGATTGCTCGCGTGGTAGATCGGCGTCGGCCGACCGGCGAACTCCTCGAGCAGGCCGCGCAGTTCCGACCGAAACTCCTCGGTGTCGGCGACCTCGTCGTACGCGTTCGCGAGTTGCTCGAGCGGTTCCTGCAACGAGTCGGGAACGTATCGTCCGCCGTAGCCTTCGAATGTTTCGTCGGTCATGTTTCGTGACTGGGACGCCGGCGGCAAATACGTTCCGCGCTCCGCTCGTAGTTCGTTGGGCCGGCCAGAATGGCATCTGCCGGGCGCTGGCCAGAGGTACTTGGGCCCGCGCGGTCGCCGTGGGTTCGTCGGCCTCAACGCCGACGAGTTCCCCCCGACATCGAGACCCGCGTCCGCTCCCATCACGACCTATCCGACGAGATCGGAGCCCGCAACCCCCACCTGCTGCCGGTACCGATCGATCGGTTCGACGAGATCACCGCCGAGATTGCGGACGTGTACTCAATCAAGTTCACCTGACGCAGCACAAACCGAGACCGAAGATCGGCCTAGAATCATTCATTATTTCCTGAACAATCACCAGATACCCTGATATCGATGTCCCCTTGGGATTCATCTGTTCCATTGCCAACTATAATTAACACATTCACACAAGCAGAGTCGATTTCACCAAGATCTTGCTCTTCCCATTCTGACCGATTTTGATTTCCACTCCATGCATATAAAGTATAACTAGATTTTGATTCTGGTATGCCTGATGATAATTCTCCACTTGAACTACCTCCTTCCCCAGAAGGTTCAACATTTACCGAATCCCAGTATACAGGGCCATTATCATCAATGAGTAGTACATTAATTATGTATGTTCTTTCTCCCCTATTTAAAACAGATACTTCACCTAACCTCGTTTCCGAGGAATCATTTCTGAATAGGCATCCAGTTGAGGGAATCAGTAACGCAGATCCACATATGTGGAGTGCTTTACGGCGAGTGAAGTTCATTGGTTTCACCTAAGGGATCTAGACTTAAGTAGGGCTATAATTTTCGGTGACCCACGATCAGCTATATTTTCTTACTCTAGAAGCTTGTTTCTTTCTATCGGAAAATATAACCTAGAGTTATTTAATCACGTATATTAACCATTTCATTATATATTTTCGATTTCGTAAATATCCTCATCGTTTTGGAGTTCGTTTGGAATTCTTTTTTCTCTTTTTTCATCCGCCGATAACTCTTTTCCTTTCTTAAACTCAGACCAATTAATACCCCCAATTGATGCAGTAGAATAAGCCCCTGGGCCTGATGTCCCCCACCGACGCATATATGTTGGGTAGACTGTTACTGTCTCATTTGTTTCTGCAGTATATTCATCATCACAAGCAGAATCGCCAGGAGAATCGCAATTAGCAGCACCGTATTCAGTTACACTATCCAGAACAGAAATGTCGGCGGCACGATCTGCTCTCACATAGAAGTCAACCCAATGACTTACTGCCACTTGTTGTCTATCATAGCCCCACCAGTATTCCGCCATATTATTATTCACCTCGGATGTATCGTCAAATACTGCTGTTTTTACGATATCAGCAGCAACAACACCGGCTGAAGCATATGGATTAATAGCCCCCAGGCTACCTGCTATGACACTCCATGCTACATCTCCAGATACATCATGGTGGGGTGCGTTGCTGCTCGGTTCTGGGGCCACAAATATTTCGTCAGAGTCTGTCGCTGGATACAAGGAACCCAATATTACGTCAATTTCGACCCCATGGCCATTGATCATACCCCAACAATATTCTGAAGCACCCCTCTGAGCGTATGCAGAGACGGCCAAGTGGTACAAATACCTATCTTGAGAGTCCATCAGACTTTCAATCAGAGTCAGGTTACTAACTATTTCAGTTCGGTTTTCGGAATCTTTTGATGTAATATCATCTTCAACGCTTACCTCATTATAATTGCTAGGGTCACCATTATTCGACCAACTAGGTTCACAATGGCTAGCACTGGCAGTTCCAGTAATACCTGTTATTGCGCCCACTGAAGTGGCCGTAGATACTAACACTTTTCTCCGATTGGTTTTGTCTCCCATCATCGCAAATAGAATGTTCATTTCGATTTACTTAATACTTTTCCTCACTTTTTCTAGTTGAAATTGCTGTCCTCGATATAGAGATAATAGAATTAGTTGCACGAAGATACCGCTCTATCGATTTTACTCAGTGAGTAAGACCCACAAATAATTACATTTATTGTTGAAATCCATAACAATTCTATATTTTATTTCAAAGCTTAAATAATTAAATTAACTTAGTTATTGAGTATAAGTCATACCTGAGTCATGTGAAATGCGAAGAGTAGACCAAAGATGGACAAATTGTATGGATGTCGGTCAGGGTATCAAGCAAGAAGGCCGATCGTGTTCACACCGCACGCGATTACTGCCAAGCGTCTATTATGGAAGGCGGTAACGGGCAGACCTATTGTGAGCAACCGGACAGTTGTCCTGAATGATTAAGTTCTGGATTACCGATCGACGCTGCCGAGCACGATATCGAGACTGCCGAGCGTGGCGATCAGGTCCGCGACGTACTCGCCCTCGGACATCTCCGGCAGCGCCGAGAGGTTGTGGAAACACGGGCTGCGGATCTTGAACCGGGCCGGCGAGTTCGAGCCGTCGGCGCGGATGTAGACCCCGAGTTCGCCCTTCGCGATCTCGACGGCGCGGTAGGTCTCGGTGCCCGCGTCCGGTTTGAGCGTCCTGGGAACGTTGCTCTGGACGGTTCGCTCGTCCTCGGGCCAGTCCTCGATGAGCTCGAGACACTGCTCGATGATCTTGGCCGACTCCTCGACTTCCTGCATCCGCACGAGGACGCGCGCGTGGTTGTCGCAGCCGTCCTCGGTGACGACGTCCCAGTCCAGGTGCTCGTAGTAGCCGTAGGGGTCGTCCCGCCGGAGGTCGTAGTCGATGCCCGAGCCGCGGGCGACTGGGCCCGTACAGCCGTAAGACTTGGCGACCTCGGGCTCGAGGACTCCGGTACCCAGCGTCCGCCGCTGGAAGATCTCGTTGCCAGTCAGCAGGGCGTGGTACTCGTCGACCTTCGCGGGGAGTTCGTCGAGGAAGTCCCGACACTTCTCGATCCACTCCTCGCGAGGCTCGGGGAGGTCCCAGGCGACCCCGCCCAGCCGGAAGTAGTAGAACATCATCCGCTGACCGGTCAGGTCCTCGAGGATGTCCTGGACGACCTCGCGGTCCCGCATGCCGTACTGGAAGATGGCGGTGAAGTCGCCGTAGACGTCCAGCGCGAACGTGGAGACCGCGAGGAAGTGGCCGAGCATCCGGCCGAACTCGACGGACATCGTCCGCAGGATCTGGGCGTACTCGGGGACCTCGATGTCGGCGATGTCCTCGATGGCGCGGGCGACCGCCCACTCGTTGGGGAGGTTCGCCGTGTAGTCCCAGCGGTCCGCGTAGGGGATGATCTGGTGGCGATAGGTTCCGTTCTGGCACATCTGTTCCTCGCAGCGGTGGAGGTAGCCGACGTCGGGGTTCACGTCGACGACCGTCTCGCCGTCGAGGACGGTCTCGAGGTGGAGCACGCCGTGGGTCGCCGGATGGTGCGGACCGATGTTGAGGAACATCGTGTCCGACTCGTCGTCGTGGTGGTCCGGCTGGACCGGGTTGGCGTGTTCGGTGTAGCTGACGAGCTGTGGCTTCTCCTGGTCGTACTCGAGCGAGAGCGGGTGGCCCTGCCAGGTTTCGGGCAGGAGAATGCGCCGCGGATTCGGGTGGCCCTCGTACTCGATGCCGACGAGGTCGTACGCCTCGCGCTCGTGCCAGTCTGCGGTGCGGAAGACCGGTTCGGCGGTCTGGCAGACCGGATCATCCCGGGGTAACTGGACGACCAGCGTGACCTCGTGGGTGCGATTCTCGTACTTCGTCAGGTGGAGGATCGACTCGTAGCGGTCCTCGTACTCCTGTGGCGTGAGACACGAGAGGTGATCGAACCCGGCCTCGTCGCGAAGCAGCGTCAGTACCGCCTGCACGTCGTCCGGACGAATCACGAACGCGGGCGCGTTCTCGTGATCGTCCCGGCGCAGCGTGTACTCTGAGAGCAGCGACTCGAGGCGCTCCTCGTCGACGCCGCTCTCGCGGACGTGGTCGTACTCCGGGTCGATACCCTCCGGCTCTCGCTGGCGTTGGTCACTCATGGTTCCCGTGCGCCGACGAGCGGCGGGCGCGCGTGCCCGACGTACACCCGAGACGGAATTGAGGGTTTTCCCGGATCGGGGAGACTGTCTTCGCTGCGCCAAGGAAACGATCGCCCGAGCGGGGTGCGATTCCGAGAGGTGCGACGCGACGGCGCTCCGACGTTCTGGGACGATCCGCCAGCAGTCGCGGCCCGTTTCCGAGCCGAGCACCCCGGCGGCCCGGTGTGACTCCCGGCGAGGGCCGGCAAAGCGCCCGCACAACCGAACCCCTATGAAGTCGGCGGGCGATACCTCGGGGTATGACAAAGCGGTACGTCTCGCTCCCCGACGAGGCGGAGTCCGGGATGCGCGAATTCATCGACGAGGTCGATCGACGGCTCTCGAGCGACGAGGACACCTGCTCGGTCGTCGAGGACGTCCTGATCGACCTCTCGGGCGATCGCGAGGCCTACGAGCGCTGGCGGAACGGCGCATCGGTCTCGGCGGCCGAGCGCGTCCGCCTGCAGAGCTACGACCCCTGTAACACCACCCTCGAGAGCGAGTACTACGCCGAGAAGGACGAGGAGCGGTTCCGCCGCTCGAAGCACCTCCAGTGGCTCTGGCGACAGTTCGACAGCCTGCCGATCGCGGACAACGTCGAGTTCGCCCTGCGATTCCGCCGGATGCTCGCGGACCACCTCTTCGCCGAGTGCGGCGACGACTGCCGGTTCTTCAAGGGGATCACGTTCACCTACGGCCACAACATCACGATCGGCGACAACACGGTCGTCCACGACGGCGTCCACCTCGACGACCGCGGGAAACTGACCATCGGGGACCGCGTCTCCGTCTCCGACGGCGTCCACGTCTACAGTCACGACCACGACGTCGTCGACCAGACCGCGGTCCGCAACTACCACACGATCGTCGAGGACGACGTCCGCCTCACCTACGACGCGATGGTTCGAGCAGGATGCGAGGTCGGCGAGAACGCCATCGTCGGCGCCCGCGGCATCGTCCAGCACGACATCCCCGCCCACCACATCGCCATCGGCATGCCCGCCAAGAGCGTCAAGATCAAACCGGGCTGGGAGGACGTCGCGACGCCCGTCGACGAGGCCGGCGTCAACCGACAGGAACAGCGTCGCATCGAGTACGATCTGCCCGACGACCTCGAGGCCTTCGACGAGTTCGGTCGCGACCTCTAGGGAGTTCGACCGTCGAATCGATCTGATCTGTCGCTCGACTTATTCGTCGTTTGACGACTCTCTACGCGCGCTGACGCGGGGAATATCCAAGTGTCTTGAGAACAAATAGCACGGTGATGGAGCTCTGGGGTTGGCTCGTCGGCTACGTGGCGCTGTTCGCCCTCCTCCACCTGTTACTGTACTACATGTACGTCAGACGCGGCGACAGCGACGGCGCGGGGTCGGCCTCGTTCGCCGACCCCGACCGCGTGAGTCCACCCACCTCGCCCGGCCCCGACCGCTATCCGGCCGCCGTCGACGACGTCGACGACTCCGACGACCCGGAGGAGGACCACGAACTCGAGTTCGAGGGGGAAACGATTCGCTGTCCCCACTGCGGCGTCCGCAACGAGGCCGACCAGACGTTCACCTACTGCTGGAACTGCGTCTCGTCGCTTCGACAGTGACGGGACTCGAGGGACGTGTTCTGTCGTCAGTCCCCGCCGGGTCTCGTTCCGGCATGCCAGCAATACCGACGGTCGGTATTCCGTGGGACGGTCGCGATCCGTCCCGTATTCCGACCGGTAATGAACGATTACGCTTTTGTTCGTCAAGCACACAGGGTGAGGAGACGCCGAACAGTTATGCACGAACGACGCCCCTCACACCCCGCCTCGCAGTCCCGCTCTCCATCGGTATACCGCGCAGTACACGATCCGGACGGCCCGGCGACGCTCAGTACGACCGTCGTTCACGCGCTGGCCGACTGTCTAGACGTGGACGTGACCGAGGGTCGCGTCACGCTGTACGACGCCGTCGACCCCGACGCGCTGGACGGACTCTTTCGCCCGCGTCACGACGGCCGCCGCCGGAGCGGCGGCACGCTCGCGTTTACGGTTCGCGATCACTACGTGACGGTCGGGAGCGACGGCGAAATCCTGATCGAACCGCCCGTCAGGCGGTAATCCACCATTTCTTCGCGAGTGTCGCCGCCCGGAGCGGCGCTGCGATCACCGGAGACTCGAGCGGAGAGTAGCGAAACGACGGCATCAGGCGGGACGGACGTCAGTACCAGACAGGACCGACGTCAGGCCGACAGCGCGTCCGCGAGCGGTTCCAGGTGGTCGACGCCGACGACCGCGACGACGTCGCCCTCGCGGTCGCGGAGCGTCTCGAGGCGGTCGATCATACACTGTTCGCGCGTCTCGTCGCGGTAGGTGAGCGCGCTGTTGTCGGTCTGAACGCTGCCGAGCAGCGCCTGTACGCTGGCGACGTGCGAACGTTCGTGGGCCGCCTGTCGCTCCGGGGGGTCCTCGTGGTCGCAGTCGTACTCGATCGGGTCGTCGCAAGTGACGGTCATCGACGTCGCGTGGGTCAGCGTCGCGGCGACGCGGCAGGTCAGCGCCTCCCGGGTCGCACCGCCGAGTCCGGAGAGGACGCGACGCGCCGTCGCCGGCGAGACGCGGTCGGCGATCAGCCGCGTCACGAGCCGGCGGACGAACGACCAGTTCGGCGCGTCGATGCCGGCGACGGTCGCCTCGGGCGCCGCGCGGATGGCGGCGCTCATCTCGCCGCCGAAGCGCGGCGGCGCCTCGCCGTCGTCGCGAGCGTACGCTCGATACAGCGGGAGGGCGGCCGTCGGCAACTCGAGGGCGAGCGTGTCGGGGACGACCGATTCGAGGACGCGTTCGACGCGCGCGATGCTTGCGGGGTGGTCGTGGACGACGCCGAGAAGAATACAGTCGCCCGACGTTCCGGAGACCCGACGGCAGAACTGGGGAGTGATCCGGGGGTCGTCGAACGAGGCGGCAAAGGGAGAGGATTCGTCCATGGATTGACTGGTAATACGCGACTACCGCCATAACCCTTCTGTTGGAGGCGACCGCGAGCGAGCCCCAGCCCCGGCCCGACGATGTAAGGATGCCGTACTCGAGCGGTGTCGGTCGCGCGGCCGATAACGATCACCGTGACCCCCGGAACGGTTTGGGCGATTTATTGCTCGCGCGCTCCGCGTCACGAACGAGCGGTCCGTTCGGCAGCGCGTCGAGGGGGGACGCGGACTGACCACAACGAGGCACGAACGACCGTCCCGAACATGACCGAGCAGACGCTCACCGAAGCAGACGAGGGAAAGCGGGTCCTGAACACCGACGGGACCGAAGTCGGTCGGCTCGTAGACGTCCACGACGGCCGCGGGTACATCGAACGCGATCCGAGTCTGACAGAGACGATCTCCGCGAAACTCGGCTGGGGGACCAGAAGCGAGGAAGCCCATCCGCTCGATGAGGGCAGCATCGAAGAGATCACCGCGGACGCGGTCCGTCTCCGCGGAACGCTCTGAGACGGAGCGCTGGTTCGCTGACGTTTTGAATCCGGGAACGCGATGACCTTTCGAATCCGGGAACCCGAGTTTCCTCGCGCGCGAGCGTAGCCGCTCCCGGCGCTAATCACCGCTTTCGCTGTATTCACGGACGGTTTGTATCTCTAACTGGTGTACAGCGGCCCATATTCGGCATATGCCCGCGGTTTATTGTACTGAGATAATAACTAACCGCTGACAAATTTGCCCTTCATCCGCTTGAGTCTATGTCACAATTTCTCAAGCGATTCCCGAAAGGAGGGAGTAATGATGCACACAACCGAACCGGATACGGACGACAACGGAGGCATGACTGCTGGTCAGTACGCACTGGCGGCTATTCTCGCGCTTAGTGCGATGACGTTGATGATCGGGGCGGTTCTCTATGGAACCGGTACACTCGACAGCGCGGAGTTACCAGCGATACAGGACGGCAGCGACCGACCCGATATGCTACCGGGCACAGATGACGAGAACGAATCGGACGATCTAGACGACGACTCGAGTAATGCAGCGACGAACGATTCTGATGGCCCTGATGATGGGTCTGACAGCGGTGACGGTGACTCGAGTAGTTCGGATGACGGAGACGATGAGAACGCAACTGACGGCGTTACAGACCCAGCCGGTGACGATTCGGATAGTGACGCGGAGGAAAACAACAGCACTGACCGGCAGTACCCGATAGACGTAGGCGACGGTGACGGCAACTCGAGCGGTGAAGACGCGAACGAGACACGCAGGGCCCCGAACGATAGCGGGAACCAGTTTGGACACGCCGCAATTGATATCGTTGACTATGACGAGACGATAGCCCCCGGAGAGACGGTCACAGTGACGGCGGAAGTGACCACCGAAGAAGACCAACGTGACGGCGTTGTTCGGTTCTTTGCCGGTGAGCCGCGAGACGAGATCGACGCTGCTACGTTCAGTATCGACGGTGATGAAACCGCGACACTGACGTTCGAATATGTGGCTGAGGGATACGAAGACGGTGATACGTTCAACGTGAGAGTTGGGATCGACCCACGGGTTGACATCGACACTGCACAGGTGGCGGTGTCCATCGCCGACGACGGAAACTCGAGTGACGACGAGTGGACCGATGAAGAACGTGCAGAGGCGGCTGCGATGATCCGGGCATACTTCGAAGGCTATCACGAAGGAATCAACCACGCCTATGACTCGGAGGTAGAGAACGAAGCCGCGATGATTCACCCGAACGAATCACTGACGGGTGATCCGTACGAACAAGAGCCGTGGCCACTCGAGGAGTGGGAGAGTCCGGAAGATGCTCGTGAGGACGGTATCAACCTGGGCGCGGACGAAGGCGCGCAAGCGTTTGGTGACGAGTGGGAAGAGAAACAACCCCCGGTGAATCAGAGTCAGAATCAAACGGCCGATTGAACGTGACGATAGCCGCGCAGCGGTGTCACAGCCGCGTGCGGCCATTTCCCCGAAAGGGGTATTGCGATGAACCTAATGGGATGTGCGCGAATTACTATAACGCGATCAACGACTTCGACGGCGGATAGGGGCAGACCTACCGCCGTTTTTTGGTATGGCGAGACGGAACGTCGCTCATGCATGTGCCGTCGTTCATCATGGTCGTCAACACGTCGGTCGGTGATGTGCGATTCGACGGCCTGACTCGTGTGTAGTCGCTCATGGTTATGGCGACCCCGGCGACAGCGGTGACCGAGACGAAGGTCATCTCGGCAGACGGATTAGACGCCAGTGCTATAACGGAGTAAACCGGCGAAGCCGCCGAAGGCGTTGTAGAGCTGTTCGCCCTTCTCGAAGTCCGTCGAGATGAACTTGGTCTCGGTGCCCCGCTGTTCGGCGATCTCGATGAGGTGGTCGATGGCGTCCTCGCGGTCCTCGTCGGTCGCCTCGAGGTCGGTGCCGCAGTCGGTACAGGTGTGGGTCGGCGTCGACTTCCGGCGGTCGATCACCTCGCGCTCGGTGGCGCCACACTCCGTACAGTCGTAGGTGACGACGTCCTTTCGCAGGTCCTCGCTGATGAGGAGGCGGTCGACCGCGCCCATCATCAGATTCTGGCGGGTCTGCTCGAAGCCGTAAGTCGCCTGATCGCCCGCGTTGAGTTCTTCGAAGAAGGTCTCCATCACCTTCTTGTCCTTCATCACCTCGGCGTCGGCCAGGGCGTCCTCGGCGTTGTCTACCAGGTCCTTCAGGCCGGATTCGTCGGTGTAGGCGACGTCGAACTTGCCGAGCACCTCGTCCTGCAGTTCGTGGTGGAGGTAGTCGCCGTCGAGGAACTCGTCTTTGGTCGGCGAGGGACCGCCCACGAGGATGCCGTCGATCTCGTGGCGCTTGGGGACGAACAGGTCGTTGGCCATCCCCGCGACCTCCTGGTAGAAGTTGTCGATGGCCTCGAGTCGCAGGCGGGCGAATCGCTGGGCGGACTGGCCACCTTTGCGCTGCTTGCCGGGGACGAGCGAAGAGGCGGACTTGACGGGTTCGATGCGTTTGCCCTTCAGCCAGCCGACGTTGGCCTCGCGTCGGTCGAGGACGATCAGGCCGTAGAGGCCCTTGTCCGCCATCATCTCCTCTAGGGGCTCGGTGAGGAACTCGGAGTCGCAGTGGTAGCGGAACGACTCGACCGGCTGGGGCGGGCTCTCGAGGACCTTCGTGACCATCTCGGTGCGACCGCCGCCGGAGTCGACCGCGCCGGAGAACAGCACCATCCCGTTCTCGGGCGGGTTCTTGTAGTACTTGAGTCGGTCCTTGATGCTCGTCAGCGCGTCCTGGACGGCCGTCCGCGTCTGTTTGGACTTGATGTTGGCCGCCTCGCTGTGTTCCTGTGTGACGTGCTGGACGACGTCACTGATCTGTCTATCCTCAGGTACGTAGATCGTTACGAGCTGCGTCCCGGAGCCGTCGAAGTCCTTGAGATCCTCGAGAACCTTCCGGAACTCGTACTTCTTCCGGTCGGATTGCTCCTGCTCGCCCTCCTGGCTCATTGTCCCTAGAAAACGGGCCTGTGGGTAAGTATTCTTTGAGACGACCGCGGTATCGCGGCTCGCGGTGGGCCGTCTCCATCGAAACGGGTGTGAATGGCACGCACAGGACTCGAGCGCGCCGCGGGTCGCGAGTCGAGGTGACGTTTTAAGGTCCTCCCGTTCCACTGTCCGGACAGTATCCAGTATGTCTCACGAGACGGTCTATGCTATCGCGAGCGGAAAGGGCGGCGTCGGGAAGACGACGACGACGGTCAACCTCGGCACGGCGCTGGCCGGGGCCGGCGAGCGCGTCGCCATCGTCGACGCCGACCTCGGCATGGCAAACCTCGCCGGGTTCGTCAGCCTCTCTCCAGACTCGACGACGCTCCACGACGTCCTCGCCGGCGACGCATCGGTCGACGACGCGACCTACCGCATCACCGACAACATCGTCGCCGTCCCGAGCGGAACCAGCCTCGACGAGTACGCCGACACCTCCCCGGAAGGCCTGCGCGACGTCGTCGCCGAACTCCGGGAGGAGTTCGACTACGTCTTTCTCGACGTCGGCGCCGGCGTCAGCCACGAGACAGTGCTCCCGCTGGGGCTGGCCGACGCCGTCGTCCTCGTCTCGACGCCCGAACCCGCGGCCGTCCACGACTCGAAGAAGACCCTCGAGTTGACCGAACGCGCCGGCGGCGAGGTCGCCGGACTCGTCGTCACCCGGACTCGGCCGGAGAGCGACGTCTCCTACGAGGAGATCGCGACGCGCCTCGAGACGCCGCTGCTGGGAACGGTCCCCGAGGATCCCGCGGCCCGCGAGAGCGTCTACGCCGGAACCCCGCTGGTCGTCTACGAACCCGACGGCCCGGCGGCCGTCGCCTACCGACGGCTCGCCGCCGACCTCACGGGTATCGACGTCCCCGCCCCGGGCGCGGAGAGCGACTCGGCGGACGGTGACGACATCGACGACGGCGACGACGGCGCCCCGGCGGACGCGGACGAAGCGGACGAAGCGGACGGGCGAGAAGCGGCGCACGACGACGTCTCGAGCGCGATTACGGAAGCCGAAACCGATCCCTGAGTCCGTTCTCGAGACGCACGCCGTCCCGTTCGCGGTTCGGTAGGCGGTTCCTGTATCGATCGGTTCCGCGGCGTGGGTGCGGTTCGCTGTCGCGTCTCGTGAGACTTTCTCTCTCGTGATAATCAGCGTATACGATCAGTCACGGGTCCCATATCGTTCGCCAGCTGAAGTGCCGATCGTCCACGAGAGGGGTCGTTAGCGGGGATTTTCGTCAGTTCGATCGAGACGATCGGCCCGAAACCGACGGTCACGGCGAGCGGACGGTAACGAGCTGATTACTAATCAACTCCTGTACCGATGGGTCGCCCATGGAGCGACGAAAGATCCTCCTCGGCAGTGGCGCAGCGCTCGCGACCGCACTCGCTGGCTGTTCGGACAGCGAGACCAGCGACGACACCCCGGATACCGACGGCGGAAACGGGTCCAACGAAACGAAAAACGGCAACGGTAACGGAAACGGGAACGGAACCGACCCCGAAGACGACACGAACGAGACCGACGAACGCAACGTCGACGACGTGCCCGGCTTCGACGGGACGAAACTCGATCTCGAGACCGACGCGGTGGAGATCACGAAGATCGAACGCAAGGGCGACGCGGTCGACGTCGTGGCGACGTCCGAGGTCACCGACCGCGAGAAACTGTACGCGGAACTCGAGTCGTTCGCCGACGATCACGACGAGGCGGCCGTCGACCTCGAGGCCTTCGCGGACGCGATCCACGTAGTCGAGTGGACGCTCGAACACGACGGCTCGCAGGTGGCCTCGTTCTCGGTCCACGTCTCGTGGCTCGTCGACTACCGCGAGGGCGACCTCTCGAAGGAGGAGTTCCTCGAGTACGTCAAGGACACCGCCGAGTAACGCGATCGGGCCGTCGATACCGTCGATCCGATCGATCGACCGCGAACCGGAATTCCGATCTTTTTCGCACGGAGTCGCACTCCGGACGTCAGCCTGCAGACTACAGAGAGGGTGCAGACTGCAGAGAAAGGATGTTTTCCGGCGCTGCTACATCGACCGCGGAGCCTCGACGCCGAGGATCGACAGGGCGTTGGCGATCGTGTGCTTCGAGGCGGCCACGAGCGCCAGTCGCGCCTCGCGGACCGCGGGGTCGACGTCGTCGGCCAGCACCGGACACTCCCGGTAGAAGGCGTTGAACCGGTCGGCGAACTCGCGGGTGTAGGTCGCGACCCGGTGGGGTTCGAGGTCGTCGGCCGCCTCGTCGACGACCGCCGGGAACCGGCCGATCGTCTCGAGCAGGTCGCGTTCGGCGTCGGTCTCGAGCAGGTCGGCCTCGAGGGCCTCGAGTTCGACGTCCTGGGCCGCGAGGTCGGTTTCGGGGTCGAGTCCGGCTGCTCGCGGGCGCTGCCCGCTCGCATCTTCCGTGGCGCTTCGCGCCACGCTCTCCTCCAGGATGCCACAGCACCGCGCGTGGACGTACTGGACGTACGGCGCCGACTGGGCCTCGAAGTCCAGCGCCTGCTCCCACTCGAAGGTGATCGCCTTCGTCGGTTGCTTGGAGACGATGTCGTAGCGGACCGCGCCGATCCCGACCTGGTGGGCGATGCGCTCGATGTCGTCCTCGTCCAAGTCGTCGTCGCGGATGCGGTCGTCCAGTCGGTCCTCGACCTCCTGTCGGGCGCGGTCGATCGCCTCGTCGAGCAGGTCGTCCAGGTCGACGCCCGTGCCGCGACGCGTCGACATCTTCCCCTCGGGCAGGTTGACGTAGGAGTACAGCACCTGCTGCAGTCCGTCGGTGTCGTTGCCGATCAACTCGAGCGTGGTGCGCACCTGCTTAGCCTGCAGTTTGTGGTCCTCGCCGAGTACCGTCACCGCGCGGTCGTACTCGTCGAACTTCCACTCGTGATGGGCCAGGTCCCGGGTCGCGTAGAGGGAAGTATCGTCCGAGCGCAGGAAGACGAGATTCTTGTCGATGCCGTGCTCGTCGAGTTCGAGTTGCCAGGCGTCCTCCTCGTAGACGGCTTCGTCGAGTTCCTTCAGTCGCGAGACGAGGTCGTCGGTGTCGCCGTTGCGCATGAACCGGGTCTCCTTGACGAACTCGTCGAACTCGGCGGGCAGGCGCCCGAGGCAGGCGTTCATTCCCGAGAGCACCTGATCGACGACCTCGCTGACCCGCTCGTAGGTCTCGTCGTCGCCCGCCTCGAGACCCTGCATGATCGATTCGATCTCCGCCTCTGCTTCTTCGACCTCCTCGTCGGGGCCGTCCTCGAGGAAGGCGTTGCCCCTGCGGTAGTAGCGCACGAGGTCGTACTCGATGCGGTCGCGTTCCGGCTCCGTCTCGAGGTCGTCCTCGTCGAAGGTCTCGTAGGCCCACGTGAAGACGGCCATCTGCCGGCCGGCGTCGTTGACGTAATAGTGGCGGTCGACGTCGTAGCCGGCGTACTCGAGGAGGTTCGCGACGGCGTCGCCGATGATCGGATTCCGGGCGCGGCCGACGTGGACCGGCCCCGTCGGGTTCGCGCTCGTGTGCTCGACGACGACCGACGTGTCGCGGTCCTCGAGCGCCCCGTAGTCCGCGTCGGTCGCGGTCGCGAGGGTCTCCTCGAAGTAGGCCTGACTCGGCAGGAAGTTGAGGTACGGTCCCTGCGTCCGAATCTCGGCAACGTAGGTCAGGTTGTCGGCGTCGAGTTCGTCCGCGATCTGACCGGCGATCTGCGGCGGGGGAGCGCCGGCTTCACTGGCGAGTCGGAAGGCCGCGCTCGAGGCGAGGACGCTGTCGACGTCTTCCGGCGGTTCTTCGATCCCGAGGTCGTCGGTCGGGAAGTCGAGTGCGGAGAGCGCCCGCTCGAGGGCGTCCTCGACCTCCGCGCGCAAGGCAAGGAACATACCCGCCCGTATTCAGGGCGGCAGTAAAGGAATGTCGGGTTCCGCTCCGCGGTCGAGCGGGGACCAGTCGAGCGCGGACCGATCGATTGGGGGCCGGTCAGCGCAGGAATGCGGGAGCGGGTGACGGGACTGGATAGCGCCACGACCAGTGACCAGTCACCTCTGGGATTGGTACGTAGCGGTGAGAATAAAAATACCATTTCATACGCGGAACTAGACTGATCCAGCACAACGTTGGCCCCGACTGTGTGATGGGACACGTTCGAACGCAACGGGAACGATCAGCGATCGCGGAACGGGGAGCGAACCGGCCGATCGAGAGCGGAGGGCGCCGATGAGCCGAGAGCCGCAACCGTCGATGGGACTCTCGCGGCGGCACCTGCTGTCGAACGCCGCCGCGACAGCCGCCGTCGGGGCGTTGTTCAGCTCGAGCGCGGCCGCCGCCAGTTCGAGCGCGAGGGCCGAGTCGGGCGTGATGCTCGAGTCGGACGAGCGATCGACGACCGGCACGGACGCCGACCACGCGGCGCGGGATATCGTCCTCGAGAGCCACGACGGGACCGAACTCGCGGCGACGGTGTTCCGGCCCGCGGGCGCGAGCGCCGACGAGCCGGTGCCGATGATTCTCCACTCGCACGGCTGGTCCGGGTCGCGAACCAGGCGGGCGGTAGCCTTCGAGACGGAACTCGATCGCGGCTTCGGCGTCCTGAGCCTCGACCAGCGCGGCCACGGCGACTCCGGCGGCAAGGCTCACGTCCAGAACCCCGACCTCGAGGGCCGGGACGTGATGGTCGTCCTCGACTACGTCGCAGGCCTCGAGTGGGTCCGGCGCAGCGTCGACGGGAGCGGCGAGCCGATCGCGGACGATCCGATGGTCTTCGCCGTCGGCGGCAGCTACGGCGGCGCCTACCAGCTCGTGGGCGCCTTTACCGAACGCCGCGAGCGGGGGTCGACGCGGTTCGACGCGCTGGCGCCCCAGATCACCTGGTTCGACCTCTCGGAGTCGCTGGCCCCGCAGGGGGTCACCCGCAGCACCTGGATGCTGCTCCTCTACCTGGCCGGCTTCACCATGCAGCCCGAGCACATCCACCGCGGCTTCCTCTGGGGACTCGCGACGGGGCAGTGGCCACAGGGGGAGACGCCGGGCATCCCGGATCTCGACTCGGAGTTTCACCGCAACGGCCCCAGCGGGTTCGTCGACGACGGCATTCGCCTCGATATCCCCGTCCTGTTCGGGCAGGGCATCGACGACAACCTGTTCAACCTCAATCAGGGCTGGAAGAACCTCGAGCGCGCGCTGACCGACGACGCCCGAAAGGGAAGCGCGCTGGTTGGCTACAACGGCGGCCACGCCCTTCCGAACGTCCTCCCACCGGGATCCAGCGCCTCGGGCAACGCCTGCTCGGACGGCGGCTTCGAGGAGCGCCGGCTCCGGTTCTTCGAGGCGGTCCGCGACGGCGGCGACGCCCGCGACGTCGTCGACGCGCGCTACCAACTGACGACCATGGACGGCAGCCGGTGTATCGAACGGGCTGTCCTCGACGAGCACGAGACCGTGGCCGTCGGCGACGCTGAGTGCGACGTCGTCGAGGTCGACGCCCTCGCGAACGCGGGCTTCAACGCGGTCGCCGACATCACCCACGACGCGGACGCCGAGGCGATCGTCGACGCGAAAGGGAGCGAACTCGAGACCCGACTCGACGGGGACGACGACGGCGTCTTCGACGGCGACGGGTTCCCCGACGGACTCCTCGACGACGAGAGCCTCCTCGGCGACGAACCGCCGCTCGAGGCGGCCGTCGGCGACCTCCTCGAGACCGACGGGACGACGCTCACGACCGGCGTCGGCGTTCCCAAACACCTCGAGATCGGGGAGGGGCCGCTGACGGTCGCGGGGATCCCGTTCATGCGAGCGACGGTGACCACCGCCACCGGCGAGCAGCGGCTCTTCGCCGCCCTCTCGGTCGGGACGTCGCCCGCCGACGCCACGGTGGTCCAGAACAACATGATGCCGCTGCGCGAGTCGGAACCCGTCGACGGCGCCGAGCGGGAGATCGAACTCCCCGGCGTCGCGGTCGACGTCGCCGAGGGTGAGAAACTGTTCCTCACGCTGTCGGCCGTCTCGGATATGTCGATCCTCCACGGGTCGCGCGTCCCCGGCGTGGTGACGCTCGAGGACATCGACGTCGACCTCCCCGTCGCGGGCGAACCGCCCGAGGACTGCGACTGTGAAGACGACGAGAACGATAGCGGCGAGGACGACGACGGCTCGGACGATGACGGATCGAACGACGATGGAGGTAACGGTGACGACGGTTCGGATGACGACGGATCAGACGGGAGCGACGACGATGATGGATCGGACGGTGACGACGGATCGGACGGAACAGATGACGACGATGATTCTGGCGGATCCGGCGGAGGCGACGATTCGGAGGGGAGCGACGGCGCCGATGGCACGGATGGGACGAAAAAGAAGAAGAAGAAAGGGAAGGGAGGCTCGAGCGAAGGAAGCGACGGCGAAGGGGCGAACGATACCCTCGAAAGTTCCGAGTCCGATGAGAACGGCGGCGACGAGAGTAACGGCGACAGTAGCCCCGGAGCGGGCGTTCTCGGCGCGCTCGGGACCCTCGGCGGCGTCGGATACATGCTCTCGAGACGCCTCGAGGCCGTCGACGTCGATGCGTCGGATGCAGAACGCGACGAGTCGTAGTTCGACTCCAACGCCTGCTTAGTCGAACTGCGCCCCGGCCTCGCGGAACCGCTCCTCGTGGACCGGTCGGAACGTCTCGCTCGAGGCGAGGACGCTGTCGACGTCTTCCGGCGGTTCTTCGATCCCGAGGTCGTCGGTCGGGAAGTCGAGTGCGGAGCGCGCCCGCTCGAGGACGTCCTCGGCCCCTCCGTGCAAGGCAAGGAGCCCGTATTCAGGGCCGAAGTACAGGATGTCGGGTTCGCTCGCCTTCGCCGTTACTCCGTCGTCGGACCCTCGAATGACAGTTCGGAGTCGGGTTCATCTCCCGGCTCGCGGCCGTCGCTGACGAGTTCGGCCTGAATCTTCTCGGTCAACAGGTCGACCGCCATTCGGTTCGCCCCTTCGGGAATGATCACGTCCGCGTTCTTCTTCGTCGGTTCGACGAACTGCTCGTGCATCGGTTTGACCGTTTCGAGGTACTGCTCGATCACCCCCTCCAGATCGCGGCCGCGCTCGAGGACGTCGCGGTCGATCCGTCGCAGGATCCGGACGTCCGCGTCGGTCATCACGTAAACGCGGAGATCCAGCATCTCGAGGATATCCTCGTCGTACAGCGAGAGGATACCCTCCAGGACGATCACGTCCGTCGGCTCGACCGTGACGCGCTCGTCCTTGCGGTTGTGGACTTCGAAGTCGTACTGGGGCATCTCGACCGGCTGACCCATGAGCAGGGCGTCCAGTTGCTCCCGGAGGAGGTCCCACTCGAAGGCCGACGGGTGATCGTAGTTGACGTCCGCTCGCTCTTCGTACGTGAGGTGCGAGAGATCTTTGTAGTAGTTGTCGATCGGAATACGGGTGACCGCTTCGCCGACCGTCTCGGCGACGGTCCGCGCGACGGTCGTCTTTCCGGCTCCCGTCCCGCCGGCGATCCCGATAGCGAACGACGGAATGCTCATCGTCCGATGGAGGGTCGGATCGCTATTGAATCCCCTGATCCCGTCTCGCGTCGGTTCCGGTCGCGGCCGTCGACGACCCGCTCCGCGCCGGATTCGAGGACCGGGGCGAGGCGACGGTCACTCGAAGACCGCGGCGGCCTCCCGGAACCGCTCCTCGTGGACGGGTCGGAACCGCTCGTCGGAGGCGTCGAACTCCGCCGGCGTCCGGAACCGCGCGGTCGTCGCGTCGCTGCCGGCCACCGGCTCGCCTGTGGCCTCCGCGCGGTCGGCGACGTAGTGGACCGTGACGACGTGTTTGCCGTCCCGCGGCGCCATCGCGGACGCGCTCAGGATCTCGAGCGCCTCGGGATCGACGGCGACGCCGGTCTCCTCCTCGAGTTCGCGGACGGCGGTCTCGGGCGGCTCCTCGCCGATTTCCATGTGGCCGCCGGGGAGGGTCCACTCGCCGACGCCGGGCGGCACGCCGCGTTCGACGCAGAGCACCGCGGGGTCGGGCCGCGAGCGGTCGACGACCGCGACGCTGGCGCAGGGGACCGGATTGTGCCAGACGACGGTCTCGCAGGCCGGACAGCGCTTTCGGTCGCGGTCGTCGACGGTGGTCGTCTCGAGACGGGTTCCACAGTCGGGACAGAACGTCGGCGGTCGGCTGACCATCTGTTCGCGTTTCGGAACCGCGTCCTCAAAGCGTTTTCAGTCCACTTCCGGTCAATGGGACGACGACGTCGTCGTCGGCGTCGATAACGTCCAGTTCCCGAAACTCCTCGAGCGCCGCGGGGGCGACCGCGCAGGTGGGTTCGACGTAGAACCCGCCCCGGTGGAGTCGGTCGAGCGCGGTCTCGATGGGATCGGAGCCGAGCGCGATGGCGTCGCCGCCGGTCTCGTCGATGGCCCGGAGGATCTCGTCCTTTCGCGCGGGTTCGGCGATCTTGATCCCGTCAGCGATGTCGGTCCCCTCGCCGTCCTCGTCGGTCGTTTCGCCGCCGAGTTCGTCGACGATCGGGGCGTAGCCCGCCGCCTGCGCGCCGAGCAGGCGCGGCATCCCGTCGACGATGCCGGCCTCGTTGAGCAGCGTGAATCCCCGATAGGCTCCGAGGAACAGCGTCCCGTGGCCGATCGGAAGCACGACGGCGTCCGGAACCGACCAGCCCTGCTGGGCGGCGATCTCGAACGCGACGGTCATCGTGCCCGCGTAAAACGCCGGGTTCCAGGCGTGGCTGGCGTACCAGCCCTCGCCCGACTCGGCGGCGTCGATACAGGCCGCGGTCACGTCCTCGCGGTCGCCCTCGACCCGAACCGGGCGGGCGTCGGCCCGCTGGATGGCCATCAGCTTCGACTGCTTGACGTCCGCCGGGACGTAGATGTCCGCCTCGAGGCCCGCGCGGGCCGCGTAGGTCGCGATGGCGGCGCCGGCGTTGCCCGAGGAGTCCTCGACGACCTTGTCGACGCCGAGTTCGACCGCGCGGGAGAGCGTCGTCGTCGCGCCGCGGTCCTTGAAGGATCCGGTCGGGAACACGTACTCGAGTTTGAACTGCGCGCCCCACTCGGGCGCGTCGACGAGGGGCGTAAAGCCCTCGTGGAAGGTCACGCGTTTCTCGATGGGGAGGAACTCGAAGAAGGTCCAGAGCCCGTCGGTGGTGTCGAGGCTGTGCAGGGGCAGCGGATCACCCTTCGGGTGGGGCCGCTCGATGAACTCGAGGGCGTGGCCGCAGGAACAGCGCCACGGTTCGTTCGGACCCGCCTCGTAGATCGTCTCGCAGTTCGGACAGATGAGATCGGATGGCATGATCAGTAGGAGTCGATGTCGGTCGCAACGGAGCAGACGTACTCGCCGGTGGCAACCTGCGGGAGTCGGCGCGTTCGCCAGAGAATGCCCGCGCTATCGGCCGTCACTTCGGCTTTCCGCTCGCCGAACGGTGTCGTCACCTCGAACAGCGTGTCCCCGGCGTCGACGCGAGTGCCCAGATCCGACTGGAATCGCACGAGTCCGCCGTTCGGGGCACCGTACTGTTCGAACCCGCGGGCGCGCGTCTGGGACTCGAACGTCGCGTCGCCCTCGAGGAAGTCGTAGTAGGTGAGGACGTTGAACACGCCCTCGACGCCCTTCCGGATGCTCTCCTCGTCCCAACCGACGGCGCCGCCGAGTTCTGGGTCGACGGTCGGGACGCCCTCGTCGGGGGCGGCGCGCGCGAGTTGGCCGTCGGGGCCCTTCTGGTCCAGAATGTAGCCGCAGCCGAAGACCTTGGCGAGTTCCAGACAGTCGTCGTGGAGGCGATGGCGCTTTCCACAGCGGACGCGAACCTCGTCGATCATCCGACTGGTCGAGCCCTGGTGGAGATCGAGGATCATGTCCGCCCGGGTCGCCACGTCGAACGTCGCGGCCGCGATCCGCTCGCTCGAGGTGCCGGTCTCGTTGCCGGGATAGGCCCGGTTCATCTTGGTGTCGTCGATCGGATTGCGGTGTTCCGCCACCTGAAACGCGTGGTAGTTGACGATCCCGACGATCAGGATCGTTCCGGCGATGTCGGCGGGGTCGAGTCGCGGGACGACGCGCTGGATGACGCCGACTCCGTTGAGTTCGTCGCCGTCGCTCGCCGCCTGCACGTACAGCGTTCGTCCCGACCGCTCGCCGTTGATCACGGCGACTGGCAACCCGAAGGAACTCCCGTCACGGGTTTCGCCGACCTCGAGACGCCCCGTATCGCGCTCGCCGGGGGCCGCGCTCGCCGTTCCGAGCGTCGTCGTCATGTGCCTGCAGACGGACCCGTTCGTCTTTATTGGTTCGGTGTCCGGCAGCCGGCAGGGGGTTCGAGCGCTGTCAAATCGGCGATGGGACTACTGTCACCGAATGGAAAATTCAAAGCGATTCGGGCGCGCGCTAGCACCCATGACTCTCGAGCAGGAGTCGTCCGGATCAGACCGGGCCGATCCGCTGGACCCCTTCCGGCAGTTCCTCGCGCTCGAGCGCGACGTGCTCGTCCTCTCGGCGGCGATGTTCGCGTTCAGCCTCGGGTTCCAGATGACCAGTCGGTACATGGGCGAGTACATGTACGCGCTGGGCGCGTCGGCGTTCGTCGTCGGCCTGTTCGGGACGGTCGGCAACGTCATCAGCGCGGTCTACCCCTATCCCGGCGGGGCGATCTCAGATCGGATCGGGTCGCGGTACGCGCTGACCGCGTTCGGACTGTGTTCGACGCTGGGCTTCGGGATCTGGCTCGCCGCACCCCTGTTCGCGGACGTCGCCGTCGGCCCCGCGTCGCTCGCCGTCGTCGCGATCTTCGTCGGCCTGTTCTTCTCGCAGGCGTGGAAGTCGTTCGGGCTGGGCGCGACGTTCGCGATCGTCAAACAGGCGGTCCCGCCCTCGCAGCTGGCCGCCGGCTTCGCCAGCACCGAGACGTTCCGCCGGACCGCGTTCCTCGTCGGTCCGCTGCTCGCCGCCGCCCTCTTCTATCCGTTCGGCTCGAGCGACGCCGACGTGCAGTTCGCCTTCCAGCTGATCCTGCTCGTCGCGGTCGTCTTCGGCGTCGTCGGCACGCTCGTCCAGCACGTCCTGTACGAGGCCGAGGCGGACAGCGTCGGCACGGAGTTCGAGGGCGTCTCGCAGGTCGTCGGCGATCTGCGGGCGATGCCCGACGAACTCCGCCCGCTGCTGGTCGGCGACACCCTCGTCCGCTTCGCCAACGGGATGGTCTACGTCTTCTTCGTCATCGTCGTCACGCGCTTCCTCGAGGTCGGCCTCACCCTCTCCCTGCCGGCGGTCGGCACGCTCGAGCTCTCGCCCCAGTCGTACTTCGGCGTCCTGCTCGGTATCGAGATGCTCGTGGCTCTGCTGACGATGATCCCCGTCGCAAAGGCCGCCGAGCGCGTCGGACTGAAGCCGGTCGTCGCGCTCGGCTTCTTCGTCTACGCCGTTTTCCCGATCCTGCTGATCAGCGCTCCCGCGGGCGACGGGCCCGGCAGCGCGGCCGCACTCGCGGTCCTCTTCGCCTTTTCGGGCCTGCGATTCGCCGGGCTCCCCGCCCACAAGGCGCTGATCGTCGGCCCGGCCGAGCGGGGCGCCGGCGGTCGCGTCACTGGCACCTACTACCTCCTGCGGAACCTGATCGTCATCCCCAGCGCCGCGCTCGGCGGCCTGCTCTGGGGCGGGTTCCCGAATCCGCTGACCGGGACGACGTTCGGCGGCTCGCCGACGCTCGCGTTCGCCGTCGCGACCGTCGTCGGCCTCGTCGGGACCGCCTACTTCGTGCTGTTCGGCGAAGAGTTCGAGGCGTACGCCTGATTCGGACGGTTCGAGCGTCCCGTCCGTCATCTGACACGCTCGAGCAAACAATTGTGCTATGGAACAGATATATGTTCTCCAAGCGCGAAAATCCCGGTATGCCCGGTGCCGGCTACCCGAACGATAGCGATGCCGTCGCGGAGGAGCGAGAGCGGTGGGTCCGCGAAACCTCTACCAGAGACCGCGTTTACGAAACGGCCATCCAGTTGTACGAACCGGCGACTGCCGAGACGGTCGCCGACCGGGCGCGGTGCTCGGAGGGGGCGGCTCGAGAGCACCTCGAGTGGTTCAGCGATCGCGGGATCGTCGAACCTATCGACGGGCGACCGAAACGGTACCAGCGTAACGACGCCTACTTCGAGTGGATCCGCGCGAACGAACTGCGACGAGAGTGCACCCCGAGCGAATTAGAAACGCGACTGGAGGATCTCGTCGAGGACGAGCGAGCGTACCTGGATCGGTACGGCGTCGATAGTCCTCAGCAGGTCGATGCCCTCGAAGCGGGGGACTACGATTCGATCGAGACCGTCTGGGAGGACGTCGGCGAGTGGAAGACGATCCGTCGGGAGATTCGGATCCTCGAACGCGCCCGCAAGGATCGCGACGCCTTCGGCGGCGCCGGCATCGTCGGGTGAGGATGGACGAAACGGATACCGGTCCGATCGACGAGGACGTGCTTCGATCGATCCGAACGCGACTGACGAGTGACGATCGCTTCGAACGCGTCGCACTCGAACCCGACTCGAGCCGAATCCGAACTGTCGTCGGGCGGTACGATCGGTCGCTCACCCCGGAATCCGTCCGACGCGCGCGACTCGATATCCGATGGTACGTCGGGGGCGACTTTTCCGTCCACTACGTCGAAGAACGGTCGAACGGAGAGCGATGGGAGTGTCGGTGGGACCGGCATCCGAAGCCGGTCGGACGGGAACACTTCCATCCGCCACCGGACGCGGGCGACGCGGTCGCGACGGCGTTTCCGACCGATTACCGCGACCTGCTCGCTGTCGTCACCGCCTACGTCGCCGAACGGTTCGAGACGCTCTGGAGCGAGAGCGGCGGTTCCGGCGGCGACTACAGGAACAACTCGTAGTAGTACGGACTCACGAACCCCTCGATGAACGCCGCGACCGCGAGCAGGATTCCGACGCCGACGAGCACCCAGAACGCCCGCTCGAGCGCGTCCCCCAGCGCCGTTCGGCTCTCGCGCCCGCGGTAGGTCCGCCAACCGAGAACGCTGAGGCGGATTCCCAGCGCCGACGCGACGAGGATCGCCGGAATCTCGAGGACCCCGTGGGGCGCGACGAACGCGAGCAGTTCGACGGGATCGACTTCGGTGCGGGCGAAGAATCCCATGAACACGCCGTTGAACAGCAGCGAGGCGAGCGCCGGCAGGAGCAGGACGACGCCGGAGACGGCCGTCGTCATCGCCACCGTCCAGTTGTTCCCGAAGAACTCCAGGGCCGCCGCGGGCGGGACGTGCCCCTCGAGGCGGGCCGCGATCGACGTCTCGACGCTGCCGGCGAGCGGTTCGGCGACCGCCCAGCCGGCCCAGAAACTCGCGAGCGCGAGGGCGACGACGAGCGCGTGCGTTCCGGGGGTCCGGCGGACGAACGTCGTCATCTCCGCCCAGCCGTGGCGAATCCCGTCCCGGAACTGGGTGCGAACCGACCGTTCCACCGGAGCCGGCGGCGCCAGTCGGCCCCGGTAGTCGTTGTACAGCGCCGTCTTCAAGAGATCGAGCGCCGGGAGAGCGAGCAGGACGGAGACCAGCGACACGACCGAAATGACGTTGACGTACACGAGCGCCCCCGACGCGATCGAAATCGCGACCGTCGTCCCGATCGCGAGAGCATAGTAAAAGCCCGCCGCGACCGGCCGCGACCGGACGAACGCGACGGCGTTCGATACCGACTCGAGGGCGGTCGTATCGTCGACGACGACGGCGACCGGCGCGAACGCGAACACGGCTCGAACCGCCGCGAACAGGGCGATCGCGACGACCGCCGCCGCGACGCCGACGACGAGCGCGGGCAGCGTCGACCCGGTCGTCACCGCGAGGAGGCCGCCGACGAGCGCCGCCGCGATGCCGACCGCCAGCGCGACGGCGATCCACGCCAGCAACTCGAGGACGTACAGGCCGAGAAACGACAGCCAGTAGCGACGGGCGCCGGCGAAGCCGGCCGCGACGCCGCGATTATTCCGCAGTCGCGCCGAGCAGGCCGTGAGCTGGCCGGCGGGAACCGCCGCCGCCAGCGCGATTCCGACGAGGAGGCTTCCGAGGATCGTCGCGGCGACGAGGGCCAGCGTTACGGGCGTGAGGAACTGCTCGAGTATCGGCTCGAACCCCTGCGCCCACGCCTCGAACGCCTCGGGATCGGCCTGCGGATCCGGCGGGTCGGCCTCGAGTTCGCCGATCTGCTGCGTGATGGCCGCCCAGCGACCGGTCGCCCGGAGATAGCCGTAGCCGACGACGGCCGCGAGAAACGGGACGACGCGAACGACGGCGGGAATCGCGGCGCCGAGCAGGTACCAGGGCAGCAGATCACCGGGACGGCGACGGAAAGCGGCGACGGTAGCGCTGACGGCGTCGGAAAGGGACATGCCGGATCGTTGGTCGGCCACTGTTATATCAGTTGAACGTTCGGTCGTCGAATCGACCGGCACTGCCACTGTCGATCGACGGCCCGTCAGGACGGTCGTCAGCGGACGGACAGTCCGGGTCGCCCGAGGATCGGTTTATATAGTCTCGTGGCATACGATACCACAGTGAAGCGCGATGCAAGTGACCGCCGTCCGTCAAGTCGAATGTCCGCAGTGCGGAGCCCGGAGAAGTATCTCGATCCCCAGCGACGACGTCGAACTGAAACCCGGACGCTCGGACGCAGCGTTCGATGAGCGGCGGAGAGTGACGTGTTCGAACGGCCACGCGTACTGGATACAGGTCCGCTGATCCCGCTTTTCGGAACGTAATCGAGACGCGCAGTGGCGTCGGACCGTCGACCACGCACCGACCGCGAATACGTCTCGAGTCCGACCTACCGCGAATACGTCTCGAGTCCGACCTACCGCGAATACGTCTCGAGTCCGACGATCCGGCCGTTCGCGAGTTCGAAGAAGTCGGCGAACTCGAACAGCGGCCCGTCGTCGTCGAGGACGCGTCCCCGGACTGCGACGCGGTCGCCCTCGCTGTCGACGACCACCGACGCGAGGTCGTGGCTGGTGTCGGTGTTCGGCCGGTCCTCGCGCATGAACCGAACGAACGCCTCGCGACCCTCGAAGGTTCGATCCGGCCGTCGCTGGACGAAATCGGGGACGAGGACGTCCTCCTCGAGCGTCTCGTACGCGTGACTGTCGAGCGCATCGTAGTACTGCCGGACGAGGGCGGCCGAGTCCATGTGACGACGTTTCGGCGCGACCCCCAAAAGTGCCGGTCGTCAGTCGCGACCGATGTACCTAAATTTCTACAGGAACTGGCTTCAGCGAACCCTTACACCGGTGTGCGACGACGTCGCACGTATGGCGACGACGGACGACTTCCGGGAGATCGTACCGCTGGACGAACTCGAGGCGGAGGGACGCACGCTTGCGAGCGTCGACGGCACGCCGCTGGCCGTATTCCACCACGAAGGCGAGATCCGCGCCGTGGACGACCGCTGTCCGCACATGGGGTTTCCGCTGGTCGAGGGCACCGTCGACGACGGGATCCTCACCTGTCACTGGCACCACGCTCGGTTCGAACTGTCCTGTGGGGACACGTTCGATCCGTGGGCCGACGACGTGCGGACGTATCCCACCGAGGTCCGCGACGGGACCGTCTACGTGAACCCGAACCCGTCGCGGGAGGTACCCCCGGACGAACACTGGGCCGGGCGCCTCGAGACCGGCCTCGAGGAGAACCTCCGACTCGTCGTCGCGAAGTCGACGATCGGACTGCTCGACGCCGGCGTCGACTACCGAGTGCCGACGGCGACGGCGCTGGAGTTCGGCACTCGCTACCGGGAGTCGGGGTGGGGCCGTGGACTGACGATTCTGGGGTGTATGGCGAACGTGATGGACGATCTCGAACCGCGAGATCGCAAGCGAGCGCTCTACACGGGCGTTCGCCACGTCGCGAGCGACTGCGCGGGCGAACCGCCGCGCTTCGAACAGCCGTCGTTCTCGACCGACGAGGTCGCCTTCGACCGACTGAAGTCGTGGTTCCGCGACTGCGTCGAGGTCCGCGACCGCGACGGCGCCGAGCGCTGCCTGCGCACCGCCGTCGCGTCGGGCCGCTCGGAGGGCGAGGTGGCCGAGATCGTCTTCGCCGCGGCGACCGACCATCCCTACCTCTCGACGGGTCACGTGCTCGACTTCGCCAACACGGCCTTCGAGAGCCTCGAGCACGTCGGCTGGGCGCAGGCTGGCGAGATCCTCACGGGCCTCGTGGAACCGCTCGTCACCGCCAGCCGCAGCGACGAGCGCTCGGCGTGGCGCCGGCCGGTCGATCTGGTTGCCCTGCTCGAGGAGGTCTACGGCGGCGATATCTCCGCGACGAGCGGGCTCGAGGAACTGGCAAGCGAGGGGGCGGAGACCGCGTGGGCGCCGCCGGACGGGCTCCAGGAGACGCTGCTCGGGGACGATCCGGAGGCTATCGTGGACGCGCTCGCCGACGCCGTCCGCTCGGGCGCGACGACCGAGGAACTCGCCGCCGAAGTCGTACACGCCGCCGCGACTCGTGTCGCCCGATTCGGTACCGCCAACGAGTTCGGCGACTGGGACACCGTCCACCACGCGTTCACCTACGCCAACGCGGTCCACCAGTCGACGCGGCGGACCGACGCGGTCGAACTCTACCGAGGCGTCTTCGACGCGGCCTGCAAAGTCTACCTCGATCGGTTCCTCAACACGCCGTCCGCGCCAGTCCCAGAACCCGGCGACGAGGCGTCGGGGCGCGAGCCCGACGCCGTCCTCGAGGAACTGCTCGAGACCTTCGATGCCGAGGGGAAGGTGAACGCGGCCGGCCGCCTCGTCGCCGAGTTCTTCGACTGCGGGGGCGATCCGACGGCGCTGAAGCGCACGCTGGGTCACGGACTGTTGCGCGAGGACGCCGACTTCCACACGCTGCAGAACCTCGAGGCCGCGTTCCGGCAGTTCGATCTGGCCGACGCGCGAACTGACGAGCGCGGCGACGCGGTCGACATCGCGCCGGCTGAACTCGAGCGCCGGCGCCGCGTTCCGATGATCGCGACCGCGCGCTACATGGCGGCGCACTTCCCGACCCGGCGCGAAGCCGAACAGACGTTCTCCATCGCGACGCGACTCAACCGCGGTGAGGCGATCCACGAGGACTGAGTCCTGGTCCACGGCGCGGGTCCCGAACGCCCGTCCCGCGCCCGTTTCGCGGGCCTTTTCTCCCGGCACTCCCTACCCGCTCGCGTGGAGTGTCACGTCTACTACGAGGGTGACGACGATCCAGCCAAGTGCACCGCGAAGCGCCTCGAAAAGTTCGACGAGGCGACCCTCTACCGCTCGATGGGACAGGTGCCGTACGGCGTCGTCCTCAACCCCCACGCCGAGCAGGCCCTGTCGCCGGCGGACCTCGAGGACGGTCTGGGGACGCTCGTCGCCCTCGACTGCTCGTGGGAGTCCGCCGAGGCGGCCTCGTTTCAGATGCGCGGCGTTCACCGCGCGCTTCCCTTCCTCGTCGCCGCGAACCCGGTCAACTACGGCCGGCCGTTCCGGCTGACGACCGTCGAGGCGCTGGCCGCCGCCTGCTGTATCTTCGGCGAGCGCGAGCGGGCCGAGGCCCTCCTCGAGCCGTTCCGCTGGGGCGAGACCTTCCTGACGCTCAACGAGGAGCCCCTGCGCCGTTACAGCGAGTGTACCGACTCGAGCGAGGTCGTCGCGGTACAGGACGACTACCTGGCCGACGAGGAGTGATCGGCGGATGCCCGACTCTGCGGTCACGCCTCGGAGCCCCCCGAGCGCGCCTCGGAGTCGGCACGATCACAGCAATTCCCCACAATCACAGCGGTTATATGCCCCACGGGCGA
This sequence comes from Haloterrigena alkaliphila, assembly GCF_017352155.2. Taxonomy (NCBI): domain Archaea; kingdom Methanobacteriati; phylum Methanobacteriota; class Halobacteria; order Halobacteriales; family Natrialbaceae; genus Haloterrigena; species Haloterrigena alkaliphila. The sequence continues at coordinate 755,132 of NZ_CP071462.1, forward strand.
ACGAGGCGACATGCCAAGTTTCGACGCCGCCGAGGAACGGACGCTCAAGAAGATGATCTGCATGCGCTGTAACGCCCGCAACCCACAGAAAGCCGACCGCTGCCGAAAGTGCGGTTACAAGAACCTCCGTCCCAAGGCGACGGAACCCCGCGCGGCGTAATCGACGACGCGTTTTCTCGAGCGTTTTACGGTACCCAGCGACGGCTCCGGCACCAGTGCTCGCCAGAGCGTGTGTGGTCCGCTATCGAGAGGATTCAGTCCACGAACTGCACGCCGGTGATTTCGAACCGCGCACCGCCGCGGTTCGATTCACCGAGGTCGATCTCCCAGCCGTGAGCGTCGACGATCCGCTCGACGATCCGGAGTCCCTGCCCCGTCCCGTCTTCGGCCGTCGAATACTCCCGATCGAAGATTCGCTGTCGGTCGTCCTCCGGAACGCCGCGGCCGTCGTCCTCGACGTAGAAGCCGTCCGCGATCGTTCCGACGGTGACGGTCACGCCGGGACTGTCGTGCTCGAGGCTGTCGGCCCGTAGCCGACTGCCCGTGGAACCGTGTTCCACGCCGTCCTCCTGAGCCTCCGAAGGAGGGCTTGTGGAGCCGTGTTCCACAGCGTCTTCAGAACCGTCAGGTTCTGAATGGCTCGTCGAGCCGTGCTCGACGCTGTTCCGAAACAGGTTCTCGAACACCTGTGCGAGTCGGCTCCGGTCCCCGCTGACGGTGCGGTCGACGTCGACCTCGAGCGTCGCGTCTCCCGTCTCGACGGCGGCCCAGCACTCGCGGGCCAGGTCGGCGAGGGCCACCGGTTCGGTGTCGCCGATCACCTCGCCCTCGCGTGCGAGAACGAGCAGGTCCTCGATCAGCAGTTCCATCCGCTCGAGCGCGGACGCGGCCGCGTCGAGTTCGTCGCTGTCGTGCTCCTCGGCGGCCAGTTCGAGGTTCGCCGACGCGACGTTCAACGGGTTACGGATATCGTGAGTGACCACCGAGACGAATTCCGCCAGTCGCTCGTTCTGCCGCTCGAGTCGTCGCTGCCGTTCTTTTCGATCGGAGACGTCCCGATAGAGCCACAGGTTCGCGTCGCCCTCGGGCAACGCGTACGGCACGTACGAGCGCTCGAGCGTGCGGCCGTCCGCGAGGCGAAGTTCCTCGTCGTAGACGGGTTCGCGCCGCTCGAGTATCGTTTCGATTCTGGCGACGAACCCGTCCGAATCGGCGAACAGGTCTTGCTGTCGCTCGGCCACTCGCGCACAGTCCCGGCCGACGAACGCCGACGGCTCGGCGTTCACCCCGAGAATATCGCACAGCGCCGGGTTCACGGCGATGATCTCTCGATCGGTCCCTTCGACGATGACGCCGACCGGGAGGCGCTGTAGTAACGTCTCCAGAATCACCGCGCTTCCGCTGCGTTCGTTCGTGCTCGGTTCGTCGGTGATGCGGTCGGTTACGTATTTCATCGCTCTGTGTTGGCTGGTGCGTACTCGGCCTGTGGTGGCTGATGGTTACTCGGACTGTACGGACGGCTCGTCGAACTCCGAGCACACCCGAAGCAGGAGTCGCAGTATCCTCGAGGACTGGCGATACCGAATCGTGCCGGTTCGAGGGTCGTACTCGAGGATCCCCGCGTCCCGTAACTTCGGAAGATCGGAGTGGATCACCGTCGTCTCCATTTCGGCGATCCGGTCGCCAGCGGTCGTTGTGGCGGGTGAGTCGGGCCGTTCCGTGGCGAGATGGCGGGCCAATTCGTCGACGTCGACGAGTTCGTGCTCCCGCAGGTAATAGAGCGCATGCCGACGGCGGCGACTGGAAAGGGCGTCGAGCAACCGACTCAACACCTCCGGCCCCTCACCACCGTCCCCTGGCAGGTCCGACCCACCCGCATTGATCCCCTCGTCAGACATCTATCTATTCGAGTCGCTCGACCCGGTTATTACTTACGGGCAACGAGAAGTTTTCTCCCGCGATACGGAACGAATGACGGCAGATCCACCGCTCTATTTTATTATTCTCGACCGATTCGCGTTGATGTTTCGGGTATCGCAGCATCGAAGAGTCAACTCGGCGCACCGACTGCGAGCGGTCTCAGCGACCGATGCGACGGACGCGGCCGGGCTACTCGTCGGGATACTTCGGTTCGCGCTTCTCCGCCCGCTCGAGCGCCGTCTCGCACCCACCTTTTTTCTTCGGGTCCTCCCTCACTTCGTTCGGTCGAACCACTCGAAAAAATCTGGACCAAAAAAGCCGCTCACTCACTGACTCACGGGCGCTGCCCGTTCGTCTTTCGCGGCGCGTTGCGCCGCGTTCTCGTTCGTTCGCGGTACTACTCGTCGGGGTACTTCGGCTCGCGCTTCTCCGCCCGCTCGAGCGCCGTCTCCACGACGTCGCGCACGTCCCCGTGGAAGACGCCGCCGTGACCCGCGTACATATGCTCGACCCCGTCGGGCATGCGCTCGAGGAGGTCCTCGATGCTCTCGATGAGTCGCTCGCGGGACTGGCCGGCCATGTCGGTCCGGCCGAAGCTCCCGTAGTCGAACGCGCCGTCGTCGTGGACGACGACGTCGCCCGAGAACAGCGACGACTCGGAGACGAACGAGACGTGATCGTCGGCGTGGCCGGGCGTGTAAACCACGTCGAACGTCTCGTCGCCGATCGTCACCGTGTCACCGTCCTCGATCTCGTGGGTCCGCGTCGGGTGGTCGTCGGAGGCGTACACCTCGGGATCGAAGGCGTCGACGACGGCCTCGAGTTGCGAGACGTGATCGCCGTGCTGGTGGGTCATCACGACGCTGTCGACGTCGTCCGCGTGGCGCCGGACCTCGTCGACGACGCCGTCCCAGGTGCCGGCGTCGACCAGCGTCGTCGTTCCGTCCTCGCCGATCGCGAGGAAGGCGTTACAAGTGAACGTCTCCGCGTCCTCGGTGACGTGATGGACCTCCATACCCGATTGCTCGAGGGCCTGACCCAAAACGGTGCCGTCCCGACGTCGCCTGTGCGTCCCGCCGTCGCCGCTGTGCGTCCCACCGTCGCCGCTGCGGGTTCCGATGTCGCCACTGTTCGTTCAGACGGGCACAGCATCCTCCAACGATTCAGTAAACGGAGATAAACGGGTAACCGCGAGATTTTTCAATCGTAAGCCCAAAGGTAATACTGTATGGGATTCGGGAGCTACGACGAATCCGAACAGCAAGAAGTCGACGCTGATTTTGACGACGACGATGCGGTGAAATCCGACGAGAACAGCCACGAAGGAACGATCGAGTTCGAAAACGGCGCGTCCAGCGACGAGCTACTCGATCGCCTTCAGGAGATCAAGGACGAAGACGACGGCTGATGAAAGCCGGGGTGCGGGGGCTGGGGATCGCCGAATCGTTCCGCCGCGACGCAACTCGGAGCACGCTCGCCGGTGCCGTCGTCCGCGCCGACCGAACCCTGGACGGACTCGCCTACCGACCGTGTACCGTCGGCGGCGACGACGCGACAGACGTCGCGTGCGCGCTGGTCGACGACCTCGGTCGGCCCGACGTCCAGTACGTCCTGTGCGGCGCAATCGCACCGGCGTGGTACAACCTCCTCGAGCCCGCTCGCATCCACGACGCCGCCGGCCGGCCCGTGATCACCGTCACCTTCGAGGCCAGCGACGGCCTCGAGGACGGCCTCCGGGACGCGTTCTCCGGCGAGGCCCTCGAGCGACGCCTCGAGACCTACCGCTCGCTTCCCGAGCGCCGCGAACTGTCGGTCAACGACGAGACCGTCTACGTGCGCCAGCTGGGCTGTGACGCCGGCGAGGCCGCCGAAGCCGTGCGGGCGTTCACTCCGCACGGAGGACGACCGGAACCGATCCGCGTCGCGAGGATGGCCGCTCGAGCGGGCGATTCGTACGCCGGCGCGCTCGAGGGCGAGGAAGACGACCATACGTAGCATCGCTGGAATGGGATGTGCGATAGCAGCCCTACCCAACCACCGCTGGGTGGGACTGAAAGGGGCTTCTTCCCTCGACGAACCCGGACGACGTAAGCACCGCAGGGCGCGAGCGAAGCGAGCAACCGAGGAGCGCAACGAGTCCTGGGAGTCGAGGGAAGAAGGGGCTTTCACTGTGTTCTCGATTGCCGAATCGCCACCGAACGAATAGAACACTGGCGAGTGAGACCCGAAAGACGTAGGAGTCGACCCACTGTCTCACACCGTATGGACGAGTCGGAAGCGATGGACGGCCTCTGCGTCACCGACTGCACGCGCTGTCCGAAGCTCGTGGACTCCCGCAGCCGAATCGTCAACGGGGCCGGTCCCGAGGACGCCGACCTGCTGTTCGTCGGCGAGGGGCCGGGCGCGAAGGAGGACGAACGGGGCGAGCCGTTCGTCGGACGCAGCGGCACCGTTCTCGACGACGGCCTCCGGGACGTCGGCCTGAATCGGGCGGACATCCGCATCACCAACTGCGTGCGCTGTCGGCCGCCGGAGAACCGCGACCCCACCACGGAAGAACTCGAGAACTGTCGGGGCTACCTCGAGACCGAGATCGACCGGCTGGATCCGGACGTGATCGTCACGCTGGGAAAGGTCCCCAGCGAGCACCTGCTCGGGCGCTCGGTGGCGGTGACGAAGGAGGCCGGCTCGCTCGAGGAGGTCCGCATTAACGGGACGCCGCGGCGGGTGCTCCTCTGCGTCCACCCGGCGGCGACGCTGTACGACCGCAGTCAGGAGGAGACGTTCGCAGACGCGCTCGAGCGAGCGGCCGACCTCGCGGACGTCGGCGACGGCGACAGCGGGCAGTCGCGACTGGACGGCTTTTGAGTGCAAAGAAACGCGAAATACACTTCAACGCGGGCCGCCGAGTACCGGTATGAGCACCGTCTCGTCTCCACAGGAGCAGTCCCTCGCCACCGTCGTCGTCGTCGACTACGGACTGGGGAATCTCCGTAGCGTCACCCGCGGTTTAGAGCGCGCGGGCGCCGACGTCGAGATCACCGACGATCCGGCCGCGTTCGCCGACGCGGACGGCGTCGTCCTCCCGGGCGTCGGCGCGTTTCGCGAGGGCGTCGAGAACGCCAACCCGCTCCGCGAGGACCTCCTCGAGGTCGCCGACTCCGGGACCCCGCTGTTCGGCATCTGTCTCGGGATGCAGATGCTGCTGACGACCAGCGAGGAGGGCGCAAACGACGGCGAGTCGGCCGTTCAGGGACTGGATCTGATTCCGGGTACAAACGTCCGCTTCGCCGAGGGACAGAAGGTCCCCCACATGGGCTGGAACGAGTTGAACGTGCAGCGCGACCACCCGCTCGTGGAGGGTGTGGATGGGAACTACGCCTACTTCGTCCACTCCTACTACGCGATGCCCGACGACGATGGTGCGACGGTCGCGACGACCGACTACGAGCGGGAGTTCCCCTCGATCGTCGCCGACGAGGCGGGGACCGTCTTCGGCACGCAGTTCCACCCGGAGAAGAGCGGCGAGACGGGCCTGCAGATCCTGCGGAACTTCGTCGAGATCTGCGCCGAAGCGTAGTCGCGGTGTGAGTGCGGGAGTTCCGGTCGGTGTTCGTTTCTCGACGGTACTATTTCGGTAGCCCCGATACTGCTGTTTCGGTAGTCCCGACGCGGCCATCGTTCCTCAGTAGTGCCGGTCGTTTCTCGGGCGAACGCTCGTCATCAATTCAGTGACGAACGCGGAGACGCCGGATGACGAACGGAGAGACACACCCCGCGTTGCCGCTGTATGGGTCGAGCGCGAAAGGGGCTTTCACCGTGTTACTCGTCGCAGCGTAGGCGATGCTGGGAGCGAACGAGAACGGTCGAAGAGGACCCGAGAGACGAAGAGAGACGGAATCAAAAAGCGTCTTGCTACCGTGGCAACAGGGAGTGGTCACGTCCTCCCCAGCCGATTCGCTCGTTCACTTCGTTCACTCGCTCATCCCTCGCGCGACTTTGAACTGCGCCTCTCCTCCGTTCGGCGCAGTTCGGCACGCGCCACCGCATACCGGCGGCAGTCGACGCAACGCATCAGCAGTGGATTTGCGCGAAAATTTCGAACGGACTACGTTCCGATCTCAGAGCAGTTCGCGAACCTCGGAGTACCACATATCGTGGTAGTCGACGTGGCCGACCCGGCGGGCGATGGCGACGGAGAGGGCGTGCCAGCACTGCTCGGTCGGGTCGTCGGCGTCTAAGTTGTACTCGCTGTCCTTGCAGGTACAGCCGCCGTCCTCGACGATGTACTCGTCGTCGTAGCCGACGACGATGGTGAAATCGCGGTAGGCCTTGACCCGGTTCTCGCCGACGGCCTCGATCGCGCGGACCCCGCGGTCGCCGTGGACCCGGGAGATCTGCTCGACGATCTCGGGCGTGAGTTCGCCGGCTTCCTCGAGGTCCGCCTGCCATCGCTCGACTGGGTTGGCCTCCGGCACGACCGCAACTGTGCACCCAACTGTAAAATCGGTTTGGTTGTGTGGACGGTCTCGAATCAGGACGAGCGCTCCGACGAGCCGGGATTTCGAGGCGCGTCAGGAGGACGGACTCGAGTCGACCGACGATTCCGTCGCTCCGTCCGCGGTCGCGACGTCGGCGTCGGTGGCGATACCAGCGTCAGCGTCGGTGACGACGCGAGCGCCGGCGCCGGTACCAGCGGCGGTCTCTCGACGGTCGGAAAAGGGGAGTATTCACCGCGAGACGCTTCGTCGGGGGCGTAGCCGGCGAAAAACTCGGTCCACGCGAGTCGTGCGGCCACCCACCGACAGGGGCCGAACCGAATCCGAGACCACACCGTTTTTCGCCCGCTACCGACGAGAGGGGGTATGCGCGTCACCGAGGGCGGGGTCGACCTCGAGGTCCCCGGCGAACAGACCGAGGGCGTCGAGGAGCCGGTGTTCTACAACCCCAGACAGGAGCTGAACCGGGATCTGACGATCGCGACGCTGCGAGCCTACCGCGAGCGCGAAGACCGGGCCGAGACGTACCTCGACGCGATGACCGCCAGCGGCGTCCGGGGGGTTCGGGCGGCCGCCGACGGCTGGGACGTCACCTGCTGTGACCTCGAGGCGGACGCGGTCGACCTGGCTCAGGAAAACGTCGCGCGAAACGACCTCGAGGCGGACGTGCGAGTCGAACATCGCAACGTCAACGCCCTCATGCACGACGAGCCCTTCGACGTGATCGATCTGGATCCCTACGGAACGCCGATGCCCTACGCCGACGCGGCGTTCGCGAACTGTCGGGACCTCGTCTGCGTCACCGCGACCGACACCGCGCCGATGTGCGGCGCGCACTTCAACAGCGGCGTCCGCTCGTACTCCGCCGTCCCGCGCAACACCGACTACCACGCCGAGATGGGCGTTCGAATTCTGCTCTCGGCGCTCGCGCGCAGCGCCGCCCGCTTCGACGTCGGCGTCGAACCGATCCTCACCCACGCGACCAGCCACTACGTTCGGACGTATCTCGAACTCGAGCACAGGGCGACCGCGGCCGACGCCGCCGTCGACGAACTGGGGTCCCTCTATCACTGCGAGGACTGCCTCTACCGCGAGTCCGATCCGGGACTGATCGCCGACCCGCTCGAGACCTGTCCCCACTGCGGCGGGAATCGGGTGCTCGTCGCCGGCCCCGTCTGGCTCGGCTCCGTCCAGGACCCCGCGTTCGTCGACGCGGTCCGCGAAGAGATCCCGGACGAGTTCGGCACCGCCGAGCGGGCCCGGGACCTCTGCGAGACGCTCGCGGCGGAACTCGACGCGCCGACGCACTACGACCAGCACAAACTCTGTCGGAACTGGGGCGTGCCGGCCAACGCGATGGACGACTTTCTGGCGGACCTGCGCGACGCGGGCTACGCGGCCTCTCGATCCCACTACGGCGGGACGACGTTCAAGACGGATGCGAGCGTCGGCGAGATCCGCGCCGCGACGGAAGGTTCCCTCACGAACTGAGCGGAGTGACCGTCTCACTCGGTCCGTTCGCACTCGTTCTCACGTTCCTGTGCGCTACTCGAGGTTGGTCCCTGCGCGCTACTCGAGATCGGCGTAGAGCCGAAGCAGTCCGCACTCGGGACAACACACGGCGTCGATCCCCGCGGTGTTCCCGATGCCGAGTTTGCCGAGGAGACCGTCTCGCTTCCCAGTGGTGACGGTAAGTGAGAACCCCTCCTGCGTTCGAACGGTCGTCGCTTCCATCGTGACCCCGCAGTCCGGACGCCGAAAGACGCTGTGCGTCTTTCGAGCCCTCGGTCGCTTGCGCTCCCGAGGACACCGCCGTTGCTCCATACCGGCCCGTCCTCGTGACAGTAAAAGGTAACTTCGGTCCGCGAGTTCGACGTTAACTGACGAAACGGCGACCGACATCGGAGACGTCAGCGGACTCCAGCACGTAGCGGTCGACTACTGATAGGGATGGTCGACCATCGACGTTCCCATGGACTCACTCGACACGCGACACTTCCGCCTCGCGCGGCAAGCCTGTGCCACACGACCGCATATGGCACTCGCCGTCGACGAGGACGAACCGTGACCGACTTCAGCAGGCGACTCGCGGTCGCGGGCGACGCGGTCAGCCTCGCCCGCAGCGAACAGTTGACGTTACTGGCGGCCGGCGTCGCCTTCTACGGGTTCATCTCGCTGGTTCCGTTGATGTTGCTCGCGCTGGGCATCGCGGCCTCGGTCGGCGGAGAGGCGCTGGCCGAACAGCTGACGGCCGCGGCCACCGACGTGCTCACGCAGTCGGCTCGAGAACTGCTCGCCGAGACGGTCCTCGACGAGACCGGCCGGCAGAGCGCGACCGTCGTCGGCGCGTTCGGCCTGTTGTGGGCCTCGAGCCGGGTCCTCCGCGGTCTCGATCGCGCCTTCTCGCAGGTGTACGGCACCGCGGGCTCGAAGTCGGTGCTCGATACCGCCTGGGACGCGATGATCGTCTTCCTCGCGATCGCGGGCGGCCTGGCGCTGGTCGCCGCCCTCGAGTTACTGATCCGGTACGTCCCGTTTCTGGGGGCGACCGTCGTCGGCCCGATCCTCGTCGTGTTCGGACTGATCGTGACCTTCCTGCCGCTGTACGTCGTCTTTCCCGACGCGGACGTCGACCTCCGGGAGGCGCTCCCCGGAACGCTCGTCGCCGCGTTCGGCTGGTACGCGCTGAGCCGAACGTTCTCCCTGTACGCCGGCTTCGCCGGCGAGTACGCCGTCTACGGCGCACTCGGCGCCGTCTTTCTCGTATTGATCTGGCTGTACGTCGGCGCGATCATCCTCGTCTTCGGCGCCGTCCTCAACGCGGTCCTCGCCGACCGTGAAGTGGATCGGCAGCTACAAAGTCCCGGCCATCAACAGTTTGCGACAGAAGCGATGACCGACGACGCCACGGGTGCCGACGAGGGGGCGCCGGACGACCGCGCAGGGACGGAGACAGGGTCGACGGAGGCGGCGAGCGCCCGCCAGAGCGCCCGGACGCGTGACCGGGCGGACGATCCCGAAGCGCTCCGGGAGGAGATCGAACGCCTTCGCGACCGGGTCGAGTCCTTCGAGGACGACGTCGAGCGCCGCACCGTCAGGAAGGAGTCCCTCGAGAGCGAGCTCAAGCGCTACGTTCGCCGCAAGCAGCGCCGCGGCCACGCCCACGGCTGGGGGCCGTACCTCATCATGCTCTACGGGACGGCGATGTCGATCGGGGCGTTTTACTTCCTGTCGGGCGGCTGGGCGATCCTCGCGATGTTCGTCGTCTGGACGTCGACGCTGGGCCTCTACGCGCTGATGGTGCTGTTCGGCTTCGGACTCACCGTGCTCGGGCTTCCGGGCCGCATTCGAGACGCCATCGGCGACCGACGCTCCTGAACCGCACCCGCCCTCGCGGCGCTCTTTCGACCGGCCGTCCGCCTCCTGCAGCAGTCGGTATCCGGTGAGTCGCCGAGGCGTGGTGACGACGGTGAGTTACCGCGACGCAGTGACGCGCTGGCGCAGGAAGTGCTGGACGCGGTCGGTGTACGTCTCCGGCCGGTGGAGGTTGCAGATGTGGCCGACGCCGGCGAGCACCTCGACGCTGCCGTCCTGGGCCGCCGCGGCGTGTTCGCGCTCGCCGCGGCGCATGAGCTTGTCGTGCTCGCCGTTGAGGACGAGCGTCGGCCCGGAGAACGTCGACAGTTTCGACCGGAAGTCCTCGCCCGCGATGAACGGTCCCGCGTTCCCGAACTCGCGGGGGTAGATGCCGGACTCGATGATTTCCCGTTCGACGTCCGGGGACAGGTCACGGTTCCGAACCCACCGATAGCCGAGTTTCTCGACTACCCGACAGCTGACGTCGGGCTTCGTCGCCAGCCGCGAGATGGCGCCGCTCGCGCGCGTGAGCGTCTCCATCCCGCCGACCGGATTCACGCTCGAGCCCGAGAGCACCAGTCCGTCGACGTCGCTGGGCCGGCGATAGGCGTACTCCGTCGCGACGTAGCCGCCCAGCGAGAGACCGACGAGCACCGCGCTCCCGTCGGTGTGATCGGCGATCACCTGCTCGAGAATGTCGATCGCCGGCTCCATCCGGAACGGCTCCTCCCCCCGGACGCCGTGGCCCGGCAGGTCGAACGAGACCGTTCGAAACTCGTCGGAAAGCGCCCGCTGCTGGGGGAGCCACATCTTTCGGGTGAACATCGCGCCGTGGACGAACACGATCGACCGGTCGTTGTCCGCGCCCATCACGTCGATACCGTCGGGACCGCCGTTGCTGTCTCGACCGAACATAAGTTACCTATCGCGCGGCGGGCCCATAGTGGTCGGGCCGGCGAGACACGGCGTGGGTAGCGCGGAGGCAACGGCATCGGCACACGTGATTCCGAACGGGGTATTACGGGCGCACGCACTGCTGACGCGGGATGAGAAAACCGTCAGTCGTTCGGTCCGATCGCCGAACCGCCGAGCCGACGAGTCAGTTACTGCGCTGATCGTCGTCTTCGCTCGTCCGGCTCTCGTCGATGGCGTCCGTCTCCTCGAGGGTCTCCTCCCCGGTCTCGTCCCGGAGGTCCTCGGCGATTTCGGTCTCCTCGGTGCCGACCGATCCGCCGGCCGGGTCGGTCCGCTGGTCGGTCGCGTCGCCGCCGGTGTTCGCGTCGACGGCGGACTCGAGATCGCGCTCGTCCACGGACGGCATCTCGCCCGCGAGACGGATCGCGTCGTCGGAGATCTCGCGGACGGCGTCGGAAGCCAGCGGCTGGGTGTCGCCGGCGACGCCCTCCCAGCCGATCGAGGATTTGACCGAGTCGACCGCCGCCGTTTCGGGTCTGACGTGAGCGACGTCCCCTTCGACCGACGCGACGACCCCGACCGGCTCGTCGGTAGCGGTCACGACGGCCTTGCCGACGTCGTCGTTCGAAAACGTTGCACACATACGCGAGCCTACCAGCACTCGCGGGAAGCAAGTGGTGCCTGCAATCGTCAGGGCGGCGGCCGGTCGGCGACCGGCTCAGCGGTCCGTCGGGTTCCGCGTGTTGTCCGGTGGGGTTTCAGGCGTATCGGCCGGGGACTCCGCGGCCGTCGATTCCGTGGAAAAGCCGTCCTCGAGGTGGACGCGGGTATCGGTGATCGCGTCGACGGCGTCCGCCTCGAGGGTGAAGGGATCGCCGACCTCGGCCCACCCGAGGCGGGCCTTGATCGAGTCGATCGCGTCGGGTGCGGGGTCGACCCGGGCCCGCCCCTCCTCGATCGCCGCGACGGTCCCGATCACCCGTCCGTCGGCCCGCTCGACGGGTTTCTCGACGTCGTCGTCGGCGAAGGTCGCGCACATAGTGGACGCTCCCCAGCACAGAGGAAGCGCGTACTGCCTGCAATCGCCACGAGTTTTTAGGCTGCTGGATGCCACTCGCGAAAGGAAGGTACTCGGGGTCCCAGAACGGATCGCTCGATCGGCTATTCCGACAGCGATTGCACGGTCGCTTTGAACTCGTCGGGATCGATCGGCTTCACCATGCGCCCGTCCACCCGCTCTTCGATGGCGTCCGACTCGAGATCCGGGTTCTGGCGCGACCCCGAGAGGACGATCAGCGGGATGTCTCCGACGTCGTCGCCCAGTTCCTCGAGCACCTCCGCGCCATCCACTCGCGGGAGATGCAAATCGAGGAGAATCGCGTCCGGCCGTGGGACGTCGGCGTACTCGCCGCGCTGGTGGAGAAAATCCAGTGCCTCGGCGCCGTCGGAGACGACGTGGACGGTGGGATCGAGGCCGCCTTCCTTCAGCATCTCCTTCGTCAGTCGGACGTCTCCCGGATTGTCTTCCACTAAAAGTATTTCTCCAAAGCGGTTTGGGACATCCATCACTACCGAAATCGCCCCTCCGACGTTTAAGAATTCTGTCTCTCTCGAATCTATGTCACCAACCGCTGAGAGTTACGAATTCAGATATTGCAGAAGTATCTTACAGAGATCGGTATTTTCACCATATATAACTTGATATTTTCTCGGGAGGGAAGTCTGAGACGTAATCGGGACGCGACCATCTCGAGCACGTCCTCGACCGACCGTCAATCGATCGGGAACCGCAACAGTGCGCCGACGCCGTCGAACGCGTCGGCGAACCGGTTCCCGTCGGGGAAGTCGTCGGGCACGACGACGGTGTCGCCCCCCTGGGACTCGGTGCGATCGCCGAACTCCTGCAGGGCCTCGCCCTCGAGGGCCGTCGAGAGCAACAGCGTCTCGACCGCGTCGTACTCGAGGGCGTCGTCGACCGCCTCGCGGCCGTAGGCGACGGGTGGCTCGTCGTCGCGAACGCCCTCGAAGAACCGCTCGAGCGCCCCGCGGACGGCGTCGCGGTCGCGCTCGTCGATCGCGTCCTGTCCCTTCTCGGCGAGCTGGCGCAACCCCTGCTGGGTGGCGTACTCGACGGCGAACTCGCCGACGACGCGATCTTCGAGTCGGTGGTCGAGTTCCGCGTCCTCCTGAAACGTCTCGACCGTGCCCGTCGTCCCGCCGAGCAGGAGGCCGTCGACCGGGTCGTCCCCCAGAAACGCGCGTTCGGCGCGGTCGGCGACCTCGTCGAAGAACTCCCGCTTCTGGCGGTCGCGGTCGCGTTCGAACCGCGCGGCGGACTGCCCGCCCGCGCTCGACTTGCCGGGGACCGTGCTGTCGAAGCGCTCGATCGGCTCGACGCCGTCGTCATCGAGCACCCCGAGGGCAGCGCCGCCGCGTTCGACGACAAGCAGTCCGTGGGTCGACTCGGGTTCGGTGACTCCCTCGAGGGGAGCAAGGTCGAATTCGTTCGCGTGGTCGTAGATGGACTCCTCGACGGGGACGGGAGGATCGTCGAAGACGGCCGTAATCAGGTCGCCGTCCGGCGCGCCCGCGTAGATCGCAAGCCCGTCCTCGGGGATCGTGTCGTACTCGTTCAGTTCGCTTCGAACGGTCTCGAGGGCGTCGGTGAGCGGCTCCGGAAACGACTGATCGTCGAGTTGACTCGCCTCCGCGTAGTCCGTCTCGACGGGCTGGCGGGCCTCGCCGATCGACTCCTGGGGCGGGACGGCGAGGGTGACGAGAATGTCGCGGTCGGCCGAGGCGGACGAGAGGCGATCCAGGCGCTCGTGGAGTTCGTACTCTGCGAGAGACATGGTGAACTGGGTGGCCGAACCACCGGCGAGGAGGCCGTCGGAGGGTCGGCGGCTAGCTTCTGTTATTCGAGCCCCTCGGTTGAGCGGCTGGCCGGCGCACTCAAGCACCGTCGGATCGCGAGTTCGCGAAAACGGACGAATCGTGCCGCGCGAGTACGGTCCCGATCAGTCGGACCGGAAACCGCGCGGTTCCTCGGCGATCGGCTCTTCGTCGCCGGACCCGCCCAGCAGCCCGTCGGGGAGTCGCGCGCGGAGGTCGATCGATTCGCTGCCCAGCACGGCGAAGCCGGCGAAGATCGTCAGGAAGCCGAGGACGGCGGCCGGTGCGATCGACTCGCCGAGCAGGGCCGCGCCGCCGAGCGTCGAGACGACCGGGACGACGTAGAAGATTAGATTAGCCTCGATGGCGCTCGTCGCCTCGAGCAGCCCGAAGTAGGCGATGTACGCGAGGACGCCGGCGACGAGGCTGACGTAACCCAGCGCGAGGACGGCGTCGGCGCTCCAGGTGACGTCGCCGACCGACTCGCCGGCCCCCCAGGCGAAGGCGTGACAGAGGACCGCGGCGATAGGCAGGCCCCACGCGATCCGGACCGTGCTCGAGAGGGTTGCCGTCGACCCGGCCCGACGAATGAGGACGGCCCCCAGCGCGGCGCTGACCGCGCCAGCGAACAGGATCGCGCGGCCGACGGCGTCGCCGCCGAGCAGGTTCGCGGGGTCAGGGCTGACCACGAGCGCCACCCCCAGCAGTCCGAGCACCATCCCGGCGGTGCCGCGACGGGAGAGGCGCTCGTCGGAGAGGAGGACGGCCGCGAAGACGGGCGTCAGGATCGGGTTGAGGCTGAAGACGATCGCGCCGACGGCGCTGGTGGCGTACTGCTGGCCGACGAATAGCAGGGCGTTCGACAGGCCGATCACGAGGCCGCCGGTCGCGAGGATGCCGACGACGTCGCCCCGCGTCCGGGGCCGAAGCTCCTCGCGCGAAGCGGTGACGGCGACGTAGGCCAGCATGACCAGCGCGGCGACGTCGAACCGCAGCGCGACGAACGTGAGCGGGGGGAAGTAGGCGAGCCCCGCCTTCGCGGCGACGAACGTCCCCCCGAAGAAGAGACTCGAGAGGACGAAGAAGGCGATCGTTCGTCGGTCCATCAGTACGCCACCTCCGTTCGGGGATCGGTCGGCGAGATCGCCGGTCGAGAGCCGACCGACGAAGAGAGTTCGGAAATCATCGTACATTATCGTAGGTACTCGAGGGGCATAGTTTCGTTCAGAAACTATTTCACGGGAAGAAAATCGGCCGGCGCGGGAAAGGGTCGACTGCCCGGGCAAGCGCTGCGGACCGCGCGGCGACTTCGCACCGTGAAACTGTTTCACGGTGAGAAAACGCTTTCCGATCGCGGGACGGAGTGCCCGTATGGAATCGGCACTCGAGGAGATCGAGTTCCTCGCGCTCTCTGAGAATCGGGTCGAGGTGCTCAGACTGCTCTCGGAGCGCCCGCACAGCCGAAACGAACTGGCCGCGGCGACCGGCGCCTCGCAGGCGACGCTGGGACGGATCCTGAGCGACTTCAGGGACCGCTCGTGGATCCGCCGGGCGGGCAGCGAGTACCTGGCGACAGCGACCGGCGAACTCGTCGCGGCCGGCGTAACCGACTTGCGGGAGATCGTGGAGACCGAACGGCGACTTCGCGGCGTCGTCGACTACCTCCCCGCCGACTCGATGGGGTTCGACCTCCGGCGACTGGCCGACGCGCGGATCACCACGCCGAGCCAGACCCGGCCGAACGCGCCGCTGTCGCGCCTGCTCGAGTTACTCGAGGACACCGCCTCGGTGCGGACGGTCTCGCACGCGTTCAACGAGCAGACCCTGACGGTCGTTCGGGAGCGGACGACGACGGGCGAGGCGACGTTCGAGGGCGTCTTCTCTCGCAGCGCGATCGACGCGCTGGCCGACGACGCGGAGCTACGAGACTCCCTCGAGTCGCTGGTGGCGTCCGACGCGGCGTCGATCCGGGTTCGCGAGGAGTCGGTCCCGCTGGCGGTCATGCTGCTGGACGACGTGGTCTACCTGCTCCTGCGCGACGAACAGGGGGTTCTGCGCGCCTCGATCGACACCGACGACGAGGCGGTGCGCGCGTGGGCGGCCGAAACGATCGACGACTACTGGGCG
This sequence comes from Haloterrigena alkaliphila, assembly GCF_017352155.2. Lineage (NCBI taxonomy): Archaea > Methanobacteriati > Methanobacteriota > Halobacteria > Halobacteriales > Natrialbaceae > Haloterrigena > Haloterrigena alkaliphila. Next base: position 770,842 of record NZ_CP071462.1, read on the forward strand.
GACGCCGAACCGCTGGCGGAGTCGTCGGTGGCCCTCGAGTGAGGGGGAAGGGAGCCCGACGGACGCTCGGCGGACGCTCGACGAACGTTCAATGGATGCTCGACGGGCGCGATGCGAGTCTACGATTCGTCCCGAATGAAGTCGGCCGCCTTCTCGGCGATCATCGTCGTCGGCGCGTCGGTGTTCCCGCTCGTGATCGTCGGCATGATCGAGGCGTCGACGACCCGCAGGCCCTCGAGGCCGCGGACGCGGAGTCGGTCGTCGACGACGGCGTCCTCGTCGTCGCCCATCTTGCAGGTGCCGACGGGATGGTATAGCGTCTCGGCCGTCTCGCGGATATGTTCGATCAGTTCTTCGTCGCTCTGCACGTCCGGACCCGGCAACACCTCCTCGCCGCGGTACTCGTCGAACGGCTCGGCCCGCAGAATCTCGCGGACCAGTTTGAGTCCCTCGAGCGCGACCTCGAGGTCGTCGCCCTCGGACAGATACTGGGGATCGATCTCGGGTTCGTCGAACGGCTCTGCGGATCGCAGCGCGATCCGGCCGCGACTGTCGGGACGGAGCCGGAGCGCGCCCAGCGAGAAACCGTGGCCCTCGGGATTGTCGAACCCGTGGTCGACGAAGTACGAGGGGGCGAAGTGAAACTGGATCTCGGGTCGATCCGCGTCGTCGGTGACGTTGGCGAAGCCGCCGGCCTCCGCGACGTTCGAGGTCAGCGGCCCCCGCTTCAACAGGAAGTATTTCAGCAGGTTCACCAGCGAGTCCGCATCGGCGAGCGAGATCGGCGTCTCGCACTCGTAGTTGACGCCGACCTGGAGGTGGTCCTGCAGGTTCCGGCCGACCCCGGGCAGATCCTCGACGACGGGGATATCGTGGTCCGCGAGGTGGTCGGCCGGGCCGACACCGGACAGTAACAGGAGGTGCGGCGAATTGATCGCGCCGGCCGACAGGATCACCTCCTCGCTCGCGTCGACCGTCGCGGGGCTGCCGTCGGCGTCGTCCCGGGCGTACTCGACGCCGACGGCCTCCCGCCCGTCGAACCGTACGCTGGTCACTCGCGCGCCGGTCACCGCCGTCAGGTTGGGCCGGTCGAGCACCGGCTTCAGGTACGCCTCGGCGGCGCTGTGGCGCCGACCGTCTTTCTGGGTGACCTGATAGTAGCCGACGCCCGTCTGATCGCCGGCGTTGAAGTCCTCGTTCTGCGGGATTCCGACCGTCTGCCCGGCCTCGAGGAACGCCTCGGCGAGTTCGTTCGGCGACCGGAGGTCGGCCACGTTTCGCGGGCCGCCAACCCCGTGGAACCGCGAGGGGCCGCGCTCGTTGTGTTCGGCCCGCTTGAAGTACGGGAGGACGTCCTCGTACCCCCAGCCCTCGTTTCCCAGGTCCGCCCAGTGATCGTAGTCCTCGGGCTGGCCGCGCACGTAGATCATCGCGTTGATCGAACTCGAGCCCCCGAGCGTCTTCCCGCGGGGCCAGTACAGTTCCCGGTCGTGCAGCTCCGACTGGGGCTCGGTGTAATAGGCCCAGTCGACGTCCGTTCGGAACAGGTCCGAGAACGCCGCCGGGACGCCGATCTCTCGCTTCTCGTCGGGGTCGCCGGCCTCGAGCAACAGGACGTCGCTATCGCCGTCCGCCGAGAGCCGGTTCGCCAGCACGCACCCCGCCGGCCCCGCGCCGACGATCACGTAGTCGTAGGATCTCCCCCTGCTTGCCATTGTGTCCCATATCATGCGACTGGATCGGTATAGCTCTAGTCCCCGCTGTCATCCCTCGAAAGCGGTGAGAGAGCCCGAAACCCGCGCGGTCGCGCCCATTCTGCCGCGATTCCGACCGCCGTCGTCGGACAAGTTCCGAAACGAGGCGGGTCGATCACGCGGTCGATCCGGCGGACGCAGTCGGGAAGCGGGAACGGAGATACCGGCGGGAGAGTCGCGATTCGACGACTCACCGCCACAAGACATATTCCCGCTCCCGAACGGGTTGCCACAACTGATGGCCGTCTTTCCACACGGCTCCGCTCCGCGCGTCGCGGTGGTCCCGATCGGCGATCCGCCGACGACGGCTTGCGAGACAGTCGCAGCGACGCTCAGCGAGACGTTCGACCTCTCGGTCCCGATCCGGCAGGGAATCGATGCGCCGGCCGACAAGTCGGCGGCCGACTCGCCACGGGGCAACGCCGAGCCGTTCCTCGAGTCCCTCGGGGACGAGACCGACGGGATCGACCTCGCCGTCGGCGTCACGGAGACGCCGCTCCGTACCCATCCCAGCGACCGCGCGCTGTTCGGCCTCGGCCTCGAGTTCGGCCCCGTCGGCGTCGTCTCGACGGCGGGGTTGTTCTCCGGAGACGAGTCCGATGACAACGGGTCCGATGAGTACGGGTCCGACGGCGACGAGCCGTCGGCGCTCGAGCGCGAGCGGCTGGCGACGGAGACGCTCGCGGTCGCCGGGGCCATGCTCGGTCTGCGAACGTCCCTGCACGGGACCGACGTCCGCGCCGAGCAGCCGTGTGCAGGGTCGGCGAACGACGCGCTCGACCAGCTCGACGCGGCGCCGGCGAGCTACTGCGAGGACTGTCGACGCGCACTGACGGGCGAGTCACCGGTGCTCGAACCGCCGGGACCCGACGGCTGGATCGTCCGCCCGCGCCACGAGGCGGTGTTCGCGTTCGCGGACCGGTGGGCGCGCGGCGAACCGAAGTGGCGGGATTACCCGCTGATGGGGACGGGACTGCTCGTCGTGAACGCCGAGCGACTGGGATCCCGGCTACGGGCGCACCTCGGACGGCTGCCGCGACCGGGGTCCGTCTCGACCCGCGACCTCCCCCGGCCGGTCCGCGCGACCTACCGAATCGCGCACTGCTGGTCGACCGTGGCGTGCTACCTGTTCTGGATCTTCGTGTGGCTGCGCGCGTTCGTCGACGTCCACGCCGGGCTGTTCGGGACGGCGTTCTCCGCGGGCGGCCTCGTCGCGCTGGTGGCCGTCGGGGTCGTCCTCGGTATCGTCACGGGGCGGTTCGTCGCGGCGATCGCAGGCGGGTTCTACGGCGGTCTCCGGGGGCCCGCCGCGGGGAATCGCTAGTCAGGGCCCGAGGACGAACCGGACCATTTCGATCGGCCAGAGAAACGCAACGAACCCGACGACAGCTCTGGTCGCCTCGAGCGAGACGCGTCTGCATCGCGTCCGCCGTCGCTCGACATCCCACCGGTACGCATTTCCCGGTTCGTTGCGAGTTCGACCGGTATGCGACGCGAGGTGTTCAACGACGCGGGGGAGCGGAACCTCGTGTTCGTTCTCGGCTGGGGGAACCGCATCGACCACGAGAACGTCCAGTGGGTCGTCGACCGACTCGTCGACGCCGACTACCGGGTTACCGTCTTCCAGATTCCGACGGTGATAACCGACTTCGACGCGGAATGGGTGGCGCCGGTCGCGGAGTACGTCGACGACCTCGAGGGGTACCGCCTCCTGACCCACAGCACCGGCGGCCTCATCGCCGAGTTCCTCGAGGGCGCCGAGACGCGCGTCTACCTGAGCCCGTGGTGGGGGTTCCACGACGACCTGCGCACCCCCGTCGTCTCGCTGCTGCTGAAACTGCCCGTCTCGCGGTCGATCCTGCCGACCGGCGGGACCGATCGCGAGATGCTCGGCGAACTCGCGACCGATCGGCAGCTCGCGGACACGCCGGGCCGCGTCGCGCCGACGTTCCTGCGGGAGGCCAAGCGCGCCCAGCGACGCTTGCCCCCGTTCCAGTTTCCCGAGTCCGGCGTCGTCTTCTACACGCCCGACGACGCCGTCGTCGGCGTCGACGCCATCCTCGAGCGCGCGCCCGAATCGAACCGCGTCGCCTACGAGGGGGGCCACCAGCTGTTCGACTCGCCCTCGCGCGAGACGCACGTCGGAACGATTCTGGACGCGCTCGAGGCGGGGCGCGCCGCGCTCGAGTGAGCCGTCGGCGAGGGATTCGTCGGAGAGACTCGCGCGGACCGGTCTCGCTCCGCCGACCGCGGTCGGGGCGGTTAGCGCGCGGCTCCGCGGTTGGGTCGCCGGTGATGTCGCGTCCGACGGGCCTTTAGGTCCTCGCCGTGGACGGTACACGTGAATTCTAACGAGGTTCGGCGGCAGTGGGAAACGCGATCCGGCGCGTATTCGCCCGAGTACTACGCCTACTACGGCCCTGACGAGCGCAGCGAGTCGGTCCGCACCCTTCTCGAGCGATACGTCGACCGGGACGCGTCGATTCTGGAACTGGGCTGCAGTTCCGGCCGTCACCTCTCGCATCTCTACGAGCACGGCTTCGAGGAACTGGCGGGCATCGACGTCAACGACGACGCGTTCGACGTCATGCGGGAGCACTACCCCGACCTCGCCGACGCCGGCACGTTCTACCACGACACGATCGAGAACGTCGTCGGCGACTTCGACGACGGTCGGTTCGACGTCGTCTACTCGGTGGAGACCCTCCAGCACCTCCACCCGGACGTCGAGTGGGTCCTCGAAGACCTCGCCCGGATCACCGACGACCTCCTCGTCACGGTCGAGAACGAGGGCGAGAACCCCCAGTCGGACGATCTGGAAGTGAGCTACGTCAACGGCGACTTCCCGCTCTATCACCGCAACTGGAAGCGCGTGTTCACCGACCTGGGCCTCCTCGAAGTCGACGCCGAGTCCGGGACGCGGGATACCGTCCGCGCGTTTCGCTCGAGCGAGGAGTGAGTCGGTCGAGGAATGAGGCGGTCGAGGAGTGTCTCGAGCGAACCCAACGTTTTGAATCGCGCCGTCCAACGGGTCAGTCGATGGACGCCGAACGCTGGTGGCCGCCGTTCGTCGAGGTCGTCGCGCTCGTGTGGATCGTGCTGTTCGTCGTCGACGTCGCGGTCGGCTTCGATCTGCTCGCCGTCTCCGAGTCGCTCGCGACGGCGATCCGGGGCGTCCTCCAGTGGCTCCTCGTCGTCTTCCTCCTCGACGTCGCGCTCCTCTATCGGTGGTCCGAGCAGGGGCCGCGGGCGTTCGTCCGCTCGAACTGGTTCCTCATCCTCACCGTCGTCCCGTGGTTCCGACCGCTCCGGCTGTTCCGCATCGGGCGGTCGATCCGCGCGCTCCGGCTCCTCACCGGGTCGCGCCGGGTCGGCTCGTTCCTCAACAAGCTCCGGCGGAAGTGCCACAGTTTATGGCACCGACTGCGCGAATGAGGACCTCGCCGACCCCGGCAGCCACGCGTCGAGCGGCCACCACGCGCTCCGACCACTGTCGGTGGCTCCGACCGACGCCGCGCGCTGGTAGTCGACGAACCGGACGTCGACGTGGACGGATCGGCTCGTCTGGGAATCGATCTCGGTCTGGAGGTCCTCCGCCAGTCCCTCGTGCTCGAGGCCGCTCGTGCGCCCCACGGTCACCGTCACGGAGACCTCATCGCTGAACGCGCTCCCGTCGTTGTACTCGGTCTGGACGCCGGCGAGTTCCAGCGAACTGTACTCGGGCTCCTCGAGGACGTCCTGAACCTCGTTGTTCACCTGCTGTTCGAAGACGAGGTGCTGGTACGTCCCGAAGGCGGTCACCGCCACGACGACCAGAAACAGCAGGACGATGACGGCGTACGCGCCCGTGCGCAGCGAGACGGTGGCGTTCTCGCGGACGTTGCTGATGACCGACGAGCGGTAGCCGAGCGCGATGAGCGTGAGGTACGCGGTGAGGTTGATCAACACGATGTTCATCAGGAGCAGGACGATACCGCCGGCGACGATGAGCGGTTCGCCCCAGGCCGTGCCGATGCCGGCCGCGGCGGCCGCGGGAACGATGGCCGCCGCGACGGCGACGCCGGCCAACGAGACGGGAAGGTCGGTCGCGAGCGCGAGCGCCCCGGCGAATCCGGCCGCGATGGCGATGATGAGCGTCAGGAGGTTCGGCGTGGCGAACCCGCTCACCTGCCCGACGCGACCGACGTCCAGCGTCGCCTGGATGAATCCGGTCTGTTGCAAGAACACGCTCATCACGACCGCGCCGAGGTACGCGACGACGAGTCCCGTCACCTGCGACGTGGCGCTGTCGACGACCATCTCGCGGTCGCTGATGACGGCGCCGGCGCTCGCGGAGAGCGTCGACCCCGCGAACGGCGCGATCACCATCGCGCCCACGATGACGATGGCGGAGTCCAGCAGGAGGCCGGCCACCGCGACGATCGCGCTCGCGATCGCGAACGCGAGGTACGTCGCCGTCTCCGGCGTCAGGTCCTCCGCGCGCTCGCGGATCTCGACGTGCGAGGCGCCGCGCTCGCCCTTCGATCCCTCGACGTACCGGTCGGTCAACTCGTCGGCGTTCGGCACGGTCGCCCGGTCGACCTCCGTGACGACGGTGTACGTGTCGTCCGCGAGGCCGGCGTCGTACAGTCGCCCGAGGACCGTATCCACGGCGCCCGCCGGGACCGGGATGTTAGCCAGGCTCCCGTCCCGATGATCGTCCGCGTCGCTGAAGACGAACTCCACCTCCATCTCGGCGAGCGTCTCCCGAACCGCGTCGTGGTCGTCGCTGGGAACGAAGACCTGAATGAGTCGCATACCGACCGGTCAGCGGACACGCAATTTACTAACTGCCGACTACAGGTCATAACAGTGAGCATATGGGGCGCTCGAGGGCAGATAGTGTTATAGTAGTGACAGTGACGAACGGGGGTACAGCTGTGACAGTATCTAACGGGGTTAGAGCAGTGACAGTGTCGGACGGGATCCGAACTCCCCGAGTCCGCCGCGGCGGCCCGCGTCGCCCCTCTCTTTCGACGAGCATCGGATCACGAGCGATCCCGAGAACACGACGGGAGCCGCAACGGCCGTTACTCCTGGGGTTGGCGTTCCTCGTAGGGCTGGACGACGACGAACCCCTCGGTCCCGGAGAACTCGAGTTGGTACGTCTCGTCCGAGGACTGGCCGATCACGTTCGAGAGCGTCCTGTCGACGTGGCTGCCGGACGTGGTGCCGCTCCAGGCGACGGTCGCGCTGGGGTCGGTCCGGACCGGCGGTCGCAACACCAGCGGCTCGCCGTGGGTCGTGATCGCGACGCAGCCCGGTCCCACGAGGAAGACGTTGGTCAGGCCGCCCGCCGAGAACCCCGCGACGCTCTTGATCGTCCGGATCTCGTAGTTCACGCTCGATTCGAACGCGAGGACGTCGTTCCCGTTGACCGAAACATCTTCGCCCGCCTCGAGTTCGAGGAGCTGGATCTTCTTCTCCGCGTCGGCGAGGTAGAGGTGACCGCTGCCGGTCGCTTCCATCACCGACGTTCCCTCGGCGGACGACTTCCCCGCGAACGAGATGTCGCCGCTGTAGGCGATCATCGACCCCGCCTTCGCGATCACCGTGCCGTCTACCGTTACGTCCAGCAACTTGTCGTTCTCGAGTTGGAGTGCCTCGCCACCCTCTCTGGGTTCGTTCGCGGTGATGAATTCGTCGACGTTCATGGAATCCGAGCCCAATCGGCCCTACCGTCCCAGTAGCAGGAGCGTACTAAACAGTTGCGTATTGGTGACAATCGACACGCCGATGCCGTCGACCGGCGTTCGAACTGATCGGTCGACTCAGTTCGACTCGTACTCGACGAGTTCGACCTCGAGTTCGAGGTCGCCGTCAGCGGTGTAGGTAGCCGCGTAGGGGGCGATTCCGCCCGCCGAGATCCGGAGACAGCCCTGTTGGGTGAGTTCGCCGTCGACCGTCGTCTCGACGAAGGCGCACTCGAGCCCCGCGTAGGAGCGTTTCTCCGTGACCTCGGTGACCTGGGTCCCCTCGTCGGTGGTGGTCTGTTTCCGATTGCCGACCGTGGGGTCCGTAAAGCCCATCTCGAAGTAGTAGAGCAGGGAGACGCTCTGGAGCGCCAGCACCGGCGCGTGCGCCGGCGTGAGGAACAACTGGCCAGATATCTCGTCGGCGGGACCGGTTACCGTCGACTGGTACTGCTCGTCGCCGAACTCGTAGTTGACGCTCGCGGTCATCTCCTCGCCGGCGGCCTCGACGTCGTACACCAACCGTCCGGTGACCTGTTCGCCGGTTTCCTCGTCCATCCCCGCGAGGTCGAAGGCGTAGTAGCCCGGTTGGCTCAGGTCGAACCAGGCGTCGTCCGCGTCGGCCCCGTCGCCGAACATCGAGCCGGGGCCGACGTCGTCTGCACCACTGCCGTCATCCCCGTTTCCGCCGGTCGCACTGGTCTCGTCGCCCCCGTCACCGAGTCCGCCCATCCCGGTACAGCCCGCGAGGGCGACCGAGAGGACGACCGCCAGCGTCAGCAGGGTGCGTGCAGTCAGTCTCGTGTTCAGGAATCGATTCGGTCCGGATTCTCCGTTTGCGTTGTCCATGTGTTACGTCGTCCGTCCGTTCGCAGTTCGTTTCGACGGCGACTGATTCGACGGTTCGCGTGGCGCCTTCGTCGAGATCGCCGTCGCTCCAGTCCATCCCGAGAACGTCGCAAGAGGCGCACTCGAGCACCCGACCCGTCGTGCTCGCACGGCCAGCCGTCTTCGCCGTTACCCGTCGGCTCGAGGGATCCCCTCGTTTCAGACCAGTTTGTCGGCGATCCCGGCGGCCACTGGCAGTCGAGTCGTTTTCCCCCGGTACGCCGTGACCACGAGGTAGACCCAGATCGCGAACCCGCCGAGCACGAGTCCCAGCCAGACCACCCCGAGGAGCAACGAGATGATGCTCCCGACGACGAACGTGCTCGTACTGGCGAACATGACCGTCGTGAGGATCGTCCCGACGATACTCACGGCGAGATACGCCAGCAGGACCAGCCCGGAAACGACCATGCTCTGGACGGCGTGAAACCGCACGAACCGATCGTCTCCTTCGATCAGGAAGAGAATCAGTCCCGAGACGAACCCGAACAGGTACGAGAGCGCCCCCGCGACGTTCGCGTCGAGTCCCGATTCGGTTTCCGCCGGTTCCGCCGTGCGTTCGGCTTCGATATCGATGTCTTGTGTATTGCTTGCCATTGGTGATCTCAACGAGAGGACCCGCACCCGGTAGCGTCCCCCTCCATACCAGTCAGAAAGAGCGACAGTCAATTATATTAACCGAGTGGGATCGTTTCAACCCGTGAACTCGTCTCAACTCGTGAGACGATAGTCGGCGATGAGCGCATCTCGTCCCCGATCTAGCGGGAGTAGCGAGATATCGGCGTACCGACTCAGGAGCGGCGACTGACCAGTGGACTTAATATCACCATGCGTTACTTTTAGTGTGCGAATGGATAACGAGGACCTCATCGAACTCGTCAGGCAGAAGCCGGTGCTCGACGCGTTACGCGAGGGGGGGTGGACGGGATCGGCGAGCGCTGGAACGACACCTGAACGTCTCCCGGTCGACCGTCCACCGCTTCACGCGATCACTCAGGGACAGCGGCGTGATCGAACGCGCCGGCAACGAGTTCGTCCTCACGCCGCTGGGCGAGGTGGCCGCTCGAGAGGTCGCCGAGTTCCAGTCGACGATGGAGACGGCGTGGGAACTCGCCCCGATCCTCCGCGCCACCGCCAGCCACGACGTCGACGTCGATATCGAGGCGTTCGCGGGTGCGACCGTGACGGCCGCCGCGCCCGGGAACCCCTATCGTCCGGTGAACCGGTTCATGTCGCTGGTCGAACGGACCGAGACGTTACGTGGTCTCGATCCGGCCGCCATCAATCCGCTGCACGTGGACGAGCTGTACGAGCGCATCAGCACCGGGATGGAGACGGAGGCCGTCTATCCGTCGACAGTGGTCGAGGAGCTCCTGACGGCGAACCCGGATCGGTCGCTGACGGTCATCGAGAGCGGCAATCTGACGGTCTGGATCCACGACGACCTCCCGTTCGGACTGACGCTCTGTGACGACCGGATCGGCGTCGGCGTCTACGACGACGAGACGGGGCTGTTGCGCACGTACGTCGATACCGAGTCACCTGCCGCGCGCGAGTGGGCCGAGGACGTCTATACGACGTATCGCTCCGAAGCGACTCCCCTTACGGAGGCGTTCGATCTCTCTCGATTGTCGTCCGATTCGGCGGAGTCCGGTAGGTAACGCACCCGATAGCGCGTCGAATATCCTCGGTTCGATGAAAGAGTGGAACGCCTGACTTCCCACGGAGCCGTCGATTAGCGCTAAGTCTCTATCCGTGTACAGTTCCCACGACCCACTCCCGTGGATCGAACCGTATGAATCAGCGAACCCGCGTCACCGTCGCCACAGCAGTCATCGTCGTCCTGATCGCCTCGCTCGGGGTCCAGGCGGCCGTTATCGAACGCGAGCACAGGATCGTCAACGAGGACGAGCGGTATCCCGGGAACACGCTCGTCGGCGTCCATTCGTACGACGAGACCGGGCGGATCGTCGAGCTGACTCCCGACGGCGAGGTCGCCTGGGAGTGGTCGGTTCCCGAATCGCGGGTGTTCGGGGTCGAACAGCTCGACGAGGAGACGGTGCTGGCGGCCGTCGCCGTCAAGCGACTCGCCGAAAACTGCGACGAGGAGTACCTCGAGTACGAGGAGAAGGACGGCCACTGCGTCCACAACCGCGTCGTCGAGATCGACAAGGAGTCGGGCGAGGTCGTCTGGGAGTACGACTGGGGCGACGAGTTCATCGCCTGGCACGAGGTCCACGACGTCGAGCGACTCGAGAACGGCGAGACGGCGATCGTGGACATGGGGAACGATCGCGCGTTCACCGTCGACCGCGACGGCGAGATCACCTGGGAGTGGCACGCCGAAGACCACCTGACGCCCGGCACGCCGTTCTACGACGAGTACGGCGGCCCCGAAAAGGAGGGGGAACACGACGACTGGACCCACATGAACGACATCGACCGCCTCGAGAACGGTAACTTCCAGCTGAGCATCCGCAACTTCGACGTGATCATCGAGGTCGATCCGGAGACCGACGAGGTGGTCGACGTCATCGGCGAGCCCGGAAACCACGACGTACTGGACAAACAGCACAACCCCCACCGCATCGAAGATCAGGGGACGATGGTCGTCGCCGACAGCGAGAACGGCCGCGTCATCGAACTCGACGTCGAGTCCGAAGAGCGCATCTGGCGCTACACCGGCCCCGCGAGCGACTCCCTCCAGTGGCCTCGAGACGCGGACCGGCTCCCCAACGGCAACACGCTCATCACCGACTCCCGGAACAACCGCGTGCTCGAGGTCGATCCCGACGGCGAGATCGTCTGGCAGTTCGGCGATCCCGACGGGACGGTCATTCCGTTAGCGTACGAAGCCGATCGCATCGGCGCCGGCGAACAGTCGGACGTCCCGCCGGGGAGCGAACTGACCGCGGTCGAGGACGAACCCGGCGCCGTCACGGCGACGATTCGCGAGTGGGAGGCCCTGGCCCAGTACGTCTTCCCGACGTGGATGCACCTCCCGCAGATTCTCCACGTCGTCGGCATCGCCCTCGGGGTCCTGTGGCTCTGTGTGGAGGGGGCCGTCGTCGGCTGGCGTCGGTTCACCGGCAGTCGGTGAGTAGAGACGGAGGCGTCGGGGTTGCGATCGTCCTGATTTCGGTGGTGGGTCTCGAGGCGTTCACGTCGGTCGATGGGAAACCGTTCGCTAAATCGAATTGGATGACACCGCGCTCTCAGTACGCTTCGAATTCGGCAGGGTCGGGTCGGTCCGTCGCACGATACTCACACGGAGACGCCGCCACCAGCCGTTAAGAACGTCCACGGTGAACCGTCGGACGATGTCTCGTTCTCGATCGGGCGACCGCGACGATCCGACGCTCGTGGCGGCCGAGCGCGAGGGGTCGACCGGGCTGCAGATCGACGTGGGGGTGCTGGTCGCGCACGCGCCGAGAACCGACCCGGACCGGCTCCAGTCGTTTGCGGCGCAAGCGGCCGAGGATACGGTCGACGAACTCGCGTCGGTCACGGACGTCACCTGGCGGTTCTACCTCGGAGACGCGGTCACGCTCGCGGACAACGACAGCCGGCGGCCCTCGGAGTTCCTCGACCGCGCCACGCACCAGATGGTCGAGGGGCCGTACGACTTCGTCCTCGTCGTGACGGACGTGTCGCTCGTCTCGAGCACGGAGCGGTTCGTCCCCGGACTGGCGTCGCCGCTCTCTCGCGTCGCGATCGTCTCGACGGACCACCTCCGCAGTGCGCCCCGGAACGAACCGCGGCGCTCGCTCGAGGACGCCGCCGTCCGCTGGAACGCGGCGACGCTCGTGGTCCACCTCGTCGGGCACATGCTGGGCGCTCGCCATCGCGACGCCGACGGGGGCGTCATGGAGCCGTTCGAGTTCGATCCGGACCGACGGGCCGTGCCGCCGGTCGACGCGGACGTCGAGCGGGATCTCCATCGGATCGCCGGGGAGCTCTCGGCGGCCGAGGCCCGCCCGCGCGGCCCGGGAGAGCGGCTCGCCTTCCACGCGGCCAGCGCCGTCCGAAACCCCGGACGGATCCTGCAGGCGCTCGGGAACAGCCGGGCGCCGTTGTTGCCGCTCTCGTTACCGAAGCTATCGACGGCCGCGCTGGCACCGACGCTCGTCATCGTCTTCAGCGCCGAATCCTGGGACGTCGGCTTCCACATGACCAACGTGACGGCGGCGCTGTTCGCGGCCGTCAGTATCCTCACTGCGACGCTCTACCTCCTGTTCGTCCAGAACCTCTCATTCCCGCGGAAGCGACATCGGATCGTCACCGAACACACGGCCCTGGTCAACGTCACGGTCTTTTTCGTCCTCCTGCTGGCGATGGTCGGCCTTTTCGCGCTCGTGTGGGCGATCATCCTCGTCATCGAACTGGTCGTCTTCCCGCCGAATCTGATGTCCAACTGGCCGAGCCTCGAGGAGCCGTCCGTGGGCTTCGTCGATCTCGTCCGGACCGGCGCGTTCATCAGCACCATCGGGGTCCTCTCGGGCGCGTTGGCGGGCGGGCTCGAGAGCCGGCTCATCATCAGCCACCTCGCGCTGTTTCCCGATCGGCCGTAGTTTTCGAACTCGAGTTCGAATTCGAGGTTTTTCTTGGGGAAGTGACAGTAACTCAATAGACTTGATACTCGAATAGGAACGGCTCAAGAGATCGATTGTTTCGAGAAAACGCGATCGGCGCTCGATGCTGTTCGCGACTTGAGGAGGCGGACACAAACAAGTCAGAGGTCATGACTGAGACGCTTGACGGCGTGCGGAGCGGCCAGTCGTTCTTTGCCCGTTGGGGAGACGCACGGGAGGTGACAAGGGGTGGGGCGATCACGGCCTCTAACAGCGATCGCTCACCAGGGTTTAAGTAGGATATACAGGCGGTTTTCGCCGATAACTCCCAATACTGATAGATTCCATCGAAGGGGGGTCGGAATGCGCGCGCAAGTTCGGGCGAGCGCGCGCGCTCGCGCGTGAAACGCGCGCACGTCGACCCCCCGGTTCAGCCAAATCACTAATATAAGATACCATAGTATAATCGCGATCTTTCGCTCTAGGACCTCTATACAGGGTTTACGCGGTTTTAACCCCTTTCCACGGTAAGTGTATATCGGAGTCATGACGTGCCTACCGTACGCGGCTGATCTCGATCGCACCGTACTCGATACCTGGACCGTCGACGACTCGAACGACTGGTGGACCGGTCTCGTCCACGACCGCGACCACGACACGGGCGAGAGACGGCTACGGCTGGAGCGCTGGGTCGACAACGGTAACAGCTGCAGTAATCCGCACACGTGGCGTGTGCGGCCGGACTTCTGGGAGGCGGAACGCGACGCTGTCGCAACGTTCGAACGGCGGGGTGGCCGGTCGCCGCCGGCACGGCTCCCGATCGATAACCGGCTGACGCCGCTGGAGTACACGTGCATCCGCAAGGACGACACGCGCTGGGTTGCGGTCGTCCGCGTTGACCGGCCGTACAAGAGCCCGTGTATTCGTCTCTACCACTGGAACCCGGCTGACGCTGCGCTCCGGCAGAAGTGGACTGTCGGCCGTCACTGGGCGGAGCTGAAAGACCTCGCAACGCGGCAGCTGCGGCCGGTGGCGTAGACGATGTACTGGACGTTCCAACCGCAGTCGGACACGAGTTCATCCACGCGTATGCCCTACGAGATCGTCTTTACGGCGGACGGTAGCGAGGCGTTCAACACGCTTGAGCACACGGAGCAGCGCCAGGTACGCAAGAAGCTCGTCCAGATCGCGTACTGCGAGTACCGGAATCCCCGGGACTGGGATTACCAGGAGATGGACGGCTGTGCTGACGGCCGATTCAAGGTCGGGAGCGGGCTCCGGGTGTTCGCTGATATTGATGATCGTGCTGGTGTGATCCGGATACGTTCCGTTGGGCGCCGGGAGAACCTCTACACGTAGGTGCCCCCCGGCGCCTCGTTCCATGTGCGAAGACCGGTTCGGTGGTGGACCCGGAAACGATGGCGGTGAAGCGGCCGCGGGAGATCGCAGAGGCCGCGTATTTCTACCCGAAGTACGAGCCGAACAGCTGACGGTTTTTCTGATGGATTAAGAAGGATCGAGGGAGTTGTTACTGTGATATCGCGATATCCCCTTCGAGAATGGCTTCGCCGCGGATCAGGGAGAGGCTTCAACGGAGCAGTCACTGAACTTGCGAGGATCGGAGTCGTAGTTTCTTCCCCCGTATTTCTTGTATTATTGCCACTTAGGTGGCTTATGGCGGATGACGATCTATCAGAGGCGTTTGAAGGGATGGATCCCGAGGAACAATGGCAGACCTTTTTGGAGCTTGCAGAGGAGCAGCCGATTCTCAAGGAGTCGCTACAGTCGGCAATCAAACATGCTGCAGCACAGGATCTCGTCGAATCCGACCCAGAGGTTGTCGAACCCCTCATGCGGTCATTATACCTGATTTCTGTTGTCTCACTCAGCGAGATTAATTATTTCATCGAGCACAATGAGGGCGTATCGGACGTATATCAGAAGGTTCTCGAAGATTTTGAAGAGGAACGCGTATCTGACAAGTTAGTTGCTCATCATGCTGCTGCAGTTGAGCCTGTACATGAGAAAATCGATGAGCTCATTGAGATGCGCAAACGGGAGATATACGGCAATAAATTCGAGGACATACGCGAGATCCAAGACTCAGACAGGGAGGACAAAGAAGATATCATCGAGTCGATTAAGGAGTCTTTCCGAGAAAATGAAGAAAACGAGGAGCTGTTTGAGGAGATCAACCGCTTAGAGGGGTGGAAAGATCGGATAGCAGAGTTTCCGTGTAGTGTAGGGGATATTCGGGAGATAAACGAGGATTTTGGGGCAGTGAGTGGGGACGAGCATTTCTACCAGAAGCACTATGCAGTGATGATATGTGACCCTGAGTATCATACGCGGATCTTCACGTTTGAACCGAAATACCAGGAGTATCCGCTTCGGTGGATGGCACATCTCACAACGTACGAACACCGGGCTTACTACAGACAGTTCAAAGATGACGCGTTAGACGACACTGTATTGACGGATCCGGTCACGGAGGAATATCTCGATGCTGTTGTTGAAAAAGCCCTGAAGTTGCCGTTCTTCCAGGAGCGTTCTGATTTCATCGAAGAAGCCGTTGATAATCATGCCGCGGGCCGATATGCATCTTCAATCTGTGTTCTTTTCCCCCAGATCGAAGCGTTCACCTGGGTTTATGCTGCGTTCTTGGATGAAAAGGGCATTAAAGATATTTTCATCGACATAGATGTCTCAGAGGATGGGTTTTGGAACTTCAATCCGCGTGACTATGACGATATCACAGTGCGAAATGAGAATGGGAACGAGATGGTTATCAACAGCATAAAGCAATTAGTCTCACAGACGGCATTGAATCAGCATCTGTATAGCGATGTTGTCGAGTATTTCGTCAACGAATTGTTTGAAGAACGGAACCCTGTTCTTCATGGAAACACCACTGATTACAATACAGAAGTTAACTCCGCGAAGAAGCTTATATTCTTCCGGAATTTTGTGGAGAAATTTTCGAGTGATTTGACTGATCCGTCACACTGGATTGATGACGTAGATCAAGATATCGATGTTGATTGGCAAGATGTCCTCACAACAGATGAAGAGTGAACGCGGTTGAAATAGGAGTTATCGCTGCAGGGTGTCACCCTTTGCAGTGCGTTCTACCGGGAGAAACGGACGCCTCTGGTGGTCCGAACGTTCGGACTGTCGGCATACAGCGTGAGCCGGTTAGACAGTTGTCTGTCGGGGTTTAAGACCGGCGAAATGAACTAAGGGAAACCGCGTATAGCTGATATCAGTTATGTGGCCTCGGCACTCATAGGGCTCGTCACTACCGGGTGCCGAGTCCGGCTCGGAGCGAGTGAATCGTCATCGGCCATGCGAGACTAGCCCTGCCGCTCCCAAGACGGTTTGGATCAGTATCGAAAATGCCGCTCGAGAGTTACAAACCGGACGCCGACTGCGCGAAGGCGGTGTTGAACTCGTCGATCAGATTCTGCAGTTGGGAGGTTTTCCGGCGGGAGAACGTCTGCGGCGACGTTTCGACGGCCGTTCGCGGGTCGGTCCGCTCGGTCGGCGACGGTCGTGTCGTGGTTCGATTAGGCTGCGGTTCGGGTTCGCGTCGGGTCTGTAGGTTTTGGGTGCTCATGTCGGTCGTGTTCGGAGTGGGTTGGTGGGAGGCGATACGGGGGTTCGTCGGCGGTAGAGGGGGTGATTTTACGCTACTACGTGTACGACCGACATCTGTACTACCCCCTATAGGCCCCTTGGTTATAAAAGTTCATGATAGACAATGATGCTGCCCTCGGATGTGTGAAAACAAGTGTCTAGAACACACGTCCCAGAGTCAGTGTGATCAACGCACACGGCCCCGAACGGTCACGACGGTGACTCGAGACTCGCCCGCCCACCACCGCCCACGAAGCCGAACGGCGGCAAGTTAAGACCGCCGAACGCGACCCCTCGAGTAAGATTCGCGATGGGCGACGGGAACGACGAGCGGACGGCGAGCGACGAGCGGGACGACAGCACCGGCGCACCCCCGGCACCAGACGTGAGCTTCGTGATCCCGGCGAAAAACGAGGCCGACTACCTCCGCAGCGCGCTGGCGAGCATCGCGGGGCTGGACACGGCGTACGAGATCGAGGTACTCGTCGTCGACGGCAACTCGAGCGACGGGACGCGGGCGATCGCCCGCGAGTACGGCGCGACCGTCCTCGAGGAGGGCGGCGCGAGCATCGCGGCGGCCCGAAACCTCGGCGCGGCCCGCGCCGCCGGCGAGTGGCTGGCGTTCGTCGACGCCGACACGGAACTGCGGGCGAACTACCTCACCGAACTCGTGGGCTACCTCGAGGCGAACGGGCTGGCCGCGGCGAGTTCCTACTGTCGGATCACGGGGCCGCGCCGGGCGAAGCTGATGGAGGCGACGATCAACCACGTCTTCTCGCGGCTCGAGCGACCCGTTCTACCGGGGTTCAACTGCGTCGTCCACCGGCGGGCGTTCGAGGATATCGGCGGGTTTCCCGAGGTGCCGAACGAGGACACGGCGTTCAGCCGCCGCATCGGCCGCCGGTATCCGACGGGCTACTGTCCGACCGTCCTGGTCGAGAGTTCGGGCCGGCGGATCGCCGACCACGGGCTGACGGGAACGCTGTGGCACTACCTCCGACTGGACGTCGGGCGACTCCGCGCGAACTACTGACGGCGAGAGGCGCTGCAGGCCCGCCGTCGGTCACGTCGTTCACGTCGTTCACGTCGATCGCGTCGTTCGCTCCGATCGCGTGGGTTCGCGCCGGCACGGGCATGGCGTCCGTTTTTTGCCGTTCCCGTCGCCGATACGACCGTGTCGACCGTCCCCGAGGAAGCCGAACGCTTGCTCGAGAGCGAGCCGGTGATGGCCCATCTGGGCACCTGCGTCGAGGGGCGGCCCCACGTCGCCCCGGTCTGGTACCGGTACGTCCCCGAGGAGGAGGTCGTCGAGATCGTCACGACGGGCCGAAAGCTGGCGAACATCCGGCAGAACCCCCGCGTCTCGCTCTCGATTCAGAAAGACGAGGCAGGCAAGACCCGCTGGATGGTGTCGCTGCTGGGCACCGCGACCGTCGTCGACGACCCCGACGAGACGGCTGCGGCGCGGCGCCGAATCAACGAGAAGTACGACGCGGAGCCGGCGGCCTACGCCGAGAACACGCTCGTCCAGGTCGCGGTCGGGTCGGCAAGTTATCGGACGTATTGACAGTCGTCTCGAATCGGTCCGAAGGTCAGTCATGTACAGCTAGTGTCATACCAGCGCGATTTCTCCACGTATCTTGTAACTCAGTTCCTCACATTACTGGAATACATACGTCTTCGACTCGAACCCGTTACTACCCACTATGAGGACTGCCCATCACGAAAACGGTGAGCAGGTTATCGAGAATTGGAACGCCGTTTTCAAAGCGCTCTCGGCTGAGCCGCGTCGTCAACTTATCGTTTCCCTGTTAAATGCGTCCCCGGACGAATCGGTTCCATTGCCAGAAAGCGCGATAATGCCGAACGTTCCGCCAGATCCGGAAACCCTTCGGATGGAATTACACCACACTCATCTGCCGCTGTTAACGAATAGGGGATTCGTTACGTGGGACACGGACCCGTTGGTCGCTGCTCGTGGCCCCCGGTTCGATGAAGTAGCAGTGGTGTTCGAAGCGCTCCATTCAGAAGCAACCGCTATTCCCGATTCATTGGTCGTCGGCTGTCAACGACTCGAGGAAGAACAGCAGAACAACGTCGATCTCTAGAGGAAAAACGCCCCGATGAGTATGCCTACAACAGGGCCGTGACGTGCCGACCAAGGATTCGGAAGCGAGGTAGACCGCGGATTCGGACGCGAGGTTCGGCATCACCGCTCACTCGCGACCCGGCGACGGTCCGCGCAGTCCCGGATGCGTCTCGAGTTCTCGTACGCGTCGCATCTGGGCGCGCAGATCCGCCGCGCTGCCCGGAACCTCGAGGTCGTCACCGTCTCCGCTACTATCAGCTTCACTCGCCTCGAGTTCCGCCGTCGACTTCGGAAACGGTCGGAGGTCCTTGTGGAGCGCCAGCCCCGCGTAGGCACCGTCGCCGATGGCGATGGTGGTCTGGTTCTGCCCGTGAGTGACGTCGCCGACCGCGTAGACGCCGTCGACGCTGGTTTCGCGGGCCTCGTCGACGGCGATGGCACCGTCCTCGCGCAGCTCGCAGCCCAGTTCCGTGGCCAGATCGGCGTTGTACGCGGAGCCGTACATCGCGAAGCCGCCCAGATACTCTCGTTGGGTGCCGTCGGCCAGCTCGAGGCCGCCGATCCACGGCCGCTCGTCGTCGGCGACGTGCTCGTCCGCGTAGGCCGAGACGACGGCCGTATCGATCACGTCGACCGGGTGGGCCTCGAGTTGCCGCTGGGTCTCCTCGTCCCACTCGGGCTCGCGGTCGTCCAGCAGGAGGTCGACGTCGGCGGTGAAGTTGAGCATCGACATCGCGACGTGGGCCGCGCTTTCGGTGTGACCCAGCACGAACACCGACCCGTCGCCCAGCGTGTACGCGTCGCAGTGGAGACAGTAGTGCAGTCCCCGGCCCGTAAACCGCTCGAGTTCCGGCACGTCCGGGCTGCGGTCGCGAAAGCCAGTCGCGAAGACGACCCGCCGGGCGTCGACGGTTGCGTGGGTGGACTCGAGGCGAAACCGCGGGCCATCGGTGTCGCTACCGTCGTCCGGGTCGGTCTCCAGCCGCGACACCGACTCGACGGCATCGGGGAAGAAGTCCCCGCCGTAGTGCTCGAGTTGGTCGACCGCGTGGATCGCTAACTGCTCGCCGGAGACGTTCTCCGAGACGCCCAGCAGGTTGTGGACGTGACTGACCCTCGCGTGGCGGCCGCCCTCCTTCTCGAAGACGGCCGTGCGGTGGCCCAGTCGGGTCGCGTAGAGCGCGGTCGTCAAACCGGCGGGACCGCCGCCGATCACGACGACCTCGTACTCGAGGTGATCCGTCATACGCGTCGGAGGGTATCCAGCGGGTTGAGGCTGGGCCGTGAATATGCGGTCGCGGCGATTCCGCACGCGTCAGTCCTACCAGCGACAGCGAGAGTCTTGCGCAGGTCGAAAGGGGTTGAAACGGGTCCGCGGTGGAGCGACGAGTATGAGTCTGGACCACGCCGTCGACCTCGAGTTGCCGACCGCGGAGGCGGCCGAACCCGCCGACCTCGAGCACGGCTCGATCTTCTTCGTCGGAACGGCCACGGTGATCCTCGAGTACGCCGGCTTCACGATCCTCACGGATCCGAACTTCCTCCACAGCGCCGATCACGTCCACCTGGGCTACGGGATCAAATCCCGCCGGCGGACCGATCCCGCCCTCGAGATCGAGGATCTGCCGCCGATCGACTTCGTCCTCCTCTCGCACTACCACGGCGACCACTTCGATCGGGTGGCGGAGGCGAAACTCGACAAAGATCTGCCGATCGTCACGACCCCGCACGCGGCGAGCGAACTGGCCGACAAGGGCTTTCGCGAGACCCGTCCGCTCGAGACGTGGGACGAATGTCGGATCCGGAAGGGCGAGGCCGAACTGACGATCACCGCGATGCCCGGCCGTCACGGCCCGCCAGTCCTCTCGAAGGGGCTGCCGCCGGTGATGGGCAGCATGCTCGAGTTCCGACCCGCCGACGAGGAGGCGCACCCCGATGATCCGCCGCTGCTCCGGCTGTATATCTCGGGCGACACGCTCGTCTACGACGCCCTCGAGGAGATCCCCGAGCGCTACCCCGAAATCGACCTCGCCCTGCTCCATCTGGGCGGGACGCGGGTTCTGGGCGTCCTCCTGACGATGGACGCCGCGCAGGGCGTCGAGGCGGTGGATCTGATCGACGCCGACACCGCGATTCCGATCCACTACAACGACTACGAGGTGTTCCGGTCGCCGCTGTCGAACTTCAAGCAGGCGATCCGGAAGGCGGGGCTCGAGGACAAGGTAGAGTACCTCGAGCACGGCGAGACGTTCGAGTTCGAATCGTCGTCGAACCGTCGCAGCTAGGCGTTCGGTGAACGGGGCGGGGAGTGTCGCGACTCACAGTCTCACGCTGGCTCGTATACCCGATGTGCGGTGGCGCGCACCGTCGGTCGGCCGAGCGAAGCGAGGTCGACCGACGACTGCGTGCGAGGGATGAGCGAAGGAACAACGTGACTGAGCGAATCGGCTGGGGAGGGAGTGGCAATCCCCGGTTGCCACGATAGCAGAGGCACTACGCTCCGCTCAGTTGATCCCAATACCACCGACGCATTTGATAGCAGGGCCGACGAAGAGCGTCCGACTCGTGCTGGCGGCAGGGAATCGCCACACCCTCCCCAGCCGATTCGCTCCCTTCGGTCGCTCATCCCTCGCGCAGTTTCGAACCACAGTTCGCTGCCCGCTCACTGTGGTTCAGCGCGCGCCACCGCACGTAGAACGATCGGTTCCGACATCACACGAGCGTCGTCCGATTAGTTCTCGAGTCGCTCGAGCGCCGCGGCGACCACCAGCGGGAACGTGATCGTCGCGTCGGCGTAGACCGAGACGTTCTCGGCGTCCTTCTCGAGTTTGCCCCACGAGCGGGCTTCGTCCAGCGTCGCGCCGGAGAGGCCGCCGGTCTGCTTGGGATCCATCGTCAGCTGGACGGCGTAATCGTAGGCGTCGGGCGAGACGAGCATCGTCTGGAGGGTGAAGTTCTTGGGGACGCCGCCGCCGACGACGAAGGCGCCGGCCTCGTCGGCGTGGAAAGCGATGTCGGTCAGCGGCGTCATATCTGCCAGCGCGTCCAGCGTGAACGGGCCGGTCTGGGAGTACATCCAGGCCTGCAAGCCGAGCACGGAGTCCTGCACGGCGGGACAGTAGATCGGCACGCCGTTCTCGTAGGCCGCGGCGGCGATGCCGGGCCCCTCGTCGACGTCGTCGCGGTCATTGACCTCGGCGTTGGCGCGCCCCAACTCCTCCGTGAGTCGCTGAATCGAGACCGTCCCCTCGTCTTCGCACTCGGCCTCGAGCACCGGAAAGACCTCCTCGCGCAGGTGGCTCTCGAAATCCGCGAAGTGTTCCTGCGGAAGGTAGACGTTGTAGATCCGGTCGACGCCCTCGTCGCGCAGCGTCTCGTCGTGTTCGCGCTCGGTCTTCCCCTCGGCGTGGACCTGGCCGTGGTGGTGTTTGCCGCCGATGGCCTCGATGGAGTCGTGGGTGAGGTTCGCGCCGGTCGTCACGAGGACGTCGATGTGGCCCTCGCGGATCAGATCGGCGACGATGCGCCGCATCCCCGTGGGGACCATCGCGCCCGCGAGGCCGAAGAAGACGGTCACGTCGTCGTCGAACATCGCCTCGGTGACGTCGACGGCCTCGTGGAGGTCCGCCGCGCCGACGCCGGCGTCGCCGTAGGCGTCGGCCAGTTCGCCGACGGTCATCCCCGCGCGGACCTCGGCGTGGCCCACCGGGTCGTGGGAGAACGTCCCCCGCTCCGGCTCGTGGTGTCCGTTCCCGTCGCCGTCGGCCGCGTCGCTGCCCTGATCGTGCTCCTCGCTCATGGCCTCGAGTGCGGGCGCCAGCGGTTTGAACGTCGCGATCCGTCGAAATTGTCGTGATCCGTCGAAACGGTCGCGGGCCAACCCCCAGTCCCGCCGTCAACGGAGGCTTACGACCGCCAGCCGAGCGCCACCGTGTTGAACACCCAGGGAACGATCGGCAGGAAGCAGGGAGAGCCGGTCGCGCTGTCCGCCACGTCGATCCGCTCGCCGTCGGCCCGGAGTTCGACGGTGACCTGCCCGTCCGGAGCGGTGACGGCGAAGGACGTTTCGCTCCGGGCCGGAACGGTTAGTTCGCCCCCGTCGTCCGCGTCCGACTCGTCGACCTGGACGGACGACGACGTCCGCGGTTCCGCGCTCGCGTTCCCGTCCGCAGTCGCGTTCCCGTCCGCGGTCGCATTCCCGTCCGTACTCGAGTGCGACGGGCCGTCGACGATTTCGCCGAAGACCTCCCGCTGACACGCATCGTAGTCCGGGTTGGAGGCGGAGACGTCGCCGTCGTACGGCAGGCGCGCCGCCCCCTCCGCGAACGCGTCCGCGTGGACGGCGATCGCATCGTCCGGGACGGCGTCGCTCTCCTCGATGTCAATAACGCGCTCGCCGTCCACGGGGCCGAAGAACTCGATGACGTTCCCGATGCCGCCGTCCGCCGCGACGAACGTCGCGTCGATGCCGACGTCGGCAAAGTCGCCGACCACGCGCACTCGCTGGCAATCGAGGAACTCGATCGACTCTTCGAGGGCCGTTCCGTCGTCGGTATCACCAGATTCCGCTCCGCTGTCGATATCGCCGGACTCCGATCCGTCGTCGGTATCGCCGGACGACGTTTCAGTATCGGTGTCGCCGGATTCCGTACCGCTATCGGTATCACCGGGCTCCGATCCGTCGTCGGTCGCGCCGGACTCCGTTCCGCCGTCGGTTTCCTCGAGGAACTCCGTCCGGCAGGTCTCGTACTCCGGATTGGACGCCGCGACGTCGCCCGTCCCGAGAACGCGGGGGCCGTCCACGAACGCCTCCGCCGTCGCGATCACGGCGTCGTCGGGCACGTGATCGATCTCGTCGACCGAGAACGTCCGTTCCCCGTCGACCGAGCCGATGGGTTCGATGACGTTCCCGATGCCGCCGTCGTCGGCGACGAAGCGCGCGTCGACGAGCACGTCGTCGAAGTCGCCGACGACGCGGACGGTTCGGCAGTCGACGAACTCGATCGTCTCCCGCGAGGAGACGCGACGCCATTCGAGGGTCACCGGCTCAGACCCGTCGTTGACGGCGTGGAAGACGGCGGCGTCGCGGCGCTCGTCGACGCACTTCGGCACGAGTCGAACGTCCGCGGCGTCGCCACCGTCGCCCGCGTCGGAGTCGGTCCCGGTCGTTTGGTCCTCCTGGGCGCTCGCGCTCGAGAGCGCCAACGAACCGCCGCCGATCGCCGCGCCAGTCGTTCCGAGGGCTGTCAGATAGTCGCGTCTAGAGTGGGGATTTCGTTTCATGGTCACTGCGCCCGAAGGCGGCTTCGGGTATCCGAACGGTCGGCCGACGATGACTATTGTTATCTCCGACCTGTAACCGTTCAAGACGAACTAGGGAGCGATTCCGACCCGGCACTCGCGGAGCAGGGCCGCCCTGTCGACGGCGCGCCGAGATACCGACGTCGATTCCGTGAGTCGGAGTTACTGACCGCCTACGGGGTCGATCAGTCGGTCCCTACCGGCACTCGAGTCGAAAAAGAAGCGCGTCCGAACCGGGTCGAAGGCGACTCGCGCTCAGCAGTCCCCGTCGCACTCCGTGTCCGCGTCGGCCTTCACCGTCGCGACCTCCTCGCCGTCGTAGGTGAGCGAGACGTAGGTCTTCTGATCCTCGAGAGCGGTGACCCAGAACGTCTCGGAGTCCTTCCCGTCGACGTAGCACTTGCCGCCCTGACCGTCGCCCTGAACGGTCCAGTTGGTCTTCACCTTCTGCTTGCTGTCGTTGGTGACGCGGAACTTCACTTCCGTGGCCTTCGTGACGCCCGTCTCATCGTCCGCGCCGTCCTCGTCGTCCCCGTCACCGTCGTCGATCGTGAAGTCGACGGTGGTGGTTTCGCCGGCGCTCTGGCTGTTCAGCGTGTAGGTGGCCTCGTAGTCACCCGCGTCCTCGGGGTTCTGGACGTCCTCGAGGACGACCTCGATTTCGTCACCTTCCTCGAGGGAGTAACTGCCGCCGAAGCCGAGCGTGAGCGTCGCTCCGTCGTTCGAGGCGCTGACTTCGTCGAGGTCGTCCGTCACGTCTTCGCCGTTCCGTCGGACAGCCACGTCCCCGTCCCCGACGTTCGAGACGTCGGCGCCGGTTCCCTGGAAGTCGGCGACGATATCGTTCAAGGAGTCGCCGGCGTTGTCGCTTCCGACCGTCAGAGTCGTCGTGTACGTCGCGGTCGCACCGGGTTCGGACGGCGAGACCGTGTCCCCGTCGCCGCCGTTCTCATCGGTATCGTTCTCGGTCTCTCGCTTGCGCATGCGGTAACAGACCGCCTCGAGGTCGATCTCGTCCGCGGGGGAGTACTCCTCGCAGTCGAGTTTCTCGACGTCGACGGCGGCGACCTTCTTCCCGTCGTGGTAGAGCGTGACGGTCGCGTCCTTCGAGAGGACGTCGGCGCGGAAGGTCTCCGACGCTCCCTTCGGAACCGTCAGTTTGCCTTCCAGCGTGTAGTCGCCCTCGTCAGTGCCGTTCGAGTAGTCGCCGTTGTCGTCGTCATCATCGTCATCGTCGCCGTCGTCGTCGACCTCCTGGCCGTCCTCGATGGTCTCGCCGTCCGGATCGAAGTCCTCGTCGACGTCGCCGTCGTCCGCGTCGGTATCGGTCCCGTCGACGACGGAACGGCCGAGATCGACCGTCCAGTTGACCTTCGCGGCCGCGCCCGTCTCGTTGCTGACGCGGAACTCGGCCGTGCCCTTCTCGTAGCAGACGAGCCCCAGTTCGAAGCGGCCCTTCTTGCTGGTGACCGTCTCGCCGTCGGTCGCGTCGTCGGTCTTGTTCTTCGAGTCCTCGCCGGCCACGGCGCTCGAGACGCCGAGCGCACCGCCGCCGAGCAGGGTTCCCGCAGCGCCGATTCCGAGTAAACTCTCCCGTCGTGATAATGAATTGAACTTATCCATGGTTGTTCCAACCGACGATCCATCGTCCGTGACCGTCGGTTCGGGAGGATACTCCGTGGAATACGACTATTGTTATTAGACGACTATGTCTACGTCACGAAATCCATACGCTCTGGATCGTTTCGAGAGCGAATATGAATAGTATCCGTTAAACCGAACGCAGTATTCGCTCGCGGAGTGAAAGCAAAATAAGCCGTAACCCGCCAGCTACTGTTGGGAGAAACACACGATCCGACACCGAATCAGCCGCGTCTCCGTCGGCGATCGTCGGTCGCAACCCGAGGCGACCGCAGAACGCGTGGACGAGTCGCGAGAGGCTCCGTACTCACGAAGTCGGTCGTGAGCGCCGATCCGCACACCGGTCGAAAACGTCGATACCGTTTCTGTCACGGCGTTTGCGGACCCGGTCGACAGTCGCTATCGCGGCGGCCGTTCGGAAGCGCGACCGGATCGCCGACGGTACGCCGGTAATACTGACCGTAACCGGTGCGTTCGGCCCCGGGCAAACCGTCACAGGAGACCAACCTGGGCGGCGATCGATCGCCGGCGATCAGAGCCCGGTCGGCACCTCGAGGTAACTCGTCTCGAGGCCCCACTCCCCGGCCAGGTCCTGCAGCGCCCGGACGCCGAACGTCTCGGTCGCGTAGTGGCCCGCCAGGACGACGTGGATGCCCGCCTCCCGGGCCTCGTGGTAGGCCTGCTGTTTCCCCTCGCCGGTCACCAGCGCGTCCGCGCCGGCCGCGACGGCCTCGTCGAGCCAGTCGGTGCCGCTGCCGGTGACGATCGCCACGTCCTCGATCTCCTCGGGGCCGAAGTCGAGCACCTGAACGGGCTGGCCGCCGGTCTCGAGTTCCCCTGCGAGTCGCTCGCGGAGTTCGTCGGGCGTGTAGGCTTCGCCGGCCGTCCCGCGCTGGCCGACGTATTCGGGCCCGAGTTCGCCGAACGGGCTCCGATCCTCGAGTCCGAGCACGTCGGCGACGCCGGCGGCGTTGCCCAGTTCTTGGTGGCCGTCCAGCGGGAGATGGGAGACGTACAGCGCGAGGTCGTGCTCGATCAGCGGCGCGAGCCGGTCGTAGGTGCGACCGGTTACGCGGTCGAAGCCGCCCCACGAGATCCCGTGGTGGGTGACCAGCAGATCCGCGTCGGCCTCGATCGCCGCCTCGAACGTCTCCCGGACGCCGTCGACGGCGAACGCGACGCGCTCGATCTCGGCCTCGTCCGGGCCGACCTGCAGGCCGTTCGCGCTGGCGTCGAGGTCGGCGTAGTCGGCGGTTCGAAGCTCGTCGTCGAGTCGGTCGACGACCGTCGAGAGTTCCATGGCTGGCCGTTCGGCGAGGGTATCCTTGTATCCGGCTGGTTCCCGGTGCCGATCGCTGTCGGCAGCGAGTGCGGCGGAACGGGGAGAACGAAGCCCCGTAGTGGGGCCCTACATCAGGTAGAACAGCGGGAAGAGGATCACCCAGACGATGTCGACGAAGTGCCAGTAGAGGCCGAAGAACTCCACCGGCCGGTTGTCCTCGAGGTAGGCGTCGACCGTGGCGATCCGGTAGAACATGAATCCGGCGATCAACATCCCGAGGATGACGTGGAGCGCGTGGAGTCCGGTCGTCACGAAGTACGTCGAGTACTGCAGTTCGGAGAACCAGTAGATGCCGTGGCCGAACTCGTAGGCCCACTCCCATCCCTTGACCGCCAGGAACGTCAGCCCGAGCAGCAGCGTCGCGCCCATCGACGCGAGCAGTCCCCGTTTGTTGTTACGCTCGGCGAAGACGAGCGCGAGGATGACCGTGAAACTCGAGGTCAACAGGACGTAGGTGTTGAAGAGGCCGACCAACGACGACGGCGGCACCGCCTCCCAGGCGTCCCAGCCGGCGTGGAGCCGCGCGAAGACGTACGCCCCGATCGCACCGCCGAAGACGACGACGTCCGACGCCAGGAAGAACCAGACGCCGAGCTTCGTGGTTCCGACCCCCTCGAAGGGCCAGCGGCTGGCGATGGGCATGTCGGGGGCGTGGAACCGTTCGCGGCCGTACTCGAAGAGCGTGTAGCCCAGAATCGCGACACCGAGCACCGTCAGGATCGGATAGAGGATCGTCCGCTCGGCGCTGGTTCCGACGAGGCCCTCGGCGGCCGCGCCGGTTCCCCGCGCGAACTCGACCACGTAGGGCGTCAGTCCGGTCAGCCCGAGGAAGAACACGAAGATTCCGAACCCGATCCCCAGCGGCCAGATACTGGCGTGATCGGCGTGTTCCTCGTGACTCACCGTTTCGGTCGTCACGCCGCCGTCGGTCGCCGCGTCGTCCACGAACTCGAGGCGACCGCTGGCGTAGCTCGGGCGGTCCGGCCAGTTCTCCAGGGGCGGCGGCGAGCCGGTCGCCCACTCGGCGGTGCGGGAGTACGTCCAGGGGTTGTCGGGGGCGTCGGGCCCCGAGAGCAGGCTCTTGCCGAGCGCGTAGAACGTGATCAGGAAGGAGGCGCCGAAGACGAAGGCCCCGACGGTCGACAGCTGGTGGTAAAGCTGGGTGCTCTCGGGGTAGGTGAAGACGCGGCGGGGCGTCTCCCAGGCGAGGAACATCGGGAAGTACAGCAGGTTGAATCCGACGAAAAAGACGGCGAAGTTGAGTTTCCCCAGCGTCTCCGAGTACATCTTCCCGGTGATCTTGGGCCACCAGTAGTAGAGGCCGCCGACCAGCGCGGTGACCCCCGAGACCATCACGTAGTGGAAGTGCGCGACGACCCAGTAGGTGCCCCGGAACTCGTAGTCCAGCACGACGGCGCCGAGGAAGACTCCGGTGATGCCCCCGAGGATGAACAGTACCAGTGCCCCCATCGAAAACAGGAACGGCGTGGTGAACCGCACGCGCCCCTTGACCATCGTATAGATCAGCGAGAATATCATCAGGTCGAACGGCAGCGAGATCCCGATGGTCGTCGCCATGAACAACGTCTTGATCTCGAGGTTGATCGTCGTCAGAAACATGTGGTGCATCCAGACCAGGAACGACTGGACCGCGACGAGGACCATCGCGATGATGACCCACTTGCGGCCGACCAGTCGCCGTCCCGTGAACGTCTGGAACGTCTCGAACAGGATTCCGAGCGCGGGGAAGAAGACGATGTACACCTCCGGATGCCCGAAGAACCAGAACAGGTGCGCCCACAGCAGACTCGAGCCCTGATCGGTCGCGAAGTACTGCGTGAGGAGGAGCCGATCGCTCGCGAGAAGCAGGAGAGCGGCGAGCAACGCCGCGAACGCGAACAGCATCATCCAGATGGTCAGCAGCCACCCCCAGGTGAACAGCGGCATGTTCCACAGCCCCAGTCCCTCGGCGCGAGAGCGATGAATCGTCGTGAGGAAGTTCACCGTCCCGATCGTGATCGAGAAGACGAACAGGAGCAGCGCGAGGATCGTCGCGTTCCCGCCGGTCGTCGCCTCCATCGCCGGATGGTACATCGGCACGTTCAGCGGGGCGTACATGTACCAGCCGCCCGCGAACGCGTGGCCCTGGAAGAACGAGATGGCGACCAGGATACCCGAGAACAGGTAGAACCAGTAGCTCATGGCGTTCAGTCGCGGGAAGGCCAGATCCTTCGCCCCGATCTGCAGCGGGACGAGATAGTTGGCGAAGCCGGTCGCGATCGGCGAGAGGAACCAGAAGACCATCAACAGCCCGTGGTTGGTCACCGACTGGTTGAAATCGGTGGCCGAGAGCAGTCCCGTCCCCCCGGCCTGCCACAGGTGAGCGCGGAACAACAACGCGAGGACGCCACCGAGCAGCAGGAAGAACAGCGACGTCACCAGATAGAGGATGCCGACGTCCTTGTGGTTGGTCGTGACCAGCCACCGTTTGACTGTCGTCCGCGGCGGTAGGTCACTCATCGGGATTCCCCCGCTGTCCGGTGCTGGCGCCGGTTCGTCGCAGTACTCGTGGTCCCGATTCCCCCCGGCGAGACGTCGCTCTGCCACCACGTGTGGGAACCATTAGCGATAACTCTCGGACAGTACGCTGTATCAAGCTGTCCGGTGCAGTTGCAAGGTTTCGGCGGGCCGAGCGTGACGATACCGTTCGACCGAACCGGTACACGAATCGCGATCGGTCGCCGAGGCCTCGAGTCGGCGCCGCGATCGCCGTGCTTACCGGTGTCGTCACCGAACGACGAACCATGGGACGAGAGATCGTCTCTCACGAGGACGGTGCGATATACGAGTTCGCGCCGGATCTCGAGGGAGTCACCACGGTCGAATCGGGCGCGCAATTGACGATCGAGACGCGGGACAGTCTCGACGGCGCGGTGCAGGCGGAATCGGACCTGCTCGAGTCGGTGCCCGAGGAGGTCAACGCCGCGACGGGACCGATCGCGGTCGAGGACGCGTCCCCAGGCGACGTCCTCCGCGTCGAAATCGAGGCGATCCGCCTCGCCGAGGACCGGGGCCGGGTAATCACTATCGAGGGATTCGGCTTGCTCGACGGTCACGAGGGGATCGAGGCGCCCCGAACGCGGATCACGCCCGTCGAAGACGGCGGGAGCGGGAGCCAGCACGTCCTCGAGTTCGGCGACCTCGAGGTGCCCGTCGACCCCGTCATCGGAACGATCGGGGTCGCGCCGGCCGGCGACTCGTACACGACGCTGGTTCCCCACGACCACGGCGGCAACCTCGATACGACGGACGTGACGGCGGGGAACGCGATCTACTTCCCCGTCTTGCAGGAGGGCGCCTTACTCGCGATGGGCGACTGCAAGGCCGCGATGGCCGACGGCGAGATGTGCGGGACCGGGTCGGAGATCGCCACCGAGATCGACGCGACCGTCGAGGTGATCGAAGACCCTGACGTGGACCTCGAGCGACCGCTGGTCGAGACCCCCGACGCCTGGAAGCCGATCGCCAGCGCCGAGACGCTCGAGGCGGCCTGCGAACTCGCGAACGAGGACGCGATCGAGTTGCTGGCGGCCGAACACGGCGTCGACCGCACGGACGCCTACCTGCTCTCGAGTCTCGTCGGAGGACTGGAGATCAGTCAGGTGGTCGATCCGCTGGTAACGGTGCGAAACGCGGTGCCGAAGGAGTACCTCTCCGATCCGTTTTGAGGCCAGAGTCGGGAGAACAGCCCCGATCGGCCGCCGCCACTGGCCGTCGCCGCTACTGACCGCCGCTACCGACCGTAGCGGTCGTCGGCGTGCGAGAAGACGAACTCGCGAACCAGCTTGGCCGCCAGCGCGGCGCTCTGGCCGTCGTCGCGGTCGTTGACCTCGACCACGTCGAAGCCGCCCGCGTAGGGGGCGACCTCGCGGACGACGGTTCGGAGTTCGCGGGGCTCGAGGCCGAACGGCTCCATGGTGCCCGTTCCGGGCGCGTAGGCGGGATCGGCGGCGTCGATATCGACGCTCAGGTAGGTCTTCCGCCCCGCGATCACGTCGACGAGCGACCGGTTCCCGACCGCTTCGGGCGGGACGACCGTCACGTCGCGCCGTTGCGCTCGGTCCCACTCCACCTCGCTCCCGGTCCGGGCGCTGAGCACGACGACCTCCTCGACGCCGGCTTCCTCGAGGATCCGCCGGGTGACGGAGGCGTGCGAGAGTCTGTTCCCGTCGTAGGCCTCGTACAGATCGAGGTGGGCGTCCAGCACGACGACGACCTCGGGTTCGACCGCGCGCACGCCCGCGAGCGAGACGGTGTGTTCGCCGCCCAGCGTCAGCGGGACGGCGTCGTCCCAGACGACACCGCGGAGGGTGCCCTCGAGGTACTCGAGGTACTCCTTGGCGTCGTCCCACGCGCGCACGTCGCCGTGGTCCTCGACCGCGAGGTCCGAGAAGAACTGGTCCGTCCGGTGGTCGTAGTCGTCGAACGGTTCGGCAAAAGAGCGGATCCGTCGGGGACCGAATCGGGTCCCCGGCTGAAAGGTCGTCGACACGTCCAGGGGCGCACCGACGACCACGAAGTTCGCGCCGCCACGGTCGGATTCGGCCGCCGTGGCGCTCCCCTCGCGTCCGTCGGTCGCCCCGGGAAACATCAGACGATCTTCCGCTGGTCTTCCATCTCGAGGTACTCGATGTTCTCGTCGGGGGAGACGTCCGCGTCGCCGGGGATGCGCATCGTAATCGTCTCGTAGGTCTCTAAGTCCATGACCTGCATGTCGTCGCCGTCGACGGAGACGACCTGTCCCTGTTTGCGCTCGATGATCGGGACCCAGATCTTCGCGTCGACCGGCTGGGAGAGCGAGCGCTTCTTCCCGTCGAAGACGCCCTCGGCCTCGACGCGTGCCTTCGCGCTCCCGTGCTTGCCGGGTTTCGCCGTCGAGTAAGCGTTGATCTTACACGGCGTGTCGTCGATCATCACGTAGCTCCCTTCCTGGAGGTCGCGAACTTCGGTCTGCTGTTTCGCCATGTCCCGGCGTAATCAACCGACGGCCATAAACCGTTTGGAACGCACTCCGGCGCACGTTCAGGGTGCTAACAGGGTTCGAACGGTCGAACTGTTGGCTATCGATGTCCGTCCGATCGAGGGCAGACCGGAGACGAGCGCGCGGCCGGTCGGGCGAAATCGTCACCTGCCCGGACGAAAAACGGACGCCCGAGGAGCGCCAGTTCCGTCGCTACCGGCGTCCTCCTCCTCGGTGCCCCCGTCGTCGTTTTCGCCGCCGCGATCGCCCTGTTCGCCGCACGGAGGCGACCGCGATCCGCGGAGCGACCCGAACTCGCACGAGCGCTCGAGGAGCGACTCGCCGACGCGCTTCCGGCGGGTCGCGGAACCCACCTCGAGAAGCCGCCGACCGCTCGACGGGTCGCGGTCGACCGTCGCCGGGACGTCGGTCGTGCGGCGGACGATCCGAGTCGCCGGCCGCGCCGTGGAATCGGTGCGAGACCGAGAGCGAGGTCTAGCGAAGGCCGATCCACGACAGGTAGGCGGGGAGAAACACCAGCAGACAGGCGACGCCGCCGAGCAGGTAGCCGACGGCGCAGCGCTCGAGGCGCCGGCGCACGGCCGATCGATCGCCGGACGTGAGTTGCGGCTCGAGCGCGCCGTCGTCTCGGATCCGCCCGTCCGCGTCGGCGTCGCCGACGACGGTGACGGCGTCGCCGGGTGCGATAACGCCCTCGTTGAACCGGTGTTTCGAGCCGCCGACGTCGGTGTCCGCCGCGGACGCGAGTCGGCCGGGAGCCGGCGCATCCGACGGTTGGGTCCGGGACTCCGAGAGCGGAACGTCGACGTGAGCGATATCGGGATCGATCGTCACCGCTCGGGCGTCGTCGGAGGTCGCGGTATCGTCGTCCGCAGCATCGTCGGTGGCGGGTTCGATGCGGATCGGAACGCCGCCCGACCCCGATCGCGCTGTCGTCCACCCGGCACTCCCGTACCGTTCGTACCCCTCTATCGTCCACGCCCAGCAGACGGCCGTCCGCTCGAACACCGGACTCGGTTCCGGTTCGGTCTCCGCAAGCGGCACCGCTCGTCCGGTCGCGACCGTTTCGCCCGGCGGGTCGGTCCAGCCGGTTCGAACGCGGAGCGCGCGCCGGCCGACGTGAATACCGCCGACGATTCCGACGGCGCCGACCGTGGTCCCGGCGACGAGCAGCAGTCCCCACCCCCAGACGGCGCGGAACTCCCCGCGGCCCCCCGGGGGGTCGTACGGCGGGTCGCCGACAGCGGCCAACAGAACGCAGCCCACGAGGGCCATCGTCCACGCCGTAACGGCCGGCCGCAGCGGCACGCGGAACCGCCGGCGGGCGTTTCGCCGGCGGTGCTCGCTGTACAGCGGCGCCACGGCGAAGACGACGACGTGAAACACCACCAGAATCGTCACGAGCGCTCGGACTTCGCTCATCGATGTCGGGCCTGTTTCGGTCGCGCCACCATCAATATTCCCGCCGCGCGCCGGTCGAACAACCGTCCGGCGCGCGATGCTCGCCTACGACCACCGGAATCCGTCGGGCTCGGCCGGCGGCTCGAACGGGCTCGCCGGCAATCCATCGGCGACCTCGGGATCGTTGTACGCGCCCGGCGCGACGTCGTTGGGCGAGTCGCGGTAGAACAGGGCCGCGAGCGTCTGGATCTGCCCGCGGCCGACGCCGAGTTCGAACTGGCCGCCGCCGTAGCAACTGATTCCGCGCTCCTCGCAGTCGGCGAGCGTCTCGAGCAGCGACTCGAGCGAGCCGAACCGGGACGGTTTGATATTGAGCCAGTCGGGCTCCCAGGGGAGCGACTCGACGTCCTCGAGGCCGTGGATGGGGGCATCCCACGACACCCGGCTTCGCACGTCGGCGTCCTCGAACAGCGGTCGCGTCTCGTCGGTCAGCGCGGGGTCCTCGATCACGCCGTTGGGGAAGCCCTCGAGCACCCGTCGGTAGAGGTCGGGGTCGGCCGGAACGTCGACGTCGGTCCCCTCGTAGCGGCCCTTCAGGTCGAGGATTCGGATCGCATCGGCACCGACCGCGTCGTCGATGGCCGCCACGAGGTCGTCGTCCCACGCGGGGATCGGGTCCAGTTTGAACTCGAGGTCGGGAACCCGCTCTCGCAGGGCCTCGAGGCGGTCGGTCGTCGGCGGTTCGCCGAGGCGGGTGCTGGCGACGAACCGAACCGGATCGAGCGAACGGTCGACCGCGCTCGCGAGGTCCGTGTCGGCCTGCCGGAGCGCGAGGTCCAGCGCCGCGCTCTCGAGGCCCCAGCGCCGGTAGTTGCGAAACTCCCCGCGGTCGGGCGCGCCCGCCGGGAACAGGTCGACCGACTCGAGGTGCGCGGAGAAGGAGTCGATCGTGTACTCGCCGGTCAGGTCCGGCAACCCGGTCTCGGCCAGCGCGTCGTGCTCGGCGGTCTCGTAGGTGACGTCCTCGCCGCGGCCGACGGCGCGCTCGTCGCCGATCCGTCCGCCGTCCGGACCGGGACCCGAGAGCGCGAACTCCGTCGTGACGCGCGTGAACTCGCTCGAGGTCTCGCGCTCGAGGCGGTCGGTCGAGACCTCGTCGATCGTCACCGGCAGGTCGGCGATCCGTTCGTACTCCATACTGCTTCCTCGAGGGCCAGCGAAAAGAACGTTTGACTTCCCTCAACTGGAGTATATTTCGAGCGATCACGCTCGTGCGGTGTCCGGCGAATGACGGCCGATCGGAATGTCGACGTCGATCTCGTCGTACCAGACGACCGGGCGCTTCGCGCGGCCATCCTGCTCGAGTTCCACGAGACCGTAGTCGGCCAGTTCGGTCACGTTCTGGGTGACCTCTGGCGGGTGACGGCCGACGACCCGCGCGAGTTCGCGGATGCTGCTCGGGTCGTGGGTGGCGATGGCCTCGAGCAGTTCGAGATTCGTCGGCCGGAAGAGCCGACCGAACGTCTCGAGATCCTCGACCGAGAGCGTCGACGGCTCCGGGTCGACGTCCTCGCCGGCGTCGAGCGCGACGAGCGTGTCCTCGAGGTCGCTGCGGTCAGATTCGGAATCGATTATGACGTGGAGTGTTCGAGTCATGATTGCTGTCATTCGGGGGTGGACGTTACCAGTCAGCGCGTTTATCGAACGGAAGTGCTGCACGCCACGTTCGATACAACACCTGTAACCCGGGATAGTCGGTTTCGAGCGTTTTCGAGCCGAGATGGAATTCGTGAATACCGTGGTGATTATCAAATCTGATGATCGGATCTTCGGCCCCGGCCTCTCCGTAGTGAAACGCGTACTTGATTCCGTTTGGAAACGTTTCCGACTCGGGCACCGCGAGAACGCGAACGCGGGCAACGGTGCCGTCCGCATAGGCTTCGATCTCGTCGCGGACGACGCTGACGTCATCGCTCATCCCCGATCGTTAGGATGGACCCTAACAGAATAAGTGTTAGGGTAAACCCTAACATCTGGGGAGAGCAAACAACCGTTCGGTCGACAGCCGGCCAGCGAGAAAACCACCGTCCCCCTACTCCTCGCCGCGGCGCTGGCGCATGTTCTGTCGCGTGAACTGCGGCTGGGTCCCGATCCCCTTGCGCTCGCGGAACGATCGGTAGAGCTGGATCATCATGACGAGCGAGAAGACGGCCGCGACGATCGACCCCTCGGGCGCCTCGAGCGCGTAGAGGACGCCCATCGAGAACAGCGACATGGTGAGGAGCATGCCGTAGACCAGTCGTTTGGCGAGTTTGGCGAAGACGTCCTCCTCGTCCTCGACGCCGATGCGGACGAAGAGGTCGTCGCGGTCGAGTCGGTCGAGGGCACGCTCGGTCTTGGGCGCCAGCCGGGTCAGCGACTCCCCGGATCGCCGGATCTGTCTGCCCGTCTCCCGGGCGTACTGCCGGATCGACTCCTCGCGGTACCCCTCCTCGGTGAGGTAGTCGGTCGCGGTCGAGATGAAGTCGAAGTCGGGCTCGAGGGTGACGCAGACCCCTTCCACGACGGTCGCGACCCGAAGGACCAGCGCGAGGTTCTTGGGGAGTCGGAACGGGAAGACGTAGATGGAATCCTCGATCTGGCCGACGATCTGGTTGATCCGGTACTGCTCGACGGACTCCCCGCGAGCGTCCTGGATGGCGATCTCCATCACCTCGGCCATCACGCCCCGATCGGCGTCCGGGGAGAGCGTGCCGATCTCGACCAGGGCGTCGAGGATGCCGTCGATGTCCTGGTTGGCGACGGCGACGTAGAACTCGATGATCTTCTCCTGGACGAACGGCTCGACCCGACCCGACATCCCGAAGTCGTAGAAGACGATCCGTCCGTCGTCGGTCACCGCGAGATTGCCCGGGTGGGGATCGGCGTGGAAGACCCCGTCGTCCATGATCATCTGGAGGTACGCCCGCTCGAGGTTCTCCGCGATTCGCGTCCGATCGATCCCCTTGCGCTCGAGTTCCTCGAGGTCGTTGATCTTCGTCCCTTCGACGTACTCCATGGTGAGCACGCGGCGTCCGGAGTGGCTCTCGACGACGTCGGGGATGACGAAGCGGTCGTCGTCGGCGAAGTTGCCCCGGATCTCCCGGAGCATCTCGGCCTCGCGCTCGTAGTCCATCTCCTCGCGGATGGTCTTCGCGAACTCGTCGGCCAGGTTCTCGAGCGAGAACGCTCGGGAGTCGTCGACGAAGTACAGCAGGATCGGCAGCGACCACTTGATCACCCGCAGGTCGGCGGCGACCAGTTCCTCGATGTTCGGTCGGCGGATCTTCACCGCGACCTCGCGGCTCCCGGCGTCCGCGCGCCCCCACTGGGACTCGGCGGTCGCCGGATCGACGCGCGCCCGGTACACCTGTCCGAGGCTCGCGCCGCTGATCGCCTCGGTGTCGAACTCGGCGAAGCTGTCGTCGAGGGGGCCGATCTCGTCCTCGAGCACCGCCCGCGCGTCGGCCCAGTCGGCCGGCGGCACCTCGTCTTGCAGCGCTGAGAGGACGTCGATGTACGCCGGGGGTAACACGTCCGGCCGGGTCGAGAGCAACTGCCCGAGTTTGATGAACGTCGGCCCCAGCGTCAACAGCGACTCGAGGAGGACCTCGGCGCGGTGACGGTGGGTCTCGGCGTCGACCCGTCGAGGGGAGCCGAACAGCAGAAAGCGGTGTCGGTCGCGGGCGAAGGCGAGCAACAGCGGGAGGAACTGCCACGCGACGAGGACGAACCGCTTGTACGCGCGGAGGGAGACCAGCCTGTGTCACCTCGTGTTAGTCGCCGTCCTCGTCGACGACGTCGATCGTCGTCTCCGTCTCCGTGGTCTTGGGCAGCGTCAACTCGAGGACGCCGCGTTCGACCGTCGCGTCCGCCTCGGAGCCCATCGCGTCCGCGGGCACGGGGAGGTCGACGTTCAGAAACAGCGTGCGGTTCTCCTCGAGGTAGTGGTAGTCGCCGGCGGGATCCTTCTCGCGGTGGGCGTCGATGGAGATCCGATCGTTCTCGACGGAGAGTTCGATCGACTCGGCGGTAACGCCGGGGACGTCGAGGACGAGCAGGTAGGCGTCGTCGCTTTCGAGCAGATCGAAGAAGACGTCCGCCGAGAGGTCCCGTAGTGCGTCACGGAGCGCTGGCATAGCTACAGGTTCGAACGCCGATACGAAAAAGGCCGCGGTAGCGGTCGATTCGAGGGGCAGTCGTCGCGGTCGCGGTGCATCGGTTCCGACGCCGTTCAAAGCGCCCACGAAACGGCGAGCCACGCGGCGAGAACGCCGACCGCGAGCGACAGGAGCCCGCTCCCGCCGGACCGAAGTCCGAGTCGCCGCTCGCTGCTGTCGGAAACGACGAACGGATCGCCGAACAGCGAGTGGCGAAGCCGAATCCAGCGGCTCTCGGCGAGCGCCGCGTCGTCGACGCCGACGGCGGCGTTGATCTGCCCCGCCGCCCGCGAGACCGTCGTATCGTAGCGGGCCGTCCCGAGGACGTGAACCGTCTCGCCGGGCTCGAGGCGGCGCTCCCGAAATCGGCGGTCCGCTCCCGTCGTGAGCTCGAACACGCGGAGGTCGACCGTGGTGTTCTGGCAGTCGACGGCGTCGGTGGCCTCGATGAACCGCGCGATCCGCTCGGGGGGCGCCGTCCCGCCGTCGACGTCGATCCGTTCGTCCGCCTCGAGGCGAAAGTCGGCCCCCGGTGGCTCGATCAGCATACTGTTCGCGCCGTCGTCGAGCAGAAACGGGACGTACCCCTCGCCGGAGTCGATCGTCCGCCAGCTCGAGCCCTTCCCGCTCGAGTCGTACTGCTCGACCTCGTACTCGTAGGCGAGACACGGGGTTCCGGTGAACGGCGCTCGAACGAGCCGACCCTCCTCGACCGGCTGGGCGGTCCCGCGGAGTTCGACCCGGCCGCCGTCGGTGGCGTCGAAGACCGAGTCCGGTTCGACCCGGAGGACGCGGTTCGCGACCCGGAGTTCGGTGAGGCCGTACCAGCAAAACGGAACGGCGACGATCGCACCCAGCGCGAGGACGGCGATCGAGACGGGTTCGAGTTGGGCCGGTGTCATCTCCCGAGCCGTTCGTAGCCGCGCCCGATATACGTACCGGCACGGACGCGGAATCGGCGGCGGCACTGGCAGCGAATCGGTGGGACACGGAGGCCGGATCGGCGGCGATACGAAGGCCGAATCGGCGGCGGTACGGACAGCGAACCGGCGAACCGCGGAAGCCGCGAGGTCCCCCACGCTTTTGGCCCCCGACGACCCGGGTTGAGGTATGGACGGAGCCGACAGCGAGCGCAGGGAGGCCGGGTTCAAGGTCCGGACCCCGGTCGACGAGGCGCGCCGGGAACTCAGGGAGGCCCTCGAGGGGCGCGACGACGCGGACCGACGTCCCGACGACGGGAGCGACGGTTCGGCCGCGACGGGAACCGAGACCATCGACGTCGAGCGGGCTGACGGCCGGGTGCTGGCCGCGCCCGTGACCGCCGCCCGGAGCGTCCCCCACTACGAGCGGGCGGCGATGGACGGCTACGCCGTCCGCGCCGCGGACACGTTCGGCGCGAGCGAGCGCTCCCCCGAAGTGCTCCGGATCGCCGAGGGGATCGGTGACGACGCCGATATCGGTCCGGAGACGACCGCACGCGTCCACACCGGCAGCGCCCTCCCCGAGGGCGCCGACGCGGTCGTGATGATCGAACGCGTCGAGGAACTCGAGTCCGTCGGCGAACTCGAGGTCGCGGACGCGGTCGCGGAGGGGGAAAACGTCGCGCCGGTCGGCGAGGACGTCGAGGAGGGTCAGCACCTCTACGACGCGGGCCACCGGCTGCGGCCGTCGGATCTGGGCCTCCTGCGGTCGGCGGGCTACGCCCGCGTCGCGGTCGCCCAGCGTCCCACGGTGGGCGTGATCCCGACCGGCGAGGAACTCGTCGCGGGTGATCCGGGGCCGGGCGAGGTGATCGAGACCAACGGCCTGACCGTCTCCCGACTCGTCGAGCGCTGGGGCGGACGCGCGACCTACCGGGACGTCGTCACCGACGACCCCGAATCGCTGCGCGTGGCGATCCAGCGCGACCTGGCGAAGGACGTCGTCGTCACCACCGGCGGCTCGAGCGTCGGCGAGCGGGACCTGCTGCCGGAGGTGATCGACGACCTGGGCGACGTGATCGTCCACGGCGTCGGACTCAAACCCGGCCACCCGGTCTGTCTCGGACTCGTCGAGGAGACGCCCGTCCTCGCCCTGCCCGGCTACCCCGTCGCCTGTATCGTCAACGCCGTCCAGTTCCTGCGGCCGGTCCTGCGCTGGCTCGAGGGGACCGAGCCCGACCCCCACCCGACCACGCACGCGCGTCTCGAGCGCAAGATCCCCAGCGAGCCCGGGACGCGAACGTTCGCGCGCGTGCGACTCGAGGACCGCGATCCCGACGACGGCGAGGCGTTTGCACCCGGCGAGCCTCGCTACGCGGCGACGCCGACCCGCGCGAGCGGTTCGGGGGTGCTCTCGAGCGTCGCGCTGGCCGACGGCTGGGTGGTCGTCGACGACGACCGCGAGGGGATCCCCGCCGGCGAGACAGTCGCGGTCGAGAACTGGGAACCGAACGCGTAAGCCACCCGTTCCGTCTCGATACTGTTTTTTACCATGACGAGTGTACACACAGTCATGGAACTGAACGAATTCCTCGAGGGGGAAACACTGACCGGCCGGCAGGCCGCGATCGTGTTCTTCGCCTTCCTGATACTCATCGTCGTGTCCGCGCTCGTCCTGATCGCGTTCAGCGACGCTTTCTACAACCTGGTCAACTAGCCGGCGTCGCCGGCTCAGTCCGATCGTAGCGCGAGTCGAACGGCGTCGGCGAGCGCGTTCACGCGGGCGACGTGCTCGTAGGAGCCGTCGCGGACCCCGTTCGTGACGTACGAGAAGCCGACGTTCTCGGCGGGATCGGCCCAGCCGACGCTGCTGCCGAGCCCGGCGTGGCCGAACACCCGTTCGGGCGAGAGCGTCCCGTAGGGTGCGACCGTCGTCCCGCCCTTCCAGAAGCCCAGCGCGAACCGGCCTTCGCGGCCGATCGTTCCGTCGGCGTCCGTCTCGGCCTGGACCCTCGTCATCCGGTCGACGGTCTCTTCCGAGAGGACGCGAGTGCCCTCGAGTTCGCCGCCGTTGGCCAGACAGGCGTAGAAGCGGGCCATGTCGCCGGCGGTCCCGATGCCGTTGGCGGCGGGGATGACCGCCCGGTGGATCTCCTCGCTGTTGAACGGCGCGGCGACCTCGGTGTGATCGCCGAGACCCTCGCCGGGGTCGCGACAGCGGTCGAACTCCTCGAAGGCGACCAGCGTCGCCACGTCGTCGTCCTCGTCGTCCCGGAGGCCGATCCCGGTGTCGTCCATCCCGAGCGGGTCGAAGACGCGCTCCGCGACGGCCTCCTCGATCGGCGTCCCCGACGCGCGGCGGACGAGTTCGCCGACCAGCCAGCCGAACGTGAGCGCGTGGTACGCGGGCGTCTCGCCCGGCGCGAAGTTCGGCTCCATCGACTCGAGGTGCTCGACGACGGCGTCCCAGTCGCCCCAGAGGTCGGGCCGGTCGTCGATCTCGCCGCGGTTGAGTCCGGCCGTGTGGCTGAGCACCTGCCGGACGGTGATTTCGGCTTTCTCCGTGCCCTCGTCTGCGAACTCCGGCCAGTGATCGACGACCCGGTCGCCGTACTCGAGTTTCCCTTCATCGACCAGCGTGTGCAGCGTGACGGCCGCGTACGGCTTCGTGCTCGAGAACAGCAGGTGACGCGTCTCCGGCGTCTCCTGTGGACCCTCGGGCGCCTCGACGCCGCCGGCGAGGTCGAGCGCCCGCTCGCCGTCGACGTAGACCGCTAACTGCGCCCCGTGGTGGAGGCCGACCTCGAGGTGACGGTCGAAGAGATCAGCGATGCGCTCCCGATCCGAATCGGCAAGTCGTGTCATACCACACGAATCCCCGGGGAGGCTTGTAATCGTTCCGCCACGAACTTTTTCCGCCTCGGGTTCGCCACGGCGAACCACTCTCTGTTCGCGGACGGAGTCCGCTCACACGACTCGAGGGACGCGGAGCGTCCCTCGCTGGGCGCAAAAACGCCCTCAGAAATCGAAGATTTCTGACGGGTCCGCGAGAGCGACGCTCTCGCGGACTTCGATGAAAAAGGCCGACTGCTCGGCCTCGGCGTCGGTGAACCGCTCGCTTCGTTCGCGGATGCTAGAAGCGTTCTATGCGTATGGATACTGATGGGACTGAATCGACGGAATGAAGTTTAGGTCCGCCGAAAATGTGTCCCACCTGAAAGGTATAAAGGTGTCGAGCGACTATCCCACTGCGATGAGTACCCAAGAGACGACCGTCCGTCAACAGGCCGGCACCGTCGACGAAAACGCGCTCCGGCTCGAGCAGGACAAAGCCGAGCAGATCGTCGAGGCGCTGAACTCCGAACTCGCGAACTCGTACGTCCTCTACCACCAGCTCAAGAAACACCACTGGGTGGTCGAAGGTGCAGAGTTCTTGCCCCTCCACGAGTTCCTCGAGGAAGCCTACGAACACGTCGAAAAGGGCGCCGACGAGATCGCCGAGCGCGCCCAGGCGCTGGGGGGCGTCCCCGTCTCCGGACCGACCAACCTCGAGGAGCGCGCCACCGTCGAATTCGAGGGCGAAGACGTCTACGACGTCCGCACGATGTTCGAGAACGACCTCGAGATGTACGGCGACATCGTCGAGTCGATGCGCGGCAGCATCGAACTCGCCGAGAACCTCGGCGATCACGCGACCGGCGAACTGCTGCGCGAGATCCTCGTCACGCTCGAGGAAGACGGCCACCACTTCGAACACTACCTCGAAGACGACACGCTCGTCCTCGAAGAGGCCACTCACTGAACGGGTGACCTGAATGGCACAGAAACAAGGGCGCCTCGTTCGGGAGCCCGAGACGGGCGAGCGACGGCAAGAGTGGGGCACCATCGCGGCGAACGAACTCCGGATCGACCGCGCCGACGCCGAGGCGATCGTCGACGCCCTGAGCGTCGACCACGCCGGATCGTTCAACCTGTTCTACCTGCTTCGCAAGCATTACTGGACCGCTGCGGGGGCCGAACACGAGTCGGTCGCTGACTTCCTCGAGGACGCCTACAAGCGCGTGCGCGAGATCAACGACGACCTCGCGATTCGGATCGTCGAGCTCGGGGGGATTCCGCCAAATACGCCGTCGACGCTGCAGGAACGGGCCGACGTCCACCTCGAGGCCGAGGATCTCTACGACCTGCGGACCTCCCTGGACGGTGACCTCGAGGGGTACGCGACCCTGATCGTCAGTCTGCGCGACCACATCGCGCTCGCGGAAGAACGGGGCGATCCGGGCACGGCCGAACTGCTCCGAAACCACCTCGAAGCCCTCGAAGAAGACGCCCACGTCATCGAGCAACTACTCGAGGATGAGACGCTCGTTCGAGCGGAGGTGCTGCGGGACCGATGACGAGTACACCACACCTTCGACGCCCCGACCCGTCTCACGTCCGGCAAGAGTGGGGGACGGTAGCCGACAATGCGCTCCGTCTCGAACGGGACGTGGCTGAACGGCTGGTCACAGCCCTGAACAGCGAAATATCCGGGCTGTATATCCTCTTCAATCAGGTGCGCAAGCATTACTGGCTCGCCGAAGGGGCCGAATTGGAGCCACTCAGAGAGTTCCTCGAAGATGCTGCCGACCGGCTCACGGAGATGACCGACGACATCGCCATTCGGATCACCGCGCTCGGCGGCGTTCCGGCCTGTGGGCCGATGGGTATCCGCCAGCACGCGCCGATAGTCATCGAAGACGCCCACCACTACGATATCCGCTCGTCGCTCGAGCGTGACCTCGACGGGTACGCGACGCTCGCGGTGCAGTGGCGTGAGCATATCGAACTGGCGGACCGGGTCGGCGATAGGGCGACGAACGAACTCCTGCGCCGCCATCTGAAGACACTCGAGGAGGACGCGCACGTCCTCGATCGATACCTCGCCGACGAGACGCTCGTGCTGCGCGACGCGACCCGCTGACTCGTTTAGTTCGCACACGCAGTTGCCGTTCAGTACAGACTGAGAACATACCACGCTCGGCTGACGAACCCGCATGCGGTGGCGCGCGCTGTCGGAGGACCGAGCGACAGCGAGGGGCTCCGGCGGAATTGCGCGAGGGATGAGCGAGCGCAGCGAGCGAGTCGGCTGGGGAGGGCGTGGCGAATCACCGTTGCCACGATAGCAGGACGCTTCGCTTCATCCGTCGCTCCAATCGAAGCGCCGTTCCATTCGTACTATGGACTGAACGCGCGGCCGCCCCTCAAGCGCCGACGCCACGCCTGAGGCACACCTTATCAAAGGGCCAGCAGTACACGCGGCAACGTTTGGGTCTGGAGTCGAACCGTCGTCCTATGTCCGCGTTCGGTGGCGCCGAAACGACCACGTTCCCCTTCCCGACTCGAGTGCTGTCCGACCGTGTCGACGACTGCGTCCGAGTCGTCGTCGACGTCTCGCCCGCCGCAGTCGACGATCTCACCGTCGAAGCGGGGACGACTCGAGTCCGGATCGAGATCGATCGCGACGGCGAGCGCTACGCGCGCGTCTTCTCGCCGCTGCCGTCGCTCCCCCCGCGGCGGGGGTTCGGCGACGACCGCAGCGCCGTCTACAACAACGGCGTCCTGACGGTCTCGCTCGAGACGACGCGCCGCCGCCGGCGCTAAGCGGTCGCTCCGCCTCTGTCACCGGTATCTCGAGGTTCTCGTTTGAACGAGTCGCCGACTGGACGCAGGCCGACGACCGGACGAAACTCGTGTTGCTCGAGGGCGATCACGGGTTCTGATCGGTCGACGTCGGTCCCGTCGCTCGGATTCGTCGTGCGCGTGCCTGCACTACCCTTTTGGCCACCAGTCCGATAGGTTCGACTCGAGCCGACGGAACGAACGCCGATCGACACGCGAACGACTCACCGACACGGCCCAATGTCATCACAGGACGCTCGTCTCGAGTCCGGCGGCTTCGTCCCCTTCTATCGCTCCTACACGAAGACGTGGATCCACGCCGTCGCGACGGCCGGACTGACGGCGT
Organism: Haloterrigena alkaliphila; assembly: GCF_017352155.2. NCBI lineage: Archaea > Methanobacteriati > Methanobacteriota > Halobacteria > Halobacteriales > Natrialbaceae > Haloterrigena > Haloterrigena alkaliphila. The sequence goes on from NZ_CP071462.1 coordinate 815,364, forward strand.
TCGGGACGCTAACCATCGTCCACCGCTGGTTCGCCGCGCTGGCGCTGGCGTCGTACGTCGTCCCGCCAGTCGTGCTCTACCTGCGCCACGGGCGAACCGACGGTCGATCGGTCCCGGATCGCGACGCACCCGAACCCGAACGCCGCGACGCGGACCCGGCAGTCGAACCCGGACGCGACACGTCGATACCGGAACGGACCGCATCGGAACCGGAGCCGGAGCCCCGACGCGCCGAATCGAAACCGGACGCGGAACGGGCCACATCCCACGAGACGGACGAACTCGAGACGGCCGACTCGAGCGACGAGACCGCCAAAGCGGTCGCCGGCGAGCGCGCGTCTCCGCGGGCGGAACGGCCATCCCGTGGGGATCCAGAGGCGAAGACAGAGCCGGAACCAGCGGCCGAGGTCGGGACAGAGCCGAACGCGCCGGAGGGGCCCACCGCGGAGCGGGAGTCCGACCCGGAGCCAACCGCGGAGCCGCAATCCGAACCGGAGCCTCCCGCGTGGCACGCCGTCGACGCGCCCACAGCGGCGACGCTGCGCGACGTCGTCCTCACCGAACCGAACGACACCGACGGCTCGAGCGCCGGCTACGCCGTCGGTGACGGCGGGGTCGTCCTCGCCGGCGACGGCGACGAGTGGACGGTCGTCCTCGAGGACGGGCCCGCAGCGGGACGTAACGACCTCCACGGCGTCGACGCGACGGCGGACGGCGAGGCGGTCTGGGTCGCGGGCGACAGCGGCGCGCTGGGCCGGATCGACGCCGAGACGGGCCGGCACACCGACTACACCGCGCCGGAGGACATCACCGATAACTGGCTCGGCGTCGCCGTCGGCGGCGCGAGCGGCGCGGAGACGGTGCTCCTGATCGACGGCTCCGGCGCCGTGCTCCGCGGCGAGTATCGCGCCGACGGGACCGACGGCCCCGGCCTCGAGTGGACCGGGCCCGAGAAACCCGGCAGCGGCTCGAGTCTCTCCGGCGTCGCGCTCGCGGACGACGCGGTGGGGTACTGCTGTGACACCAACGACGGCGTCTTCGAGACGAACGACGGCGGGGAGTCGTTCGAACGCGTGGGACTCGAGGGTGCCGACGGGACGCTCACCGACGTCGCGACGGGCGGACGGGACGACTGTCTGGTGAGCGCGGACGACGGCGTCGTCCACCGCTACGACGGCGGTTCGACGTGGACGCCCGAGCGGGTCGCCGACGAAGCCCTGCCCGGCATCGATCGCCACGAGGGCCGGACGGTCGCGTGCGCGTCCGACGGTGCGGTTCACGTGCGCGAGGGAGCGGCCGCCGACTGGGAGCGAACCGATACGGGCGCGTCAGCCGGACTGCTGGCCGTCTCGCTGGGAATCGGTGGGATCGCCGCGGTCGGCGAGGACGGCACCGTCGTCGTTCGAAGTTGATACCGTTATAGCGCTCGAGGCCGACCCTTCGGACAGTGAGCGAACAGCGAACCGAGCGCGAGCACTGTCGCCTGTGCGGGACGGCCGTCGGCGAGTCAGCCGGCGAGACGGTGGCGGACTCGGGAGACGGTCCGTTCTGCTCGAGCGGGTGCCGGGAGATCGCCGCGGAACTCGGCGTCGGCGCAGAATTCGGCGATGGAACGGACTCGGGCGACGACGCAGACGTGGGCGACGGCGCGGACGATGGCGACGCGGACGCCAGAGCGCCAGGCGTAGACGACCGGCCGGCGGTGGAGCGGCCCGAGGGCTACGAACGGACGTTCTTCCGGATCGACGGCATGCACTCGGCGCTCTGCGAGTCGTACCTCGAGTCGGTCGCCGAGGGCCGCGACGGCGTCGCGGACGCGGCCGCGAGTTACGTCACCGAGACGGTCCGGGTCGATCACGACCCGGATCGGATCTCGGCCGACGAACTCGAGAACGCCCTGTCGACGACCGGGTACACGGCCTACCGCCGCGAGGCGGCCGCCGGGGAGAGCGACGCGACCGAGGAGAGCACGACGCGCCGGTCGCGGGAGATGAAGGGCGTGCGAAAGCGCCGCGCGGAGAACGTCCTCGAGGTGCGCTACATCGTCGGAATCGTCTTCGGTTCGTTCCTGCTGTTGCCGTACGTCACGACGTTCTACCCGATGCAGGTCGCCGACTACACCGACTACTGGCTCTTCGAGCAGTACGCCCAGCAGTTCGGCGGGTTCGACGTCGGCCTCGTCCTGCCGCTGTACTTCGGGCTGACCGGCGCCATCCTCTACCTGACCGGGCGCCCGCTCCTGCGCGGCGCGTACGTAAGCCTGAAGCTCCGGGAGCCGAGCACCCACCTGCTCGCGACGCTGACGATCGTGGCCGCCTACTGTTACGGAACGATCGCGTTCGTCAGCGGAAGCGTCGACATCTACTACGACCTGACGATCCTCGTCGCCGCGGTCGTGATGACGGCGATCTTCTACGAGGAGTCGGTCAAACGCGACGCCCTGAACCGGCTGACCGACCTCACGATCTCGCAGGTCGGGACGGCCCGAGTGCTCGAGGCCGACGGCGAGACGCTGGAGGTGCCGGTCGCCGAGGTCGCGGCCGACGACCGTCTGCTCGTCCGCGCGGGCGAGCGCGTTCCGGTCGACGGCCGCCTCGCGGAGGGGGCGTGTACGGTCGACGAGGCGGTTCTCACCGGCGAGTCGCTGCCGGTCTCGAAGACCGCCGGCGACCCCCTGATCGGCGGCTCGGTCGTCACCGACGGCGCCGCGGTCGTCGCGGCCGACGACGAGACGACCAGCAGCATCGATCGGCTGACTCGGTCCGTCTGGAACCTCCAGAGCGCCGACCACGGCGTCCACCGCCGGGCCGACGCGCTCGCCGGAACCCTCCTTCCGGTCGTCGTCGCGGCCGCCGTCATCGCCGGGATTGCCGCCGCCCTGCTGGGTGCGGGTCCGGCGGATACCGCGAGAGCTGTCCTCCTGGCCCTCGTCGCCGCGAGTCCGTGGGCGCTCGCGTTCGCCACGCCGATGTCGATCGCCTCGAGCATCCGCGAGGGCCTCGAACGCGGCATCGTCGTCTTCGACGAGAGCGTCTTCGAGCGCCTGCGCGAGATCGACGTCGTCGTCTTCGACAAGACGGGGACGCTCACGACCGGCGCGATGACCGTCCTCGAGGCCGACGCCCCCGAGGACCTGCTGCGAGCGGCCGCCGCGGTCGAGCGCCGCGGGGCGCACCCGGCGGCCGCCGCGATCGCCGAGGCCTTCGGCGACTCGGAATCGACCGAGACCGCCGACGCGAATCGGCCCGACGGCGGCGTCACCGACGAACCCTCGGCGGGGGGCGACGACGCGGAATCCGGCCGCGTCCGGGAGTTCGAGCGACACGCCACCGGCGTCGAAGGCCTTTATCAGACTCCGTCTGATGGGCCGTCAGAACGCGGGCGTTCTGACGAGGTCGTCGGCGGCCGGCGGATCCTCGTCGGTCACCCCGACCTCTTCGCCGAACGGGGGTGGTCGCTCGAGGACGGACTCGAGACGCGAGTCGACGACGCGCGCGAGGCCGGACACCTCCCCGTGGTCGTCGGCCGGGACGGTCGCGCGGAGGGGATCGTCGTGGTCGGCGACGAGTCCCGATCCGAGTGGGCGGACACGGTCGCGCAACTGGACGCGAACGGCGTCGACGTCGTGGTACTCACCGGGGACGACGACTCGGCGGCGGCCCGCTTCCGGGAGCATCCGGGCGTGTCGCGGGTCTTCGCGAACGTCCCGCCCGCGGGGAAGACCGCGGCGATCCGGCGGCTGTGCGCCGACGGGCGCGTGGCGATGGTCGGCGACGGGACCAACGACGCGCCGGCGCTGGCGGCGGCCGACCTCGGCATCTCGCTGGGCGGCGGGACGGCGCTGGCCGCCGACGCGGCCGACCTCGCGATCGTCGAGGACGACCTCGCGGCGGTCGAACGGGCGTTCGCGCTCGCGCGCGCCGCCCGCGAACGGATCGTTCAGAACCTCGCCCTCGCGTTCGGGTACAACGCGATCGCCGTCCCCGTCGCGCTGGCCGGCCTGCTGAGTCCGGTAATTACGACCACCGCGCTGGTCGTCACGACGCTGCTGATCGCCGGGAACGCCTCGCGGTCGCTGCTCGAGGCGTAGCCGGCGGCTGGGGAATCAGTTGCCGTCGCTTCTTCGCGGCGTGTGTCGACGCCAGATTCGCGAGTGCGACTCGAACCCCGCGACAACCGTCCCGTCAGTACAACAGCTGTAACCGTATTATCAGTACAATAGCTGCTCGAGCTGGTGGCGTCGGCGCTCGAGGTCGATCGCCGGCTCGACGTCGGGGTCCTCGACGAGTCGATCGAGAGTCAAGAGCGGATCCGTCCCGGCGCGTTCGACGGCCTCGAGCAGGGCTTCGATCGCGGCCCGGTTGGTCGCGAGCGAGGAACAGCGCCCGATGGCGAGCGCGAGGGGGACCGCCGCGTCGGGATCGGTCGGACAGGCGTCGCTGATTCTGGAAAAGTCGGGCTCCTCGAGGGCGGCGTCGGCTTCGGGGCCGACGTTCAGACAGCGCGTACAGCACGTCGCGGCCGGCGACTCCGCTGGCGCGTACTCGCGGTACTCCTCGGGAACGGAAAAAACGACCGTCGATGCGCTGCACGCGGTACAGGCCATGGTTGGTCAGATGTGTCGCGTCGGTCGTGCTCGCTCAGTCGCCGCCCGGAACGCCACCCGCGGTCGACTGTTCCATGTCGGGTTCGGCCGTGCTCCCCTCGTCCTCGTCCGGCGCCACTTCGTCCGCCGCCGCGGCTTCGGCCTGGCGTTCTTCCTTCTCGGCCTGCTCCTTCTTATCCTTGATCTTCTTCAGGCGGAACGTCTCCTCGCGCTCCTGCTCCTCGAGTTTCTGCTCGATGTACTCCTGGCCGTCGTAGAGGTCGGGCAGGAGTTTGAACTCGAGGGCGTTGACGCGGCGCTTGGTGGTCTCGATCTCGCGGAGCATCTTCTTCATCGCCGTCTCGACCTCGGCGGCGAGGATGATGCTCTCCAGCAGGTCCTCGTAGGCTTCGGCGGCCTCGTCGATGCGTGCGGAGGTCCCCATGATCCCGTAGCCCCGCTGGTCGAGGCTCTTGGTGACCTTGGAGGACTCGATCTGCGGGACGACGACGCCCATGATGTTCTTCGACTCGGTGGTGATCTCGGGGTGTTCCTGCAGCGCAGCGGCGGCGCCCCGGACCGCGACGTCGCCTTCCATGGCTCGAGCCATGTTGATCTTCTTCTGGGCCGCGTCGTAGTCGTCTGCGAGGTCTCCGCGGACGTCCTGGGCCTTGTCCAGGATGTCCATGAACTCCATGATCAGCCCGTCCCGTTTCTTCTCTAAGGTCCCGTGCCCCCGCTCGGAGAGTTCGATCCGATCCTCGATCTCCATCAGGTTCTTGCGGGTGGGCTTGACGTCCTTGGCCATCTTGTGGGAGGGTTGCGCCCCCAGTCGGATAACTGTTTACAGTTTTGGCGGGTATCGGCCAACGGGACGGCTCCTCAGTGTGCGTCGGGGCTCCTTTCCAGTTGAGCGACGGGACGACTCGTGTCCACTCGGCGGGCCTACCCGAGGAAGAGATCGACCATGTTCCCCGACGACTGGCCGCGGTAGAGTTCGGAGTAACCGCAGCTCGTACAGCTCACGACTATGAACTGCCGGTTCTGTATGTCGAAGAACTTCGACAGTCCCGTCCCGCTCGTCGCGATCTCGTCGATCTCCGTCTCCGTGTGGTCGCACTTCGGACAGCCGCGATCGTCGTCCTTCATATCCTCGAATTCGTGTTGGACGACAAATATTTTGTGCTCGGGTCTCGAGGAATCGACTACTGATGACCGGCGCGATCATCATCGTCTTCCTCCTCTTCGCGATCGCGATTCCGCTGGCTCTCTGGGTCGCGATCGAGGGTGAGACGTCGAATCCGACCGTCGTCGATCGCACGGAGGCGGAGCGGATCGCACAGGAACAGGGCGGGCGGAAGCGGTCAGGGTCGGACTCGAGCGAGCGCGCGGGTGGGGTCCGAAATCATACGGATAACTTCGACGAGGAACCCGGATGGGGAACGCGGTCGGAGGACTCGGATCGCGACGATCGGTGGCGGTAGCTACCCCTGCCCGACCATTCGATCCTCGTCCTCCCACTCCTCCTGGCGGAGTTCGTACTTCTGGATCTTGCCGGTGGCCGTGGTCGGCAGTTCCTCGACGAACTCGACCTCCCGGACGACCTTGTAGCCCGCGAGGTTGTCGCGGGTGAACTCGACGAGTTCGTCCCGCGTCACGCTCGGATCGTCCGGATCGCCGTTGCCCGGCACGACGAACGCCTTCGGCGTCTCGCCCCACTCGTCGCTGGGTGCCGGAATCACCGCAACGTCCGAGACCTCGGGGTGGTCGAACAGCGTGTCCTCGAGTTCGATGCTCGAGATGTTCTCCCCGCCGGAGATGATGATGTCCTTCTTGCGATCCTGGATCGAGATCATCCCGTGCTCGTCGATGGTAGCGAGGTCGCCGGTGTGGTAGTAGCCCTCGACGCGGTCGTTGAACGCCTCCTCGGTCTCCTCGGGCTTGTTCCAGTACTTCTCCATGACCTGGTTGCCCCGAACGACGATCTCGCCGATCGAGGCGTCGTCGCGGTCGACGTCGTTGCCGTCCTCGTCGACGACGCGGATCTCGGTGCCCAGATAGCCCAGCCCCTGTCGTTTCTTGATTGTGAACCGGTCCGAATCGTCGTCGTCGAACGTGCGGCGGGCGTCGGAGGTCGTGATCAGCGGCCCGGTCTCGGTCGCGCCGTAGACGTGTTTCAGGTACCAGCCGAACTCGTCCTCGACGGTGCGGATGGTGGCCTCCGGCGGGGCCGACCCCGCGGTCGCGATCCGGACGTCGTTGGCTCCCGTAGTCTCCGGATCGTGCTCCTCGTAGTAGTCGATCAGCATGTTCAGCACCGTCGGCGCGCCGCACATGTAGGAGACGTCCTCGGTCTGGACCGCCTCGAAGATGTCACCGGCGTCGACCCCGCGCGTACAGACGTGTTTCGCGCCGATCCCCGTCACGGCGTAGATGTGCCCCCAGCCGTTGACGTGGAACATCGGCAGCGTCCAGAGGTAGCTATCGTCGTCCCGGAGCTCCTGGTGGGCCGTGACCAGGTAGGCGTGGAGCGTCTCCGAGCGGTGGGTCCGACAGACCCCCTTCGGGTCGCCCGTCGTCCCCGAGGTGTAGTTCATCGTGATGATCTCGTCCTCGTCCATCTCGGGGCGGTCGTACTCGGTGCCCGCCTCCTCGAGCACCGCGTCGAACTCCTCCCATTTCCCCTCGACGGCGTCGGCGTCGTTCGTGATGAACGTCTCCGTCGGCACCTCGTCGCGGATCGGTTCGATCTTGTCCGCGAAGTCGTAGTCGGCGTAGATGGCGTCGACCTCGGCGTCCTCGAGCATGTACGAGAAGTCCTCGGGCGTCAGCCGGTAGTTCAGCGGCGTGTGCACCGCGCCGAGTTGCATGCTCCCGTAGGCCGCCTCGAGGTGGTAGTGGGTGTTCGGGTCGAGCACCGCGACGCGGTCGCCCTTCTCGATGCCCCGCTCCTGCAGCGCCGCCGAGAACCGGTCGGCGCGCTCCCCGAGTTCGTCGTAGGTGTAGCGCTCCCCCGTCGTGGCGACGACGGCCTCCTCGTCCCCGTAGTGGTCCCGTGCCCGGTCGAGAAAGTCCGTCACGAGCAGTGGTTTGTGCATACGTGTCGTGCGTCAACAACGATTATGAAGGTGGTTTCGATTCCTCCCGGCCGGCGGTCACGACCGGTACGTTCGTATATCGTTGGCGGTGACGGCGATCGCGGCGGTCGCTCGAGCCGAAACGGACGGCTCCAACTCGAAACGTGAATGGAGGGGAACGGCAGCGTTCCGTCTCTCGAGTCGGTTCGTCACTGATCACCGGCGAAAAAGAACCGAAAGCGGAGTCGAATCGGGTTCGGAGCGCGATCAGTCGGCCGACGCTTCGACGGCCTCGGGCTCCTCTTCGCGGTAGTGCTCCTCGATGAGGTCTTCGTCGATGCGGTTGAGTGCCTCCTTGGGCAGCATCGAGAGGAGGTCCCAGCCGAGCTCGAGCGTGTCGTCGATCGAGCGGTTGGTGTCGTACCCCTGCTGGACGAACTCCGTCTCGAAGCGGTCGGCGAAGTCGAGGAACTTGTTGTCCCGCTCGCTGAGCGCTTCGCGACCGACGATGTTCACGAGGTCGCGCAGGTCTTCACCCTCCGCGTAGGCGGCGTATATCTGGTCGGAGACGTCGCCGTGGTCCGCGCGGGTCAGGCCCTCGCCGATCCCGTCGTCCATCAGCCGCGAGAGGCTGGGCAGGACGTTGACCGGCGGCTCGATCCCCTGACTGTTGAGGTCCCGGTCCATCACGATCTGGCCCTCGGTGATGTACCCGGTCAGGTCCGGAATCGGGTGGGTGTCGTCGTCGCCGGGCATGGTGAGGATCGGAATCTGCGTGACCGATCCCTCCTTGCCCTCGATTCGACCGGCGCGCTCGTAGAGTTGCGCCAGGTCGGTGTACATGTAGCCGGGGTAGCCACGGCGGCCCGGAACCTCCTCACGCGCGGCGCCGATCTCGCGCAGCGCCTCGCAGTAGTTGGTCATGTCCGTCAGGATGACCAGCACGTGGTACCCCTTCTCGAAGGCCAGATACTCGGCCGTGGTCAGCGCGAGTCGCGGGGTGACCTGCCGCTCGACCGCGGGGTCGTCCGCGAGGTTCATGAAGACGACCGAGCGCTCGAGCGCGCCGGTGCGCTCGAAGTCGTCCATGAACTCATTGGCCTCTTCCGCGGTGATCCCCATCGCACCGAAGATGACGGCGAACTCGGAGCCCTCGTCGTCGTCGCCGCCCTCGTCCTCTTCGGGAACGGTCGCCTGTCGGGCGATCTGCAGCGCGAGTTCGTTGTGGGGCAGCCCCGATCCGGAGAAGATCGGGAGCTTCTGGCCGCGGACCAGCGTGTTCATGCCGTCGATGGCGGAGACGCCGGTCTGGATGAACTCCTCGGGGTACTCCCGGGAGTAGGGGTTGATCGCCTTCCCGACGATGTCCTCGCGGGACTCGGGAACGATCTCCGGGCCGCCGTCGATCGGGTTCCCGGAGCCGTCCAGCACCCGTCCGAGGAGGTCCTCGGTGACGGGCATCTTCATCGTCTCGCCCAGGAAGCGAACGGAGGCGTTGCGGTCGATCCCGCCGGTCCCCTCGAACACCTGGATCGAGACGATTCCGTCGCTCGATTCCAGCACCTGGCCGCGCAGCGTTCGCCCGTCTTCGGTTTCGATCTCGACGATCTCGTCGTAGCCGACGGGCTCGTCGACCTCGGCGAACACCAGCGGACCGCTGATTTCCGTGATAGTCTGATACTCTTTCATCGTTAGTACAGTGCTCGCAGTTGTTCTTGGAGGTCGTTCTCGAGTTCGTCGATGAACTCGTTCCACTCCTCGGCGGTACCCATCCGGTTGAGCCGCGGGGCGGCGTCGATGTCCGTGATCTCCTCGGGTGGCACGCCGGCCTCGAGCGCGTCGAAGGCCTCGTCGTTGAACGTCTTGATCGCCACCAGCATCCGGTAGGTCTTCTCGGGTTCGCAGTAGGTGTCGACGTCGTGGAGCGCGTTCTGCTGGAGCCAGGCCTCGCGCAGGAAGCGCGCCACCTCGAGCGTCAGCTGCTGGTCCTCCGGTAGCGCGTCCTTCCCGACGAGCTGGACGATCTCTTGGAGTTCGCCCTCCTCGTCGAGCACGTCGACCGCCCACTGGCGGATGGTCGCCCAGTCGCTGGCGACGTTCGACTCCCACCACGGATCGAGCTGATCCGTGTACAGCGAGTAGGACTCGTCCCAGTTGATCGACGGGAAGTGCCGACGCTCCGCGAGGTCGGCGTCCAGCGCCCAGAACGTCTTGACGATACGCAGGGTGTTCTGGGTGACCGGCTCTGAGAAGTCGCCGCCCGGCGGCGACACCGCGCCGACGACCGAAATCGACCCTTCGCCGCCGTTGATCAGCTGGAACTTGCCGGCGCGCTCGTAGAACTCCGAGAGCGCTGCGGCGAGGTACGCGGGGTACCCCTCCTCGCCGGGCATCTCCTCGAGTCGGGAGGAAATCTCCCGCATGGCCTCCGCCCACCGGGAGGTGGAGTCGGCCATCAGCGCGACGTCGTACCCCATGTCGCGGTAGTACTCCGCGATCGTGATTCCCGTGTAGATACAGGACTCGCGGGCCGCGACGGGCATGTTCGACGTGTTGGCGATGAGGCACGTCCGGGCCATCAGCGGGTTCCCGGTCTGCGGGTCGGGCAGTTCCGGGAAGTCCTCGATGACCTCGGTCATCTCGTTGCCGCGCTCGCCACAGCCGATGTAGACGACGATGTCCGCGTCGGACCACTTGGCGAGCTGTTGCTGCGTAACGGTCTTCCCGGAGCCGAACGGGCCGGGAATCGCGGCCGTCCCGCCCTTCGCGAGCGGGAACAGGCCGTCCTGAACGCGCTGACCGGTCACCAGCGGCTCGGTCGGCGTCTCCTTGTCACCGGCGGGCCGGGCCTCGCGGACCGGCCACTCCTGGTGCATCGTGATCTCTTCGCCGTTGTCGAGTTCGACGACGGTCTCCTCGACCGTGTACTCGCCGTCACCGACGGTGGTGACTTCGCCGCCCTCGTAGTCCGGGGGCACCATGACCTTGTGGTCGATGGTGACGGTCTCCTCGACGACGCCGACGACGTCGCCGGGCTCGACCTCGTCACCGGGCTTGACCTCGGGGGTGAACTCCCACTCCTTCTCGAGGTCGATCCCGGGGGCGTCGACCCCGCGGTCGAGGAACGCGGTCCCCATCTTGTCCTCGAGGACGTCGAGCGGGCGCTGGACGCCGTCGTAGATGGAGTCCATCATGCCCGGTCCGAGGTCGACGCTCAGGGGCTCGCCCGTGTTCTGGACGGGTTCGCCCGGACTGACGCCGGAGGTTTCCTCGTAGACCTGAATCGTGGTCAGGTTCCCTTCGATCTCGATGACCTCGCCCATCAGCCCTTCGTCGCCGACGTAGACGACGTCGTTCATCCGGGCGTCGAGGTCCGTGGCGGTCACGACCGGACCGCTCACGCTTTCGATTTCACCGTCTTCGTCGACGGTTTCGATGTCTTCTGCCTGGCTCATAGTTTAGCTGTCTTCGTCCTCGTCCATCAGGTCGATCCCGATCGCGCGTTTGATCTGCTCGCGCAGTCCGCCGCCACCGGTTCCGCTCCCGATCGTGACGACGACCGGTTCGACGCTCGTCTCGACCTCCTGCCGGACGTTTCGCGACAGGTGCTCGAGGTCGTCGTCGTGCATGACGACGATCCCGACGCCCTCGTCCTCGAGGGCCGCCGTCGCCGCGTCGTCTAACCGCTCGTCTTTCTCGTCGTCCGGGACGTTCTCGAACCGACGGACGCCCGCGAGGCGGAAGCCGGTGGTGAACTCCGGACTGCCGACGACTGCGATTTCCTGGCTCATAGGATCACCAGCTCCTCTTCGATCTCGTTTTCGTCGAGGCCGACCTCCCGACCGCGCGCGATGGCACGGATGTTCTCGACCTCGCGCTCCTTCGCGAGGATGTACGAGAGCACGGCCGAGACGGAGGTCGGGTAGATGCTCGAGAGCGTATCCGCGTACTCGAGCAACGCAGCGTCTAGTGCGTGCTCGAACTGGATAAGGCTGTCAGCATCGCGCAGCCGGTCCATCGCTCCCGAGAGCCGGTCGCCGTAGCGCTTGTTGTCGCCGATGTGATCGACGAGCGCGTCGTAGTCGGTGACGAGACGACTCAGCTCCGAGCGGTCGAACAGGACCCCGCCCTCGATGTAGTAGCTGGCGGGATCGAGGTCCGCCCCGCTGCGAGCGAGTCGCAGCGCGTTCCGGGCGTTCCGGAAGTCGATCTCCGCCTGCAGGAACTCGACGTACTTCGCCTCCGGTCCCTCCCGGGGCTCGGCCGCCGGGCCGCGGGAGACGCCCTCGAGCAGGTGCTCGTAGAACGCCCGGTCCAGGGCGTTCTCGAGGGGGACGAGCGCACCGCTCTCCTCGTACTCCTCGTGGGCCGCCTCGAGGGACTCGGCGTAGATCGTCCGATCGAGGAGTTCGATCCCGTCCCCGATCGTGTCGACCTCGAGCAGTCGGTCGATCGTCCGCTCGTCGAGTTCGCCGGCCCGGATCAGGTCCGTCCGGATCTCCTCGGGAGTGGAGTCGGTGTAGATTCCGCGGAAGATCGTCTTCAGGTTCCAGACGTCGAACTTCCGGAGGTACCGGGCGATGAGGTCGTAGAGGTGTCCCTGCGACCAGTCCAGCAGGTCCTGGAAGTGCTTCGCGAGGTTGCGGTTCAGGGCGTACTCGATCAGGTCGACGCCCGAGAACCGCGCGCCGAGCGCGTTGATCTCGCGCTCGTACTCCGTCTCCTCCATGAACCGTGCGATCTCGCTCGGCCCCATCCGGATCAGCTTGCGATAGTCTTCGTCCGAGAACAGCGATGCTCGGCGCGACCGCACGCGAGCGTTCACGTATTCCGGATTCGAGGCACCTGCGCTCATTGCTCGAAGAGTCGGTTGCTGATCTCCCGGAGGTTGTCTTCCCAGACGTCCTCGAGGACCGAGTCGAACGTGTTGTTGACCCGGACCCGCGACTGGTCGCTCTCGACGACGACGCCGCCGAGACAGTCGCGCTCGCCGGCGTACTCGTAGCCGTCGTAGTCCTCGAGGATCGATTCGATCAGTTCCTCGTCGTCCGCGCGACCGTAGACGTTGACGTCGGCTCCCTCGTCGAACTCGCCGCTCGCGGCCTCGAGGAGGTCGCGGGTGAGTTCCTCGCGGGTGTCGCCCTCGAGGGCGGCGAGCTCGTCCTCGACCTGCTCGCGGACCTCACCGAGCACGTCGCGGCGGGCCTCCAGGCGCTTCTGTTTCGCCTCCAGTTTCGCACTGGAGAGGCGCTGTTCGCGAAGCTGCTCGATCTCGCGCTCGACGTCCCGCTCGGCGTCCTCGCGGATCTCGTCGGCGTCCGCCTCGGCGGCCGATTCGATCTCGTCGGCGCGCGCTTCGCCCTCGGCGCGGATGTCCTCCGCACGCGCGTGGGCCTCTTCTCGAATGTCTTCTACGACTGTGTCCAAACTCATTGTGAGAGAAGGGGGTGGTCGGTTAGACCAGGAAAATGGCAACGATAGCGAAGATGACGAGCGTTTCCGGGAGGACAGTCATGACAATACCCGGAACGAACATGTCGTCGTCTTCGGCGATTGCGCCGACGGCCGCAGCGCCGATCCCTCGCTCTGCGTATCCTGCAGCGAGTGCAGAAAGACCGACTGCGAGCGCGGCAGCACCCGTGTTAGTGAGGAAGGGCGATTCTTCGACGGTCTGCTGCAGTGCAATACCGGCCGTATCCGCTAGGGTTTCGATCATGGTGAATATGATTCTGAGTTCGATTGCTCCGAACAGCCGTATCTGTCTCTGCGCACCCCATAAAACTCTCGAAAAAATCCGATATGGATAAACGATAGTAGCCAGCGCCGCGGATTTTGGATCGCCTAGCCAATAAAATGTCCTTATATGTCACGGACTCCTGAATAACGGTTCGCGAAAGCAGAAATACGTCTTCCTGTATGGGTACGAGGCCACAGACGATAATCTACTGTGCCGTCACCGATGAGACGCAGCTACCGAGGGAGTAGGTCCCAAAAGAGACGAGACCGTCTACGAGTCGCGCGCGACGGACCGGGCGATCAGTCGGCGGGCTGAGAGCCTTCGTGACCGAACGGCTCGTATTCCTCGCCGCCGCCTTCGTAGAACTTCTGGAAGAACTCCACGTACTCGAGGCGGAGCATCTGAATCCCCGCGGCGGTGATCCCCAGCAGGAGCACCAGCACGTGCCCGAAGACGAACACGAGGATCGCGAGCGGAATCCCGATCCAGGCCGGATCCATCCAGAGCAGTCCGACGAACTCCTGTTCGTAGCCGGAGACGTCGTACGTCGGAAGGTTGAACGCGGTGTAGCCGTGGTCCGAGTAGCCGCCGAACACCAGCAGGTTCACCGCGAACGCCATCCCGGCTTTTGCGAGCAGGACGGCGACCATCCGCAGGTACGAGAGGACGTGACCGAACGCCCACGCGGGCACCTCGAAGACGCCCGCGATACCTTCACCGATGCCGACGAGTACGACCCCAACGGCGAAAGCCGCTAACGCGACGAGGCCGACGATTTCCGGGATGACGGCGTAGTCAGCGACGAAATCCGGCTTCTGGCCGACGGCGTGGCCGCTGAAGATCCAGATGAACAGGCCGTTCATCGCGAGGATCCACGAGAGTCTCTCGTAGACGGCGGCCTTGAGCCCGTGGCTGAGTTCGTTGATGAATCCGAGGATCAGCCCCAGATTCAGGTGGATCAGCCCGAAGACGAGGCTGAAGACGATCCAGAGGATCGCCCACTCGGTCGACTGCAGCCCCTTATCGAGCGTATCCATGAATAGATACGTCGACAGCGTGCTGTGGAGCCCCTCGGGCATCCAGTACTCGATGTGAACGCCGAACATCTCGTCGTACAGCCAGCCGAAGATCACCGTGAACGCGCCGGCCCAGATGCCGATCGTCCCGACCGCTTTGCCGGCGTCGGAGTCGAACGCCTTCCAGGCGCCGTACCCCATCAGCATGTACAACAGCCCGTAGCCGATGTCGCCGATCATGTACCCGAACGCGAACGGGTACGTGAGGAAGACGAGCACCGTCGGATCGAGCTCGCTGTACTTGGGCTGGCCGACCATCTTCACCAGCAGTTCGAACGGCTTCGCCGGCGTGATGTTCTTGAGGATGACCGGCGGTTGGTCGTCCATCGTGACGGCGCCGCCCTGACCGGTCGTCGTCCCGCCGTCCGTGGCGGCCCGCTGCTGCTCGGCCTGTGCCGGCTCGGCGTCGGCGGGTTCGTCCTCGCCACCGTCACCGTCGTGGCCGTCCCCGCCGGAGCCGGTGTGGGCTTCCGCGCCGTGTTCGTGTTCGTCGTAGTCGGCGACCTCGAGTTCCTCGATCTCGACGCTGTCGCCGACGGCGTCGTTCAGCCCGGCGACGAGTCGATCGTACTCGCTGGCCGGGATCCACCCCTCCGCGACGAACGCGTGCTCGCTCGTCGCGAACTGCAGGGGCGCCTCCGCCTGCTGGACCTCGATGGTCAGCTCCCGTTCGACCTTGCGGAGGAAGCCGCCGTGCTCGCGCGCGATCTCCTCGAGTTCAGCGTCGATGTCCTCGAGCTGGTACTCGAGTTCCTCCTTGCGCTCCTCGAGATCGGCGACGTACGCGCTCGGACTCTGTTCGGTGTCGGGCACCTCGTGACGGGTGACGTCGACGCCGACCAGGGCGTCGTCGAGCGGCGCCTCGCCGGCGTCGTCCGTGGGCGCGGCCACGACGGCCACGACGTCGCCGCCGGTAAACGTCTCGAAGGCTCGGATCTCGTCGGACGCGGCGATCGCGGCTTCGATCTGGTCGACCGGTCCCTCGACGACGGTGACGTCGACCGTCTCGTACCCCGACAGCAGGTCGAGGTCGATCCCCAACTCCGCGAAGGGGGCCACGCGGTCGATCTTCTCCTCGACCCGCCGGAGCTCGTCGTTGACCTCGCTGCGGCGGTCGTCGAGTTCGTTGACGCGGGTCCGGATCTCCTCGAGTCGATCCTCCCAGCCGTCTTCGAGTGTTCCCTGTTCGGCCCCTGTGTCGGACAGCTCCAGGGTGCTCTCGAGGGCCCGGACGGTCACCAGCTTCTCGGAGCCCCGGTCGGCGCCCTCGATGGGCTCGCCGTTGTCGAACCCCTGCCAGGAGCCGTCGTAGTCCGAGAGGTGAACCAGGTTCAACTCGTGGACCGTCTCGATGACCGCGGGCATGACGCCCTTGGATCCGGTCACCGAGACCTTGCTCATCTGCTCAGGTCTGAGCATGCACGTCCTCCTGGAACAGTTCGACGACGTGGTCGGTCACTTCGTCGACCCGATCTCGGGCTTGCGCTGCGAGCGTCTCTCGCTCCTGCTCGCCCTCCTCGAGGACGCGTTCGCACTCCGCGTCGATCTCTTCGCGCGCCTCCTCGAGGCGACGCTCCCTGAGTTCGCGCGCCTCCTGTTCCGCTTCCGTGCGGATCTCCTCGGCTCGTTCCCGGGCCTCGGCGATCCGCTCGTCGCGGTCGTTCTGTGCCAATGCGACGATCTCGTCGGCCTCGTCCTCCGCCGACTTAATTCGTTCGAGAACCTCTGGCCTCGGCATACTCCTATCGGGTGAAATTTACGAGAGCGCGTATATGGTAGTTGCGAAAGTGAGCGACCACTCGTCGGGGGGCGCCCGATCGACAGCGCTCGAGTATCCGTCCGCCGTGACCGACCGAACAGTAGACATATCCCGATCCGTCTGAAATCCCTCCGTAATGGGAGTCCTCGAGAACAAAGCCCGGGCCCGACTGTTCTACAAGTACCTCTCGACGGTATACGACCGAATCAATCCCTTCGTCTGGAACGAGGAGATGCGCACCGCGGCCCTCGAGTTGCTCGACCTCGAGTCCGAGATGACGGTGCTGGACGTCGGCTGTGGCACCGGCTTCGCGACTGCCGGGCTGCTCGAGCACGTCGACGAGGTGTACGCCCTCGACCAGAGCGAACACCAGCTCGAGCAGGCCTACGCAAAGTTCGGCAAGCGCGCCCCGCCGGTCCACTTCCACCGCGGCGACGCCGAACGGCTGCCCTTCGCGACGGACACGTTCGACGTCGTCTGGTCCTCGGGCTCGATCGAGTACTGGCCGACCCCGATCCTCGCGCTCCGGGAGTTTCGCCGCGTGCTGAAACCCGGCGGACAGGTGCTCGTCGTCGGGCCGAACTACCCCGACAATTTCCTCGCCCAGAAGCTGGCCGACTCGATCATGCTCTTCTACGACGAGTACGAGGCCGACCGCATGTTCAAGCGGGCCGGCTTCGAGGACGTCAAACACGCCTTCATGGGGCCGTCGTACAACCCCGAGGTCGCGATCACGACAATTGCGCGCGCGCCCGAGTAATTCGGCGGTAACGCAACGTCCCGTCGGACTGTCCCGTTTCGGAGCGAGCAACGAGCGCCGCGCCACCGCCGCGTCTAATTTGCTCGTCGTTACCGCGCCGTCGTCTCGAGCGCTGCGACGCGGTATCCGTCGACGGCGAGCGTGACGGTAATCGTATCCCCCGAATCGATCTCGGGATCGTTCGTTCCAGCGACGACGATTCCCGCCCGCTCTCCAGCCCGCCACTCGGAGTCGGCCCGCGCGTTGAACGGGCCGTCCGGCGTTCCGTCGAATCCGCGCGCGCCGACGAACGGAACGGGCGGTTGCTCGTCCAGTCGCTCACCGTTTACTGCGATCGTCACCGACAACGCGGAGACGTCGATCGGATCGCCGCTGCGATGCTCGACGACGATCGACGACTCGGTACCGTTGGCCGTTAGGTCGAACGCCGCGGTCGGTCCGCTGGCCTCGAGGGACACCGTGCCGACCCCGACTGCCACGGCGGCTGCCAAACAGACGGTGAGCGCGACCAGAGCGATCAGACCAACGACCGGACTGATCCCTCTCTGATCAGACTCGCGGACAATCAACGGTCTCGACATTCCATTCACGACCGTGCTGACCGCCCGTTACCGTAAAAACGTTCGTCCGATCGCAGTCACTTGACTTACACTCTCGACTCGAGCACGCTCCGGAGGGAGCTACTGTTACCGGTTCGTAACTGTCGCCTCGATGGTCGTTGCATCCGTCGTTACCGTCAGTTCGTACGGTTTCGCAGGCGGAACGAACCAGATCGATCCGTCTTCGTCGGTCGCTCCGAGTTCGAATCCGTCGACCGTTACCCTCCCCGATACAGGCTCGCCGGTCTCGGAGTCGGTCAGCGTGACCTCGACTGGTCCGTTCTTCGGGGTTTCGTTGAGCGACAGTCTCTGTCCGTCTGCGGTCCAGACCGTCTCCGATGCCGTCGGCAGGTTGGCCCGACTCAACACCTGCACCTCCCGATGGACTTCGCCCGTGCCGCCGTCGAGGTACGCCTCGAGTCGTCCCTGGTCGTGTGTGGCCTGAATCTGGTAGAGTTGCACCGTCGTGTGCTCGTTGGCCGTTGGCGACCGGCCGTTCTCGAACACCCACGGATAGAGCTCGCCGGCGTGATCGTACGCGTCGGTGATATCGTCGAACTGCGTCTCACGATCGGTATCGCGGTTGTCGAATCTGGTCGCTTCACGGACGTAATCGCCGCCATCGATATAGGAAATCGCGTATCCGGTTTCGGTGGTTTCGACAGCGACGATGCTCTCGCTCGTCTCGCTGCGGGCCGCCTGCTCGAGATGCGTCCGGACCGGCGTCCGGTGCATCTCGAGTTCGTTCTGGTCATCCTGAACGTCGATATCGTAGCCGGAGATCCGATCAGCACGGTCTTCGATATGGCCGAGAGCCGCCGACAGAACTCCCGCCTCGTGGTGATTGCGAAGCACCTCCTGCAGTAACTCGGCCGTCGACAACTCCCCCTCAGCGTGGGCGCTCACGGCGGTCCGTTCGCGTTCCTCGAGTTCGCCCGTCCGTTCTTCGATTCGTTCGTAGGCTTCCCGAACCATCGTCTCTCGTTCGTCGGCGCTCGCCGTCTCGAACTCGCGATCGAGGATCCGGTACTGGTCGTAGTCGACCCGCAGCGTGTCGTCGGTGCTCGCGAGCAGCGTTCCCAGGTCTGCTCCGTACTCGGCGTATTCTGTTCTCGTCGATCCCTCGAGCGACAGTCGATTGGTCGTTTCGTTGGCAGCCGCGTCGTTCGTCATCGTTCGCTCTTGTAGCGTCGCTTGCTCGAGCGTGTGCTCTCGAAGCGTCGGCTGTTCGGAGTCGCGCGCTTCGTCTTCGGGCCCCGCTGCGACGGGAATCGCGACGAGCGAGAAGACGAGCAGCAACGCGAGGAGGGCAGGGGTCGCGCTGTTCATCGCTCCACCGTACGAACCCCTGATACAAAAACCAGTCGCACCAGAAAATATCACTTCTTCTACCAGTTAGCGCACGATTTACCGAGTATTTTGGTTCGTTTTACGTCGCTTCAGGAGCGTCAGTAGCGACCGGAAATCTCTTCACAGCCAGTAATAACACGTTATTTTTCGATGGAAAGGGTTTTTTCCCCGGGGAATCCACCGGTTGGTACGCATGCGGGTTTCCACTGCCGTCACACTCGCCCTTTCAGCCCTCCTCACACTGTCTCTGTTCGGGATGACAGCCGCCGCGGTACCGGTAGCGTCCGTATCTACTCCAACGGACGCACAGCCTGCCATCGCCGCCGACCATAGCACGGGAGAGCCGGTTTTCTCCACGGGTTCGCCACCCCAATCATCGGCCCATTCGAGTCTGGCTACCGCGCAGGATGCTCCTACTCCCCTCGATCCGAAGCAGGTGATCCGGATCGACGTCTCGGACGATGGCGACGCCAAATGGACGATCGAGAGCCGGTTCCTCTTGACCAACGAGACCGAGGAAGCCGAGTTCGACGAGTACGCCGCTTCGGTCACGAGCGGGCAACGCGACGTGTCGTACGACCTACAGCAGTTCGAATCGTTTCGTCGGGACGCCCAGGAGGCAACCGGTCGCGAAATGAGCCTCGAGAACGCCGGGTGGAACGAACCGCGCATCGTCTCACCTGATGAGGCTGGTATTGAGGACGCTGATATCCCCGAAACCAGCGAAGATACTGAGGTCCGCGTCGGAATCATCTCTTACTCCTTTACGTGGACGAACTTCGCGGTCGTCGAAGACGACCGAATCTACTTCGGTGATGCTCTGGTCGGACTTCCGTCATTAACCGACGGCCAGCGATTGGCCGTTCATTCACCGTCGAACTACGCCCTCGACACACCCACCGAACTCGTCTGGGACGGCCCCTACGAGTTCAGCGACGGGGAACTCGAGATCGTCTTCGTCCGCACCAGCGGTTCCGGACTTCCACCGGTTGGCTGGTTGGTCGGCGGGTTCGCACTCCTTCTGGTGGTCGGCGCCGTGAGCTATCTGCTCGCTCGTCGGAGCCCGAACCCCGATCACCCCACGTCGATCGACCAACTCTTCGATCACGGGGCATACCTCGCTGGTAGCGTCGCCGATCGGTTACGGTCGGTGACATCGCAAGATCAACGCGCTTCGACGAAGCCGAACCCAGACGGTGGCTCGGTGCAATCGGCTACCGATCCGGCGATCGACTTCGAGGGAGCCGACCAGTCGGCCGCCGACACCGGAACCCAACTCGAGTACGAGGAGGATATCGACGACGATATCGACCCCGACCTGTTGAGCGACGAGGAACGAGTCCTCCGCATGATCAAACAGAACGGCGGCCGGATGAAACAGGCCTCGATCGTCAGCGAAACCGGCTGGTCAAACGCAAAGGTGTCCCAACTGCTCTCGCAGATGGACGAGGACGAGGACATCGAGAAACTTCGCATCGGTCGCGAGAATCTCATTACCCTCCCCGAAGTCGATCCGACCGAACTCGACTGAGGCTAGTTCGTCGCCACTGTCGGTGTCGGCATTCTGTCTCTCGCTAGCAGCGTCTACCGAGCGCACTGCCAGATAGTTTATGGACCGTGACTTTCTCGTAAGGACCAATGTCTGTGTCGTCGGTCGACTGCCGCCAACTTCTCGCATTCTCTCTGGTGGTACTTCTCTGTACCTCGCTGTTATTCCCGGCCGCTGTCGCGGTCGAACACAGCACGCTCGCGTCCCCGACCGCGTCCGATGAGACGAATCGAGACGTCGCAGCCGGGAGTACGACTGCCGACTCGATCGCCGTCGAGCGATCGGAACGAGCGCAGATCGATCCAGCCCTCGAGGACCTCGAAGGTGTCGCCGAAGTGATCGTTCGCTTCGAGAACGACGCGACCGGGACGGCATCGACCGACGATACCGACACGAGGTCGCTACAGACGACTGCGAATCGCTCGCAGACCCCGTTCGAGCGCGCGGCTGAGACGACCGCCGGACTCGAGGTCGAGCGTCAGTTCTGGCTCGCGAACGCCGCGCTGGCACGAGTGGATACGGATCGTGTCGATCTCGACACGGTCGCCGCGATCGACGGCGTCGTCGAGATCCACGCCGACGTCGTCGTCGAGCTCGAGACGGCTGCGACGACTGCCGGTCCGACGAACGGAACGGCGGGGCCACGACTCGAGTCGACTGCAACTACGTCGGCGCCGGTCGGATCGATCGCGGACGGGTCGTCAGCGGTCGCGTCGCCGGGTGCCACCACGACGAGATTCGGCGACCCGTATACCTACGGCCTCGAGCAGCTGTCAGTCCCCGACGTTCACGAGACGTACGACGCTCGCGGCGATGGGGCGACGGTCGCCGTCCTCGATACCGGTGCCGACGACTCTCACCCCGACGTACGGGTCGACGCGTGGCGGGACTTCTCCGGGGGCTCGTCGACGCCGATGGACTACAACGGGCACGGCACCCACGTGGCCGGAACGATCGCCGGCGGCGACGCGAGCGGAACGCAGATCGGCGTCGCGCCCGAGGCGGAGCTGCTCGTCGGCGCCGTTCTGACCGACTGTAGCGGCGACACCTGTGTCGGCCGCACGTCGGACGTGATCGCCGGCATCGAGTGGGCCGTCAAAAAGGGGGCCGACGTCATCAGCCTGAGTCTCGGTTCTGAACGGTACACGGCGAGTTATATCAGCGCCATCCGGAACGCGGAGGCCAGCGGGACCGTCGTCGTCGCCGGCGCCGGAAACGGCGGCAGCGGCGTCTCCGCGTCGCCGGCAAACGTCTACGACGCGATCAGCGTCGGTGCTACCGACGAGTACGAACGCGTCAGCGACTTCTCGAGCGGGGAGGAGGTCGATACCGCTGCTGCGTGGGGCTCGAACGCCCCGCCCGAGTGGCCGGGTAGCTATATCGTGCCGACAGTCGTGGCTCCCGGTGATCGGATCCTCAGTGCCACTGCCGGCGGTGGCTACGAGCGAAAGCGCGGTACCAGTATGGCGACACCGCACGTCGCGGGCGTGATCGCGCTGCTCCAGGGAGCGACCGACCGATCGCTCGAGCCCGACGAGAGCAGGGAGGCAGTGACGAAAACGGCAACCAAGCCGGCGGGTAACCCTGACGAACAGGACATTCGTTACGGTCACGGAATCGTCGACGCGGTCGCAGCCCTCGAGGAAGCCGGTTCGTTCGCAACCGTCGAGGGAACGGTATCCGATACGGTAACGGGAGCCCCCATCGAGAACGCGACCCTCGTCCTCGAGAGCGGCGACGATATCGAGTACGAGGTAACTCCGAACGCCGAGGGCAAGTACGAACTCGAGCGGGTTCCGGCTGAACGGAAGTATACGCTGACCGCGACTGCTCCCGGTTACGAGACGACGAACGAGTCGTCGTTCGTTCCGGCCGATGAAACGGCGACGCTCGACGTCTCGCTCGAGGGGGATAGCGGACTAGAGGTGGCCCTCCAAGATGCACAGTTCGAAGCCGGCGTCGCCGACGCGACCGTCGAGGCGACCGGCGAACGGGGAACGTATCCGGGCACGCACCGGGGTGACGGGGAGTACAGTATCGATGCCCTCCCTGGCGGCTCCGAGTACACGATCAACGTGACCGCCGAAGGCTACGTCGACGAGACGGTGCCGGTGGGCGAGATAACTGGAACCGGGAGCCACCGAGTCGTCCTCGAGGGAGATGCGACGCTGTCAGTGGCCGTCGTCGACGAGGACGGCGACCCGATCAGCAACGCGACCGCTACGATCGAACGGCCGGACGGAACGTCGTTCGAGGTTTCCGGAGTGACGAACGCGGACGGTGAACTCGAAACGACCGTTCCTGGAACCGGCGAAGAATACACTGTCACCATCGCCGCATCGGGATACAACACTGAGACGGTACCGACGGTGATCTCGAGCGAGGCGACGGCGTCCGTCACCGTGGAGCTGTCAGCCCCCGAGGACGGCGTTCCCGTGTTCGGCACCGCGACCGCCGTGCTCGTGCTACTGGCAGCGCTCGTTATTAGCGTCGCGCGGGCCAAACCACGCTCGATTTCCGCCAGCAGTATCCGCCCGCCGGCCTGTCGCGTGTCCCGTTTTCTCGTCGGATTCGCTCCCGGTGGTCGCTCCCGGTACTTACGCTAACGGCGTCCGCTCGACGACCTGCCACGTGCACCTTTTTCTCGTCGGGTTCGCTCGCGACGCTCACTCACCGCTCTCTGCTCACGGACGCTTCGGGTCCGTTCGCACGGTTAGTGGGACCTTCGGTCCCACTCAACTCGAAAAATCTGCCCTGCGAGAGCTTCGCTCTCGCTGCCCCTTCGCTCGTTTCACTCGCGAAGACACCAAAAACCCGCTCGTTCGCTTCGCTCACTCGCGGTACTTACGCTAACGGCGTCCGCTCGACGACCTGCCCGTCGTACGTCGGATACTGTTCGACGATTTCGCCCTCCTCGAGGTCACCCTCCTCGATCATCTCCTCTAAGAGCCACCAGGCGACCTCGACGTGGTTCGTCTTGACGGTGTAGAACTCCTCGGGGACGCCGAGCGCCTCGAAGCGGGCGGGATCGGCGGTGGTCTTGCCGTAGACGAGCGTGCCGTCGTCGGTGATATCGTCGAACTCCCGGCGGATGTTGCGGGCCATCCGTTTGAGCCGCCGGCGGTGCTGGGCCGCGTCCTTGAAGACGGAGGTACAGAAGTAAACCTTCTCGTGGTCGCCCATGACCTCGAGGATCTCCTCTCGAGAGCCGTCGACGGCGCTCATGTGGTCCTCTTTGAGTTCGAACCCCTGTTCCTGCATCCGGCGGTAGTTCCCGTCGCTCATCTCGAACTCGTTGACGTTGCAGAAATCGGCCGCGCCTTCGTCCAAAAAGTCGAGGAACTCCTCCTCGGCGCGGATGCCGGGGATCTCGAAGGCGGGCGTGAGTCCCTCTTCGCGGGCGATATAGAGGATCTCCTCCCACTCGGTGCCGTGGAGGTCGCCCCACTGCTCGTACGGCGGGTGGAATCGAATTTCGTCGAGGCCGGCCTCTGAGAGGCGGCGCATGTTCTCGCGGCCGCCGGTGATGCCGGTGTAGAGGTGGGTGTGGTGGTCCTCGCCGAACTTCCCTTTCAGGAGTTCGAGGTAGTGGCACGTTCGCTCGAGGGCCTCCTGGGGTTCGCCGCCGGTGATCGAGGTACCCAGCGCGTCCATCCGCTTGGCCTCCGTGATGACGTCTTCGTCGCTCTCGACGAGTCGCTCGTTGGCGTAGACGTCGGTGACGTTCTTGCGGTTCTCGCCGAGCGGGCAGTAGAAGCAGTCGCGTTCGTCACAGTAGCCGTAGACGAATAGCACCATCTTCCCACCGTTCGCGCACTGCTCACAGCCCTTCGAGATCATTCGACGCTAGCTACCGGCCCGATTCACAAAAGCCGTCCGAAACGCGGCGCTGACCGTGCGAGATTCTCCCATCGCCACCGATTGTACCACTATCCCGTCGTCGCGAGCGAGAGACCGTGCCGTCGTCATCGGGTCTCGAGCGCCCAGTATACTATTATAGGTCGGGTCCCAATGGGAGATATCAGATGTCATCCGGGATCCACGTCCTCTGTGTCGACGACGACCCGGACATTCGCTCGGTGACGACCGCCTCGCTCGAGCGAGCGAGCGACGAACTCTCGGTCGCGACGGCAGCCACTGGCCGCGACGCGTTGTCGCGACTTCGGGACGAGGAGCCGATCGACTGTATCGTCAGCGATTACGAGATGCCGGGACTGGACGGGCTCGAACTCCTCGAGGCGGTCCGGGAACGCGACCCCGAGTTGCCGTTCATCCTGTTCACCGGGAGGGGGTCCGAATCGATCGCCAGCGAGGCGATCTCGGCCGGCGTCACCGACTACCTCCAGAAGGGGACCGGCGGCGACCAGTACACGGTGCTCGCGAATCGGATCGAGAACGCCGTCGCGAAGCGACGCGCCGATCGCGCACGCCGGGAGAGCGAACGCGAACTCGAGCGCTACCGCACGCTCGTCGAGTCGGTCGACGATCCGATGTACGTCCTCGACCACCTCGGGCGGTGTACCGTCGCGAACGACGCGTTCTGTACGCTGCTCGACGTCGACCGCGAGGCGGTCGTCGGCGAACACATCACCGAGTTCATCAGTCGATCGTCGTTCGAGCGCGGCATCAAAACGGTGCGGAACCTGTACGTGAACGACGAGGAATCGGATCGGTTCGAGGTCACCGTCGAGACCGACGGCGGCGACCGGTGGATCGGCGAGGCGAACGTGACCGTCCTCACCGACGACGACGGCGAGTTCGCCGGTTCGACCGCCGTCATTCGCGACATCACCGAACGGAAACGGCGCGAACGCGAACTCGCGGAGTACGAGCGCATCATCGAACTCGTCCCGACCGCGCTGTTCGTCCTCGACGCCGAGGGGACGATCACCTGGTGTAACGACGAGTTCGCCGACGCGTTCGCGGAGGATGTCGCGGAACTACAGGGGACGGCGTTCCCGGCGCTCGTCGAGCGGGGCTACTACGCCGACCGGGTAATGGAAAAGTACGCCGAAGAGGTCAGGCGGTTGCTCTCCTCGTCGACCGACCTCGAGCGAGCGAAGTACCGGGTCCGGTTCCGGTCGCCGGACGGCGAGGAACTGATCCACGACGTTCACACCCGACTCCTCCCGCTCGAGGACGGGGAGTTCGCCGGCACGATTCACGCGATCCGCGATATCACCCGGCGACGCCGCTACCAGAACGAACTCGAGCGCCAGAACGAGCGACTCGAGGGGTTCGCCAGCGTCGTCAGCCACGACCTCCGGAACCCGTTGAACGTGGCCCAGGGGAGCCTCGAACTCCACGCCGAGGACTGTCCGGCCGCGGACGACGACTCGATCGAGCAGGTCCGCTCGTCGCTCGGCCGAATGGACGAACTGATCGAGAACCTCCTGTCGCTGGCCCGCCACGGTCGGACCGTCGGCGACCCCGAGCCGGTCGACCTCGAGCGACTCGTCCGCGAGGCGTGGAACGCGGTCGAGACGGCGGACGCCGTCCTCGACTGTCGCGTCGATCGAACGATCGTCGCTGACGGGGGTCGCCTGCGAGCGCTGTTCGAGAACCTCTTTCGGAACGCGATCGAACACGGGGGATCCGACGTTACCGTCACCGTCGAGTGGCTCGAGGACGATACTGATACCGACGTCAGCTCGCCGGTATTTTACGTCGCGGACGACGGCTCGGGACTCGAGACCGCCCCTCGGGAGCTATTCGAATTTGGTCACACGAGCGCTGAGGACGGGACCGGGTTCGGACTCGCGATCGTGCAACAGATCGTCGAGGCCCACGGCTGGACCGTCACCGCCAGTGAGGGTCGGGACGGCGGTGCACGGTTCGAATTCGAGGGTGTGACGATCTTCGACGACGAACCGGCACGCGACTAGGCCGTCACTTGTGCTGTGAACTGATTCGAGACGGACGCCCGCGCACGAACCGAGCGGACGCCGCCGCCGTCGCCTCGCGGTCGGCGGAGAACTCGCAGTCGATCGCGTTTTCGGGGGACGGCTAGCGGCCTCTAGACTTAATTGCGGTTACTACCGTTCCGTATACGGATGTCTGACAGCAGCCGCGTTCTCTGTGCCGGGGCGAGCCTCGAGCGCTCGACCGAACTGAGCGTGGCCCCGCCGTCTCGAGGCAGCCGCCGGCCGCGGAATTCTGTCGTCCCCAGAAGATGGAAATACCCCGCGCTCGAACGTTCGAGCAGATGCTGCTGGTCCTCTGTGTCGACCTCGACGACGACCTCGGTCGCAAGACCGGCTTTTCCACGCCGGTCATCGGTCGCGACCCCGTCGAGGAGGCCGCCGTCGCGCTGGCGACCGAAGACCCGGAGGACTCCGACGTCAACGTGATCTTTCAGGGGTTGCACATCTACGACGACCTCGCCGACCGCGACGAGAGCGTCGAGGTCGCCGTCGTCACCGGCAACGACGAGGGCGACGTCAAGGCCAACCGGGAGGTCGGCGACGAGGTCGACACCGTCCTCGCGAGCCTCTCGACCGGCGAGGACGTCACCGCGCTCGTGGTCACCGACGGCGCGCAGGACGAGTCCGTCATCCCGATCATCCGCTCGCGGGTCCCCATCGACGGCGTCCGCCGCGTCGTCGTCCGGCAGGCCCAGAACTTGGAGTCGATGTACTACACGATCAAACAGGTGCTGAACGACCCCGAGACCCGGGGGACGGTGCTGATTCCGCTCGGGATCCTCCTGTTGATCTACCCGCTCGCGCTGGCCGGGACCGTCCTCGACATGCCCGGGTTCGTCCTGGGAACGACCTCCGCGCTGCTCGGCCTCTATCTCATTTCGCGGGGCCTCGGGCTGGGCGACCGGATCGACGAGGCCGTCGAGCGGGCCCGCCGGTCGCTGTACGCCGGTCGAACCACCCTGCTGGCCTACGTCGTCGCCGCCGCCCTGTTCGTCCTCGGCGGGATGAGCGGCGTGGACGAACTCGAGGTCGTTCGCGACGCCACCGCCGGCGAGGTCGGCGCGCCCCTCATGGTCGCGGCGCTCGTCTACGGCTCGATTCAGTGGCTGGCCGCCGCGGGCGTGACCACCAGCCTCGGCCAGATCACCGACGAGTACATCGCCGGCACCCTCGAGTGGCGCTACCTCAACGCGCCCTTCTACGTCCTCTCGATCGCGATCGTCCTCCACGCGGTCAGCGCCTTCTTCCTCGACAGAGTCGACATCAGCTACCTCGCGGCGGCCCTGACGGTCGGCACGCTCCTGGGGATCGTGAGCACGCTCGCCTTCGCCGTCCTCGAGTCCCGGTTCTCCACCGACGACGGCGAGGAGGCCGGCGAAACGCGGACGGCCGACAGCGCCTGAGCCCGATCGTCCCGAAGATTCATTTCTCCGTCCGGTATCGTGCCCCACATGGAGATCGAAGCCGCAGTCGTCGAGGAGGAGGGCGGAGCGTTCGACATCGAGACCGTCGAACTCGAGGAGCCGCGGGCGAACGAGGTGCTGGTCCGCGTCGTCGGGGCGGGCGTCTGTCACACCGACATGGTCGTCCGCGACCAGCTGTACCCGACGCCGCTGCCGGCGGTCCTCGGCCACGAGGGGTCCGGGATCGTCGAGTCGGTCGGCTCGAACGTGACGCGGGTCGAACCCGGCGACCGGGTCGTGTTGAGTTTCGACTACGACGACGACTGTCACAGTTGCCACGACGGCCACCCCGCGTACTGCGAGGCGTTCTTCGAGCACAACTTCGGCGGCCGACGCCCGGAAGACGGCACGTCACCGATTTCGCGCGACGGAGAGCGGCTCAGCGGCCGCTTCTTCGGACAGTCGTCGTTCGCGACCCACGCCATCGCGACGGAACGGAACGTGGTCCCCGTCGGCGACGACGTGCCGCTCGAACTGCTCGGTCCGCTGGGCTGTGGGATCCAGACCGGCGCCGGGGCCGTCCTCAACTCGCTCGAGCCGAGTGCCGGATCGTCGATCGCGGTCTTCGGCGCCGGCTCGGTCGGTCTCTCGGCGGTCATGGCTGCGGATCTCTCGGGGTGTACCGAGATCGTCTCGATCGACTTGGAGGAATCCCGCCTCGAGAAGGCGGCCGCTCTCGGCGCGAGCGAGCCGATCGATCCCGAATCCGTCGACGACGTCGTCGAAGCCGTACGGGACCGTACCGACGGCGGCGTCGACTACGCCGTCGAGTCGACCGGGGTCCCCGCGGTGGCCGAACAGGCGGTCGAGACGCTCACCCAGCGGGGCACGCTGGGAATCGTCGGTGCGCCGCCCCTCGGCGCCGAAGCGAGCTACGACATCAACGACCTCATCCTCAACGGCCGGTCGATCACCGGGATCGTCGAGGGCGATTCGGCGCCACAGGAGTTCATCCCGGACCTCGTCGAACTCTACCGGCAGGGGAAGTTCCCGTTCGACGAACTCGTCACCTACTACGAGTTCGACGAGATCGAGCAGGCCGTCGCGGACTCCGAGAACGGCAAGACGATCAAACCGATCCTCCGCGTCGGCGAACCGTGAGCGGCCGGTGACCGCCCGCGTTCCGATTCCAGTTTCAGCCCGCGTCCCGTTCTCGGTTTCCGCCCGCGTCGAGCCGGCGCGACGCTACCGTTCCCGTTCGACGACGAACTCCGCCAGTTCGACGAGGTAGTCCCGAGCTGCCGGATCGGCGACCTCCACCCGCTCTAAGGCCTCGATCGCCCGGGCGGACTCGGCTCGAGCGCGCGCGTTGGCCTCCTCGGGGGTTAGATCGGTCACCTGCACGACCGAGGGCCGCTCGAGGGCGGCGTCGTGGCCGGTCGGCTTCCCCAAGTCGTCGGCGTCGGCGACGGCGTCGAGGACGTCGTCCCGGATCTGGAAGGCGACGCCGACCCGCTCGGCGTACTCGCCGAGCGCCTCGACGGTGACCGGGTCCGAGTCGGCGGCGATCGCCCCGAGTTCCGCGGCGGCCCGGAAGAGCGCGCCGGTCTTGCGCCGGGCGAGGGTCATGTACTCCTCCTCGGTCTCGGGTTCGGCGGATAGCTCCGTCGCCTCGCCGACGCCGAGTTCGACCAGCGCCTCGGCGACGACCTGCGTGGCGTCGGGATCCGACGAGAAGAGGGCGAAGGCCTCGCCGAGCAGTCCGTCGCTGGTGATGA
Source organism: Haloterrigena alkaliphila (assembly GCF_017352155.2). Lineage (NCBI taxonomy): Archaea > Methanobacteriati > Methanobacteriota > Halobacteria > Halobacteriales > Natrialbaceae > Haloterrigena > Haloterrigena alkaliphila. Next base: position 844,961 of record NZ_CP071462.1, read on the forward strand.
TCGCCGGCCCGTAGCCGAACTCGGCCCAGGAGCTGGTCGTTCCCCGGCGAAGCTCCGATCGGTCGATGATGTCGTCGACGACCAGCGAGGCGGTGTGGACGAGCTCGATCCCGACGCCGAAATCGACCGCGTCCGCCTCCGTGCCGCCGACGGTCTCGCAGGCCAGTACCGACACCAACGGCCGCACGCGCTTCCCGCCCGCCAGCGCCGCGTGGCGGACCTCGTCCCTGAGCGCGTCCGGCTCGACGCCGTCGACCACCTCGACGAGGCGCTCCTCGATCAGCGCCCGACGACGCTCCAGACGTTCCATTGGCCCCGCTTCGGACGGGGACAAAAAGTAGGTGACGGATCTCATAGCAGGCCCGTCACCGTCGCTCGAGTTGCAGTTGTTGGACCGTCGATAGGTGCTCCTCGAGACGGGGCGCCCGAAAAATATCGCGTGTGCTCCGCGGCGCTCGCCTACGAGACCCGAACGCTGTGCGGATCTCGCCTACTGGAACTCTTCGGTCAGCGCCGGCACGACGTCGAAGAGGTCGTCGACGATCGCGAAGTCGGCGATGTCCATGATCGGCGCGTTGGGGTCCGTGTTGATCGCGACGATCGTATCGGAGCCCTTCATGCCGGCGACGTGCTGGACGGCGCCGGAGATACCGATCGCGATGTAGACGTCGGGCGTGACGACCTTCCCGGACTGGCCGACCTGTCGGTTCTTGGGCAGCCAGCCGTTGTCGACGATCGGCCGCGACGAGGAGACCGTCGCGTCGAGCGCGTCGGCGAGTTCCTCGATGATCGGGAGGTTGTCCTCCTCCTCGATCCCGCGGCCGACGCTCACGAGTACGTCCGCCTCGCTGATGTCGACGTCGCCGCCGGCGACTTCCTCGAAGCCGTTGACGGTCGAGCCGATCGCGCCCTCGTCGATGTCGGCGTCGAAGGCCTCGATCGAGGCGTCGCCGGTGCCTTCTGCCTTGGGCCACTCGGTGCTTCGGATCGTCGCGACGGCGGGGCCCTCGAGTTCGTTGGTGGTCTCGACTTTACCGCCGTACATCTCGCGGGTGGCGATCAGCGTCTCGCCGTCGGTCTCGAGGTCGATCGTGTCGGTGACGATCGGCAGGTCGAGTTGGTTGGCGACGGCCGGCGCGTAGTCGAGGCCGTTGACGCTGTTGGGGGCGAGAACGTACTGCGGGGCGAGGTCGTCGTAGAGCTGGGTGATCGCCTGCGTGTAGACGTCGTGGTTGAACTCCTCGCCGTAATCGACGGTGTGGATGGCGTCGACGCCTTCGCGGTTTACCTTCTCGGCGAAGTCGTCGACGGTGCCGCTGATGACCGCGAGGTGCAGGTCGCCGCCGGTCTCGTCGGCCAGCTGGCGGCCCGCGGTGACGATCTCGTAGCTGACGTCGCGCAGGTCGCCGCGGCGGTGGTCGGTGATTGCGAGGACGTCCGTCATGGTGCCACCCCCTTGTCGCGGAGCAGGTCACCCAACTCCGAAGCGGTCTCCTCGGCGCTGCCCTCCCAGACCGTGACGTCGCTCTCGCTCTCGGGCTCGTACATGTCCGTCAGCTCGAGTTCGGAGTCGACGGCGCTCTCGTCGACGCCGATGTCGCCGAGACTCTGGACGTTCATCGGTTTCTGCTGGGCCTGGCGGATGCCGCGCAGGCTGGCGTAGCGGGGCTCGTTGATCCCCGTCTGGATCGTCAGTACGGCGGGGAGCTCGATGTCGGTCAGCTCCTCGACGCCGCCCTCGAGTTCGCGTCGCACGGCGGCGACGTCGTCGTCGAAGCCGTGCTCGAGGTGGTTGACGACGGCACCCCACTGGAAGCCGAGGTTCTCGGCGACGGAGACGCCGGTCGCGGCGAAGCTGTCGTCGCCGGCCTGGACGCCCGTCAGCACGAGGTCGGGGTCCTCTTCCTCGACGACGGCGGACAGGATTTCCGTCTTCGCGTTGACGTCGAGCAGGTCGACGCCCTCGAGGGCGTCGTCCCAGACGCGGACGGCGCGGTCGGCGCCCTTCGCGAGCGCCTGACGGATGGTTTGCTCGCAGTCCTCCGGACCGATCGTGACCGTGACGACTTCGTCGGCGATTCCCTCTTCCTGGAGCTGGACGGCCTCTTCGATGGCGTAGTCGTCCCACTCGTTGAGGTCGGCACCCAGGTACTGGTCGGCGATCTCAGTACCCTGGATTTCGAACTCGTCTTCGACGGTCGCGACTTCTTTGACCGTAACGAGGATTTTCATCAATAATCACTGCAACGTCCGTACCGTAAACCTTTTCGAAACGCGCTTTCAGATGCCTCTCGTTCATTTAACAGACGTTCCGATCGGGACGACTGTGTGTTACGACTCCTGTCCGATGACCAGTAGCTGCTACCAGCGTTTCGTCCGGCTCGGGTTTCGATCCGCGAGACGGAAACGGTTTAACGACGCCACTGGTAGTACGTACTATGGCTGACTGTCCGCTCGCCGACGACTGCCCGAGCTTTTCCGAACGGATCTCGGGAATGGGGTGCCAACACTACGGAGACCGCGGCGGCAAGGAGTGGTGTCAACAGTACAACCAGCCCATCGAGGACCTGAAGACCCAGCCGGTCAAGGCCGGCGAGGAAGTCGTCGTCGACGTCGTCGACATGCACGAGAGCGGCGCCGGTGTCGGCCGGACCGAGGACGGCTTTATCGTCATGGTCGACGGCGTTCTGCCGGAGGCCCGCGCACGCGTCGAGATCACGCGCGTCCACAGCAACCACGCCCGAGCGGAGGAGCTCGAGCTCCTCCCGATGGATCCGGACGAGGCGGAGGACGACGCCGATTCGGACGCCGGCGAGGACGCGGACAGCGCGGATGGGACGGACAGCGCGGACGAGACGGACGGCGAGGATGACGAAGAGGCAGCGGACGAGCAGTCGGGGAAGCGATACCAGCGCGAACGGCTCGGCAGTCGCGAGAACTTCTGGGGCTCGTAACTCGCGCCCCGCTCGAGTGGACAGTCGTCGAACGATCGCCGGTTTTCTCGGAGCCGTCCCGCGTTTGGCTGCAATAAGACGTAAGTACCCGTCACAGCAACAGGTACGCAATCGATGACTTTCGGATCGGGGACCGGACGGCGCCTGCTCACCATCGGCGCCGTCTGCTGTGCCGTCTTCGGACTCCTCGTCGCCGCGAGCGCGATGCCGATGGTGGCGTCGGAATCGCCGGCGAGCGATCTGCTCGGCGGCTCCGACGACGAGTCGGCGTCCGGGGCCGCGCTGACGGAAGAGCAAGCCGCTGCCGCCCAGAGCGGGGACGGTAGTATGGGCGGCGGGGGTAGTATCGACGGTGGGGCCACCAGTGAACGCTCGGATGGGATGCCGGGCCGCGAACTGATCCAGCGCGCCGCCGCCTCAGACAATCCGCTCGTCCAGAAGGCGCTATACGGACTCGCGTCGCTGGCCTCCCTGTTCGGCGGCCCGGCCGGAGCGGTCGACGCAGGGGGCGATCCGGCCGCCGCCGGCGTCGACGGTGAGTTCGGAGCGCAGCTCGATTCGCCGGCCGGCTCAGCGGCATACCCGGAGATCGACGGCGACGGGACGCTACAGGGCGATACCGGCGCGAGCGAACTCGAGGACGGGAGCGACGCGCCCGAACCGGGCGACGGAACGGAGACGGGGACCGAGGCGGACGGTGGCGACGGCGAGACCGGCGACGGGGGCTCGACCGACGGCAGCGAGACGGAAACCGACGAATCCGGCGACGAGATCGGCGGTGAGGGGAACGAAACCGACGGCCAGTCGAGCGACGGCGACACCGGTTCGGAGACCGACCCGAACGCCGACGGGGCGACGGACGGCGCCGGATCCACGACTGACGGTTCCGAGGGAGCTACCGAGCCGAATACCGACGGCAGTGACGACGGAACCGACGAGACCAGCACCGATGCAGGCGACGAGGACGCCGGACTCGAGGACTCCGTCCCGGGGCTCTCCGACGGCACCCTGACGGCCGTCCTCGCTGTCCTCGCCGTCGCGGCCGTCGGCTACGTCTTCTATACGCGCGACAATCCGATCGGGACGCTGCGCTCGATTCCGAGTCGGCTCGTCTCGCTCGCGCTGTCGGCCGTCGTCGCCTGTTCGCAGGGGCTCGAGCGGGCCGTCGCGCGGCTCCGGGAACTCCGGTCGATCGCAGACCTCCCGGGACTCGTACTGGAGACGCTCAGGGACGCGATTCGATCGACGACGACGCGCGTTCGCGCCGTCGGCGCGTCGCTCTCGCCGTTTGCTGACGCGGAGGCCACCGATTCCGCGGCGATCGCGGAGACGCAAGTCACTGCCCGCGAGCGCATCCGGCAGGCGTTCGCGAGCGTGATCGACGCCGCACCGATGTACCGGGCCAGCGTCGCGACGGCGACCCCGGCCGAGGTCGCGCGACGGGCCAGCGACGCCGGCGCGCCCGCGGACCCCGTCGAGACGATCACCGACTCCTTCCGGGACGTCGAGTACGGCGACCGCGACCCGGCGTCGTACCTCGACCGAACGACGAGCGCACACGATCAATTGCGGTCCGCGCTCGAGACCACGCAATCGGAAGGGAAGACGGAGACGGAGACCGGCGCAGAACCGGCGGTCGAAGGCGGCGAAGCCACGACGAACCCGGCGGAGGCCGACGCGAATGAGTAGGACGCCGTCGACGACCGGGCTGGCGCTCCTGACGCTTCCGGCCGCGGTGCTGGTCGCCGTGGGCGGCGTCCTCGCCGTTCGGCCGGCGCTGTTGCTCGAGCGGGTGCCCGAACTCGAGACGCTGCTCGCGAGCGTCGATCCCGGGACCGTCGTGTTCGCGCTGGTGATTCTGCTGGTGCTGTTCGCACCGACGCTCGGACTCGCCGGCCGCCTTCGCCGCTCCGGACTGGCGCCGCTCGTCGACGACGCGTCCGACGTCGGTTTCGACGACTCCTCCGGCGGCCGGCGCGATCGGCGCGCCGCAGTCGGGGGAACGATCGACGACCGGATCGCCCTCGCGACGGCCTACGACGACGAACCGCGCGACGTCCGGGAGGCCGCCCGCGAGCGCCTCCTCGAGTCGCTGCGTCCGATCGCGGCGACCGCCTACGCGAACCGCGCCGGGGTCGCCGACGAGGAAGCGACGGCCGCGATCGAGGCCGGGACCTGGACCGACGAGCCCCGGGCGGCCGCCTTCCTCGCCGGTTCGGAGGGGCCGTCGACGCCGCTGTGGCTGTGGCTGCTCGACCTCCTGCGGACGGCCGACCCGTTCGTCGCCCACCTCGAGACGACGATCGACGAGATCGAACGCCTCCAGTCGTCGGCGACCGTCGCCGCGCCGCGGAGTGAGTTGGCGGGAGACTCGAGCAGCCGGATCGAGCCGGCGGAAGACTCGAGCGACCCGAGCGAGGCGACCGCGGGGGTGGCGTCGTGATCGACTCCCCGGAGGTGGCGCCGTGACCGAGCACCGCCGACAGGCCCGCTGGCAGGTCGCACTCGTGGTTGCGCTAGTGACTTGCCTGCTGGCGGTCGCGCTCGGGCTCCCGGCGCTGTTCTTCCTCGCGATCGCCGCGCTGGGGTTCGTCCTCGCCGGCGCCGCGAGCGCGTCTCCCGATCTCGGTCCCGACGACGTCGAGATCGAAGACGAGTCAGACGACGCGATGGCGGCGACCGAGGTCGCAGCGTCCGATAGCGAGGTCGCGGACGGCGACGGAGCGGAGGACGGTGAGTCGGCGGACGACGGTGAGTCGGGAGATCGCGATGGCGAATCGGATGACGCCGCGCTCGAGACCGACGGCACGCTCCGCCTCGAGCGAAGCCTCGCGGAGACCCGCGTGCGCCCGGGCGCGCCGGTGACGGTGACGATCGCGGTGACCAACGAGACCGACCGCGTCCTCCCGGACGTCCGGATCGTCGACGAGCCGCCGGCCAACGTGCCGGTGACCGACGGCGCGCCCGCGTTCGCGACCGCCCTTCAGCCGGGCGAGACCGTCACCCGCGAGTACGAACTGACGCCGCCGCGAGGCGAGTACGCCTTCGGCCCGCTGACGGTTCGGGCCCGGTCGCTGTCGGCGACCGCGGTCGCGACCGCCGAACGCGAACCCGACGGCGACACCGCGTTCGCCTGCGAGACCCTGCTCGACGCCTTTCCGTTTCAGGATCGGACCATCCAGTTCGTCGGACAGGCGCCGACCGACGACGGCGGCAGCGGCATCGAGTTCTTCTCGACGCGGGAGTACCGCCGCGGCGATCCGATCAACCGGATCGACTGGCACCGGTACGCCCGGACGCGGGACCTCACGACCGTCGAGTACCGCGAGGAACGGTCCGTCACGATCGTGTTCGTGATCGACGACCGCCGCGACGCCCACCGCGAGCGGCCCGACGGCGGCCCCGACTCGTTCGACCTCACGCTCTACGCCGCGTCCCGCGGCGTCGTGGCGTCGCTCGAGGACGGCAATCGAACCGGGCTGGCGACGCTCTCGGGGACCGACTGGGTCGATCCCGGCGCCGGAGACGGCGTCCGGCGGCGAGTCGAGGACGCTCTCGAGGACGTCTCCGCCGGAGGGGGTGCGACGAATGCCGCTGGTGAGGACCGTGGCACGAACGCCGCTACCGGTGACCGGGACACGAACGCCGCTCCCGACGACCGAGTCGCGGACCCCACCTCGGCGGTGACCGACGGCGGTGCGGCGAGCGGACCGGGACTCGGGGGGAGTTCCCTCGCGGCCGACCTCGAGCGCCGCCTGCCGAACCGGGCGCAGGTCGCGTTCTGTGCGCCGCTGTTGGACGACGCGGCCGTCGACCTCGTGGAGACGCTGCGGACCCGCGGGCGGGCGGTCACGGTCGTCTCCCCGAACGTGACCGCCGGCACCGAACGGTCAGCGCCCACGCCCGGCGCTCGAGTCGCCGGACTGGAGCGGGCGAACCGGATCGACGCCCTTCGGGGACTCGGTGCGACCGTCGTCGACTGGGACCTCGCGGAGCCGGTGTCGGTCGCCCTCTCGCGGGCGTTCCGCGCCCGCAGCGCCGGACTCGGGGGTGGGTCGGTGTGACGGCCGACGCCTCGGGTGGCGGCGGCCACAGCGGACCCGGTGGGAACGGTGTCCGCGACGGGCCGCCGTTCGGGTCCGATCGCCCCCGCTCGAGGCGCGGCGTCGCCCTCGAGACGGGCCGGGAGACGTTCGAGGCGCTCAAACGCGGCCTCTGGCGGGCCCTCGCGCGGCCGACCGCCAGCGACGTGGCGATGATCCTCGCGACGCTCGCGATCGGACTGGTCGTCGGCTCCCGGCTGGCCGGCCCCGAACTCGCGGGCCTCGCGATGGCTGCCGGACTCGGTGCCGCGGTGGTAACGATGCTGCTCGGCAGCGACAGCCCCGCCGTGCGCGGGTTCGGCGGCGCCCTCGCGGTCCCCGTCTCGGTGCTGGTGTCGTCGCCCGCACTGCTGGCCACCGCACTGACGCTTCGGTCGTCGGGCGTCGGTCCCTTCGCCGGACTCGCCGTCTGGGCGCTGGTCGTCGCCGCGCTCGCGGCCGGACTGGTTTCCTGGGATCGGCTCGGCGACGGCGGCGTCCGCCGCGGGGCGACGGGGACGGGCCTCGCCACCGTCGGCGTGATCGTCGTTCTCGTCCTCCGGGTCGTCCCCGAGTCGGCCGTCCGCGAGCGGGCCGGCGAGGCCGCGACGGACTTGCTAGGGGTCGCGGGAGACGTCCTCGTCGCCGCCGACGGACGATGGGCGGTCGTCACCTTCGCCGCGCTGCTGCTGGTCGCGGCGCGCGCCTCGAGCCAGACCCTGACGTACCTGCCCGTCGAGCGACTCGTGCCGCCTGACCGGCGCGGGGCGCTCGCGGCGGGCCTCGCGCGCTGCCACCGGGCCTGCTCGTGGGCGACTCGCGGAGCGCTCGCGCTGGGGATCGTGGCGATCGTCGCGCCCGCCGCGAGCCAGCGGTTCTCGTCGATGCCGGTTACGCCGGGGGAACTGCGGACGGAACTCCCCGCACCCGCCGGCGACGCGCTCGCGGGGCTGGTGACGGCCTCGGGACTGCGGATCGCGCTGCTCGGGCTGCTCGCGTTCGTCGTGACGCTGGCGCTGCTCGAGTGGTCTCGTCGCGCCCTCGGCGGGAACGTCGCTCGCCTCCTCGCGCGCCTGCTCGCGCCGGTCGTCGGCGGCGGGGTCGTCGCGCTCGTCCTCGCCCGGGCGCTCTCCGAGACGGCCGTCGAGGCCGATCTGCAGGGACTGCTCGAGGGTGCCGCGCCGGCGTCGGTCGTCGAGTTGCTGGGCGCGTTCCCGGCGTTCGCGCTGGCGGCGGTCCTGCTCGTGTTCACGCTGGGGTCGCTCTCCTCGCTGCTGTGGACCGTGACGATGCTGCGCGTGGTCCGGATCCTCCCCGCGCGGGCGATCGGTCCCGCGCTCGCGGCCGGCGCGGTGTTCGTGCTGGCGGTCGGACTGACGGTGGTCGGCCGGGTCGAACCGGCCATCGCGACGGCGACGGGCGCGTTCGTCCTCTGGGATATCGGCGAGTACGCCGACTGCATTCGGACGGAACTGGGCCGCGGGGCGGCGACGATGCGCGCGGAACTCGTCCACGTCGGCGGGTCGCTGTTGACGGGGGCCGTCGTCGCCGGCGGTACCGTCACCTGCTACCGGTGGGCCGCGACGGACGTCTCCGTCACCGATCCCGCACACGCGGCGGGCGCCGTCGGAGCGGGGCTGCTCGCGGTCGTCCTCGTCGCGTGGGCGCTTCGCGGCTGAGTTCGGGTCCGCGGGGGAGTTCGAGTGCAGTCATCTCCCCCGTCGGCTTCGCCGCGGACACAAGGGTTTTCTCGCCGCTCGTGCCATACGCTGGCATGGATCGGATCGCGCTGTCGAACTCCGCGTTCGAAGGGGACAACAACGCGTACCTCTTCGCGGACGGTCGGGAAACGGTGATGATCGACACCGGGGACGGAATGGCTTCGACCCGGGAGCAACTCGAGGCCGCGTTCGCGGATCGAGGGCTGACCTTCGCCGACGTCGATCGAATCTTCCTCACGCACTGGCACGGCGACCACACCGGCCTGGCGGGAGCGATTCAGGCCGAGAGCGGCGCCGAGGTTCACGTCCACGAGGCCGACGCCCCGCTCGTGGCCGGCGACGAGGACGCCTGGGAAGCGATGTTCGACCGCCAGCAGGCGTACTTCGAGGAGTGGGGGATGCCCGAGGAGAAGCAGGCCGTCCTCCGCGATCGGATGGCGAGCGCCGATACGGCGACCGAGACGCCGACCGTGACGCCCTTCGAGGACGGTGACACCTTCTCGTTCGACGGGGGCGACCTCGAGGTCGTCCACACCTCCGGCCACGCCGCGGGGCTCTCCATGTTCGAGACGACCCTCGACGGTCGGCGCGAGGTCTTCTCCGGCGACGCGCTGTTGCCCGTCTACACGCCGAACGTCGGCGGCGCGGACGTGCGCGTCGAAAAGCCCCTCGAGAAGTACCTCCGCGCGCTCCAGCGGATCGTCGACGCCGACTACGACCGGGCGTGGCCGGGCCACCGGGACCCGATCGACGACCCGGCCGGCCGCGCCCAGCACATCATCGACCACCACGAGGAACGCGCCTGGCGCGTCCTCGACGCGCTCGACCGGAAGGGCCCCTGCGACACCTGGACGGTGAGCGCTGACCTCTTCGGCGACCTCGAGAGCATCCACATCCTCCACGGCCCCGGCGAGTCGTACGCGCACCTGGAACACCTCGAGCGGGCCGGGACCGTCGTCCGGGAGGACGACGAGTACCGACTGGCCGACGGCGTCGCCGAAGTGATCGCCTCGAAAGAAGACGAGCGGTGGCACCTCGAGTACTGACGCCGTCGCCGCCGCTGGTCGACTCGTTCTGTACTGGTACGACGAAAGAGCACCCCCCAGGGTGACTCTCTCCCCTCGCGGGAACCGCGTGAGGCACGGCGAGTGGTGATGTCAAAGGCACGCTCCCCACCGTGGCGCAGAACCTGCGCACCGAACAATGGGATATACCGACTGATATTTCTACTGGTTAGCGAGCGATCGAGCGTCCGACGATGGCGTCCTCACTGGTCCATCGACGGTACCGGCACGCTGTTGACCGCGCTCTCGACGACCGCTCGCGGGTCGACGCCGCGGACGTCGGCCTCGGTGGTCAGGACGATTCGGTGGTCGAGCACGGCGTGAACGACCGCGTGGACGTCCTCGGGGGCGACGTACTCCCGTCCCGAAACCACCGCGCGGGCGCGACAGGCCTCGAACAGGCGCTGGAGCCCCCGCGGGGAGATGCCCACGTCGACGCGCTCGTCCTCGCGGGTCGCCCGACAGACGTCCACGAGGTACTCGCGGATCGCCGGATCGACGCCGATCGTCTCCGGCACCGCCTGCAGGTCCAGCACCGTCTCGCGGTCGACGACGCTGCCGACGGTCGGCGTTCGCGACTCCCGGCTCGCGCGCCGGTTCAGTAACTCGAGGTCGCCCGCCCGGTCGGGATACCCCATCTCCGTCTTGACCATGAAGCGGTCGACCTGGGCCTCCGGCAGCGGGAAGGTTCCCTCCTGCTCGACGGGGTTCTGCGTCGCGATGACGAAGAAGGGCTTCGGAAGTTCGCGAGTCTCGCCGCCGATCGAGACCTGTCGCTCGCCCATCGCCTCGAGCAGCGCGGCCTGCGTCTTCGGCGGCGCGCGGTTGATCTCGTCGGCCAGCACGACGTTCGCGAAGATGGGGCCGGCCTCGAAGGAGAACTCGCCGGCGTGCTCGTCGTAGACGTGCGTACCGGTGATGTCGGCCGGCAGCAGGTCCGGCGTGAACTGGATGCGCGTGAACTCCAGATCGAGCGCGGTCGCGAGCGTCCGCGCGGTCAGCGTCTTCCCGGTTCCGGGGACGTCCTCGAGGAGGACGTGGCCCTGCCCGACGACGGCGGTCAGGATGGTCTCGAACAGCTCCCGTTCCCCGATGACTGCGCCGCCGATCTCGGCGAGGACGTCCTCGCAGGCGTCGGCGGCGTCGGTGACGTTCATGGCCGATGGCAGTCGCGCGACCGATATATACCGTTTGGCCGCTAGTCGTCTTCAGTGGCGTTTTGATCTCTACCGCTGGTAAATTCGCCTAGGAACACCACGAAAGCCCCTGAGGCCCTCGACCCTCCGGGCCTTGCTGCGCGCCTCACTTCGTTCGGTGCTTGCGGCGTCCGGGAGGGACCGAGCGCCTCAGCCCCTTTCAGTCCCACCCGCGGTAGCATGACCGACCAGCCGGCACGGGTGGGACTGAAAGGGGCTGACGCTATCGAGGAAGGCCGACGACGCAAGCACTGGACTGAACGAAGTGAAGGAAGCGCGCAGCGAGTCGCCCGACTCGATAGCGTCAGGGGCTTTCGTGGTGGTTGCAGTAGAGACAGCGGACGGAGACTCGAGAGTGCCGAAAGAACCGGCGACCGAACGCGCGTATTCATCGACGGATCGGGGAAGCTTTGAGCCTACGGCCGCCTTAGACGTGGATATGAGCGGACGCGAGACGGACTCGAGCGCGAGGGGAGGCGATCGCCGTGATCGATGACGTCGAGGCGTTGCTCGATGAGATCGGGTTCGACGCGGAGGCGAGCGTGCTGACCCACCGACAGGCGCAGGTCCTCGCCCTTCGGGAGCGCGGCGTCTCGCAGGCGGACATCGCCGACGCGCTTGGTACCTCGCGGGCGAACGTCTCCTCGATCGAGTCGAGCGCGCGCGAGAATCTCGAGAAGGCCCGGGAGACGGTCGCCTTCGCGGAGGCGCTGCGGGCGCCGGTTCGCGTCCGGGTGCCGGCGGGGACCGACCTCTACGACGTGCCGCAACTGGTCTACGACGCCTGCGACGAGCAGGGCGTCAAGGTCGATCACACCGCGCCGGACCTGATGAAGGTCGTCAGCGACGCCGCGGGATCGGCGGTGTCCGGCCGCCAGGTGTCGACGCCGCTGATCGTCGGCGTCACCTCGGAGGGGATGGTCCGGGTGCGCCACCAGAATCGCGAGCCCGAGACGTGATCGCCGCCGGTCCGCGCGACCGTCGGCCGTCAGCGCGCGATCCGAGCGCCACGGCAGCCCGAAGACCGAAAGGCGACGACGGTGTACGACCGGGCGATGACGTTCGATCTGCCGGCATCGGTAGCCGACTCGTGGCGAGCGCTGGGAACCCGCACCGGCGAGACGAGCGTGGTGCTCGCCTCGATCACCGCCGAGACGACCGTGTACGAACCCATCGAGGGGGCCGACGAACTGGCCGCCGTCGGCGCGAGCGAGATTCCGGCCCGCTCGCTGTTCGCCGTCGACGTGACCGTCTCGCCGTCGCTCTCGAGTCTCGGGATGGCACCCGAATCGGTCTTCGAGAAGGCGGCGCCCAAGGCGAAGTCGCAGTTCGTCGACACCCTCGAGTCGGAGGGCCTGACCGTCGAGGGCACCCGGGAGACGCTCGAGTTCGAGGCGTCGAACGGGGAGACGGGTTCGTGGTACGTCTTCGACGTGGCGTACCCCGTCGACCCCGAGGTGACCGACGGGACGGAACGAATCGACGCCGAGGCCCACGCCGCCGTCTGGCCGACCGAGACGACGTTCGGGATGGCCGGCGGGGTGCTGCCGCTCGAGGACGGCGTCGACACCGGGGCGGCCGACTCGGAGACGACGCCGGAGGACGGGTTGGACGTCGATCCGGAGCGCGACCGCGAGACGATCGCGGAACTGATCCGGACGATCGACTTCGAGGCCGAGGACGCCGAGGGAGAGGAGTAATTCCCCTCGGCACCGCAACGCGGCGTTTCACGGCTGTTTCTCGGGGTTCCCCGAACCCGTCGAACCGTTTCGATCCGATGACTCACACGCCAGCTTACCGATGCGAACATTGATTGAGCGATCCGTGGAGCGTCGAACCGATGGCGCTGCCCCCGGAGAAGTACACGCTCTCCAATTTTGTCGACGCCTGCAGGAACCCCGAGAAGTTCCGGCACGAACTCAAGAAGCGGTACGGGGACGTGCAGAAACACGCGTTCTACCGGAAATACGGCCGTCCGACCGATATCATGGAGGCGGACTGGGACAACTTACTGATCCTGGACGCCTGCCGGTTCGACTACCTCGCTAAGCACAATTCGATCGCGGGAGAGTTGGATTCGGCGGTGTCCGTCGCTTCGACGAGCAACGAGTTCGTGGAGAAGACGTTCGCCGGCAAGACGTTCCACGACACGGTGTACGTCTCGGCGAACGGGTTTTCACACCACCTCGAGGACGGCACCTTCCACGAGTTCGTGTCGACGTACCCCGAGTCCCAGCGGGACACCCTCGACAGCGAACTGTACCGGAACTACCGGCCCGAAATCGTCCGGGAGAACGCCCTCGAGGCGCACGAACGCCATCCGGACAAACGACTCCTCGTCCACTTCATGCAGCCACACGGGCCGTACTTCGGCCCGAAAGCCGAGGCGCTGCGGGAACGACTCCGAACGAATCACGGGCTCCGGTTCTCCGCGTGGAGCGACGACACGACCGTCACCAGTCGGTCCGACGGCATGGTCTACCTGATGGACGCTGCGGAAGCCGGCTACGTCTCCCCCAGCGAACTGCAGGAGGTGTACGTCGAAAACCTGACCCTGGTCCTCGAGCACGTCGAGGCACTCCTCGAGGGACTCGACGGGAAGACCGTCATCACCGCCGACCACGGGGAACTCCTCGGCGAGTCGACGAACCTGTACTCCAGAGTCACGGGTGACCGGTACGAGCACCCGGGATACGTCTGGACCCCGGAGCTCAGACTCGTGCCGTGGCTCGTCGTTCCGGCCGAACAGCGACGCGAAATCGTCGCGGAGGATCCGGTAAATCGCGGCGACGTCGACGACGAGGTCGTCGAGGAACACCTCCGGGCGCTGGGATACCAGTCCTGAACTGCTCGAGGCGGGGCGACGATCGGAGGCGTGCCGCCGCGCCTTGCCAACGTGCGGTTCCACGGGACGGAGACTGGTGATTTTTATAAACCGCATCCCACGTATCCCGTATGCAAACCCACATCGTCCCGGTCGGCTTCGACTACGACCGGCTGATCGCGCCGCTGGTGCGCGATCAGATCGACGTCGACAGCGTCATCCTCCTCGAGGGCGCCGTCGGGAGCGAGGCCAACGTCGAGTACTCCCGCCACCTCTCGGAGAAACTCGAGACGGACTTCACGAATCTGCTTGGCGCGAGCACCGAGCGGTTCGTCCTCGAGGACGTTTACGACTACGACGCGGCCTTCGAGCAGGCCTACGACCTCATCACCGCGGAACTCGACGACGGCAACGAGGTCTGGGTCAACGTCGCCGCGATGCCCCGCACCGTGAGTTTCGCCTTCGCCAACGCCGCCCACTCGCTGATGGTCGAGCGCCAGGAGGACCGCGAGGGGATCCACACCTACTACACCGCCCCCGAGAAGTATCTCGAGACGGAACTGGCCGAGGAACTCCGCGAACAGATCGCCCTCCTGGAGGAGCTGGACGACCGTTCGGACGCACCGGTCGAGGATGGCGACGGTCTCGACGGCGAGGGCCTCGACGGCGACCGGATCGACGAGCGCCTCGAGACCGCCCGGAACCTCCTCTCGGAGTTCGACGAGCGCGGGACGACGATCGGCGCCAAGGAGATCGACGGCAGGCACATCGTCGAGTTGCCCGTCGCCTCCTTCTCGAACGTCAAACCCTTCGAGGAACTCATCCTGTTCAAACTCGGCGAGGACGGCGAGTTCGATTCGGTCTCGGAACTGGCCGAGTCGCTGGCCCGCGAGTTGAACGAGGAGTATACCGACAGCTTCCGCTCGAAGGTCATCTACAACGTCGACCGTCTCGGACCCGGCGGCAAGGGGTACATCGAGCGCGAGGAGCACGGCAAGTCCTACCGGACGCGGCTCTCCCGGATCGGCGAACTCTGGGTGCGGGCCCACTCCGACGACGACTCGCGGTAGCGGTCGGAACGATCGGCGGTCGCGTCACGATCCTCGAGGGGCTCCGGGCGATGGTCGCCTTCGCGGTGGAGACGACCGTCGAACGCTCGCTGTCGGGCGTCGTCTCGCGGCTCGAGGCCGGCGAGCCGGTCACCCCGCGGGAGCTCTTCACCGTCGTCATGCAGGGCGACCACGACCCGACGGTCCACGACCGGATCGCGCTCGCCAGCGCCGACAGGGACGACCTCACGGACGGCTTCCTCGAGCGGCTGACGGCGTACCTCGGCGGCGACCTGCGGCGCGTGACCGACTCGCGGACGGTGATCGACGTCGAGGCGGGCGAGCGGACTGCCGGCTGGCGGGAGTCGGACGGGAGCGCGAACGGAAGTTCCGAGCAGCGTTCGCTCGAGGACACCGACGCGAACCCGTACGAGACGTGATCGACGAGGCGACGACGAAACACCTAACACGGTTCCCGAGGCAAGACGTAGGTATGCCCGTCATCGTCGCGGCCGCAGTCGACGCATTCGCCGGCCCGCGCGACGCGGTTTTCGTAGGGGCCCCGTAGCCCCACATTTGCAACCCCGATTCGACGGATGTATTGTCGGCGACCAGCATTCACCGAGCAACGACCGGTATCAGCAATGAGTACGCGCACCGACGATCCGACGACGACGCACGGCCGACGCCCTCCGCGGGCGGTGAGAGCATGAGTATGGACGCGCCCGAACGGACGAGCGAGGACGCCGCCGAGGGAGAGCCGACCCTCGAGGGCGGCTACGACCCCGAAACGGTCGAGGAACGGTGGCAACAGCGCTGGGTCGACGAAACGGTCTACGCCTACGAGAGCGACCCAGAGCGCGATCCCAACACGACTTACGCCATCGACACGCCGCCGCCGACGGTCTCGGGGAGCCTCCACATGGGCCACCTCTACGGCCACACCCTCCAGGACTTCGCGGCGCGGTTCCAGCGGATGCACGACGGCGCGGTCCTGTTTCCGTTCGGCTACGACGACAACGGGATCGCCAGCGAGCGCCTGACCGAATCCGAACTGGACATCCGCCACCAGGACTACGAGCGCCGCGAGTTTCAGGAACTCTGCCGCGAGGTCTGCCGGGAGTACGAGGCCGAGTTCACGGAGAAGATGCAGGGGCTGGGGTGTTCGATCGACTGGAACAACACGTACAAGACGATCGAACCCCGCGTCCAGCGCATTTCGCAACTGTCCTTCCTCGACCTCTACGAGAAGGGACGGGAGTACCGCAAGAAGGCGCCCGCGATCTGGTGTCCGGACTGCGAGACGGCCATCTCGCAGGTCGAGATGGAGGACGACGAGCGGGGCTCGCACTTCAACGACATCGCGTTCGAGCTGGCCTCCGACGGTACCGACCGCGACGAGTTCGTCATCTCCACCACGCGTCCCGAACTGATCCCGGCCTGCGTCTCCGTCTTCGTCCACCCCGATGACGAGGAAAATCAGGATCTCGTCGGCGAGGAGGCCCGGATTCCGATCTTCGGCCACGAGGTGCCGATCATCGAGGACGAGCGCGTCGACATGGAGAAGGGCAGCGGCGTCGTGATGTGCTGTACCTTCGGCGACCAGAACGACATCGAGTGGTACCAGGCCCACGACCTGCCGCTTCGCGTCGCCATCGACGAGTCCGCGACGATGACCGACCTCGCCGGGGACTACGAGGGCATGTCCACCGAGGAGGCCCGCGAGGCCATCGTCGAGGACTTGGACGACGAGGGCGCCCTCCGGGACCGCCGGGAGATCACCCACGCGGTGCAGGTCCACGAGCGCTGCGACACGCCCGTCGAGTACCGCGTCTCCAAGCAGTGGTACGTCGAGATCCTGGACCACAAGGAGGAGTACCTCGAGGCCGGCCGGGAGATGGACTGGTACCCCGAGAAGATGTTCAGCCGCTACAAGCACTGGATCGAGGGCCTCGAGTGGGACTGGCTGATCTCCCGCCAGCGCGACTCGGGCATTCCGTTCCCGGTCTGGTACTGCGCGGACTGCGACCACGAGATCATGGCCGAGCGGGCGGCGCTACCGGTCGACCCGCTGAGCGACGAGCCGCCCGTGGATAGCTGCCCCGAGTGCGGGGGCGACGACTTCGTCGCGGAGGAGGACGTCTTCGACACGTGGGCGACCTCCTCCCTCACCCCGCTGATCAACGCGGGCTGGGACTGGGACGAAGGGAGCGAGGAGTTCACCATGGCAAAGCCGGAACTGTACCCCTTCGACCTGCGCCCGCAGGGCCACGACATCATCTCGTTCTGGCTGTTCCACACCATCGTCAAGTGCTACGAGCACACCGGCGAGGTGCCCTTCGACGCGACGATGATCAACGGCCACGTGCTCGACGAGAACCGCGAGAAGATGTCCAAGTCGCGTGGCAACATCGTCGCTCCCGACGAGGTCCTCGCCGACTATCCGGTGGACGCCGTCCGATTCTGGGCCGCCAGCGCGGCGGTCGGCGACGACTTCCCGTACCAGGAGAAGGACCTGACGGCGGGCGAGAAGCTGCTGCGGAAGCTCTGGAACGCCTCGAAGCTCGTCGACACGCTCGCGCCGCGCGATCCCGAGGAACCCGCCGACCTCGAGGCGATCGACCGCTGGCTGCTCGCCGAACTCGACGACGCCGTCGCGGACCTCACCGACCACCTCGAGGCCTACGAGTTCGCGAAGGCCCGCGACCGCCTGCGCACGTTCTTCTGGAACACGTTCTGCGACGACTACCTCGAGATCGCCAAGACGCGCGAGGAGAACCCGTCGACGCAGTACGCGCTGCGGACCGCCCACCGGACGTTCCTCGAGCTGTGGGCGCCGTTCCTGCCCCACGCGACGGAGGAGATCTGGCAGGCCGTCTACAGCGACGATCCCGAGAACCTCGAGGAGACCAGTATCCACACCCGCGACTGGCCCAGCCCGCAGGGGTACGACGCGGACCTCGAGGCCGGCGAGACCGCGATGGAGGTCATCTCCGCGCTCCGGCGGTACAAGAGCGAGAACCAGTTACCGCTGAACGCCGACCTCGGGTCGGTGTCGGTCTACGGGCCGATCGAGGGCTTCGAGGACGCGATCCAGCACGTGATGCACGTGCAGGATCTCACGGTGCTCGAGGAGGAACCCGAAGTGACGACCGAAATCGCGTCGATCGACCTCGACTACTCGACGCTCGGGCCGAAGTTCGGCTCGAAGGTCGGCGAGATCGATTCGGGGATCGAGAGCGGCGACTACGAGATCGATGAAGACGATAGCGTCTTGCGAGTCGCCGGCGAAGAACTCGAGGACGACCTCTTCGAGGTCGAACGCGAGCGCACCTACTCCGGCGCCGGCGAGATGATCGAGACCGAGTCGGCGGTCGTCGTTCTCGAGGACTGACGCGGGAACTGCGATCGCGATTCGTCGTTCACCACCTGTTCTGCGTCGGCGTTGTTTGTCGCTTGTATGCCCCGGCGTCGTTCGTCGCTCGTTATGCCTCAGTATCGTCAGTCGTCCCCGCTGCAGGCAACGTAAACGAGAACGTCGTGCCGTCTCCGGGATCGGAGTCGACGCGCATCTCGCCGCCGTGGCGCTCGACGATGCGTCGGCACAGCGCCAGGCCGATGCCGGTCCCGGAATGTTCTTCGTGACTGTGGAGCCGCTGGAAGACCTCGAAGATGCGATCCTGATCGTCGGGGTCGATGCCGATCCCGTCGTCGCTGACCGACACCTGCCACACGTCTCCCGTTCGCTCCGCGCTGACCCGCACCTGTGGCGGCTCGTCGCCGCTGTACTGGATCGCGTTGCTGAGGAGATTCTGGAAGACTTGCCGTAACTGGGCGGCGTCGCCGTCGACGCGGGGCAGTTCCTCGACCGCGACGTCGGCGTCGCTCTCCTCGATCCGCACCCCGAGATCCTCGCGAACGTCCGCGAGAACCCCGTTCAGGTCGACCGGCTCGAAGGGTTCGCCCTGCGTTTCGACGCGCGAGTACTCGAGCAGCCCCTCGATCATCTCGCGCATGCGGTCGGCGCCGTCGACGGCGTAGTCGATGAACTCCTCGGCGTCGTCGTCGAGCTCGTCGGCGTAGCGGCCCTCGAGCAGTTGCAGGTAGCTCGTGACCATCCGCAGGGGCTCCTGCAGGTCGTGGGAGGCCGCGTAGGCGAACTGCTCGAGTCGTTCGTTCGACTCCTCGAGTTGCTGCTCGTACTGCTTGCGCTCGGTGATATCGCGGAAGTAGACCGACAGCCCCGACTCGGAGGGGTAGACGGTAAACTCCAGCCAGGCGTCGAACGTCACGGCCTCGACCTCGAAGCTGACGGGGTCCTGCGTCTCCATCGCTTCCCGGTACTTCTCCCGGAACAACGACTCCGCCGGGTCGGGAACCGTCTCCCAGACGGGCCGGCCGAGCAGTTCCTCCCGCGACCGGTCCAAGATCGCGGCCGCCTGGTCGTTGAGGTGGGTGTACCGCCACTCCTCGTCGAGCGCGTAGAACGCGTCCGAGATGCGAGGATCTCGCTCAACTCCGTCTCGAGCTCCGCCTTTCGCTGCTCGAGTTGCCGTTCCCGGGCCTTGAGTTCGATCACGTCCTTCGCCGCGGTGACGATGCGTTCGAGTTCGCCGTCGGGACCGTAGACCGGTGCCGTGTTCACCCGGAAGTGCATTCGCTCGCCGCTGGGCGGTTCGAACGTCAGTTCCTCGTCGAAGACCGGCTCGCCAGTCTCCAGGACGCGCGCGGACGTCGTCTCGCTCGAGTCGAGCAACTCCCCGTCCTCGTCGTAGATCTTCCACTCGCCGGTGTCGACGGGGTTTTCGCGGAACTCCTGCTCCGAGAGGCCGAAGGCCTCCTGTGCGCGCCGGTTCGCCCGGATCGTCTCGCGATCGGCGGTCTGGACGGCGATCGCGACCGGCGCCGTTTCCAGCAGTTTTTCGGTCTGGTCGTACTCGCGGCGAAGCTGTCGTTCGCGTTCCTTTCGGTCGGTGATATCGTCGACGGCGACGACGACGAGGTCGTCCGCCGACGCCCCGTCCGCGAGCGGCGCGGCGGTGATCGAGCGCCAGCAACGGCCGTCGTCCGGCAGTTCGAGCTGACACTCGTAGTCGGTGACGGGCTCGCCGGTGGCGCGGACCCGTTCCCACGGCCAGTCGTCGCGCGGAACCGGCTCGCCGTCGGCGTCGTAGAGCGTCTCCGCGTCGACGGTGCGGTCCGCGTCGGGGTCCGCGATCGGAAGCCGATCGAACAGCCGTCGGTTCCCCCGAACGACCGTCCCGTCGGGCGCGATGACGCCGAGTCCGACCGGCGCCGTCTCGAGGAGGTGTTCGGTGAGCCCCCGTTCCCGACGCAGTCGTCGTTCGTACTCCTCGCGGTCGGTCTCGAGCGCGGCGTCGGTTTCGTCAGTGTCCTTGGTTTCCTCCGTCTCGCCGGTCGCGTCGCTCCCGTCGGTCCGGTTCGTCGCTCGTGCCTCGGCGCGCCACCAGACGCGCGTCTCGTCGATCAGTTTCGTTCCGAGCACGCCTCGATCGGCGAGCTCGTTCAACAGGTGGCGGGCGGCCCGGTCGCAACACTCGAGCGTCTCGGCGACCTCCCCGGCCGTCATCGGTGCGGCGGGCTGTGCCGACTGCGTTACCGCAGACCGAACGTCCGCGAGCGTCACGTCCGGGGTCGGGCCGGGAACTCCCATGGAATCCACCTAGAGATAGCTCCATAAACGCTTGGCGTTTGGGTGAGTATCACGTAGCAGGCGTCGGAACGGTCGCGGCGGCTGACGGACAATCGGTGACGGGCTACGAGCCGCGGTCGCACTTCTCGACGCGGATCGCGAGCGCGAGAAAGAGCGCCAGCATCGCGAACGTCACCTCGCCCGCGGCGGCGACGCCGAGCGCGTCCGCGCCGAGGAACACGGACGTGTCGCGGGTGACCGGCAGGAGGGTGTGATGGGGCTCGCCGACGATCGGCACGAAGTAGTCGACGACCAGGTTGCTCCAGTACCAGACGGCGGCGACGGCGACGGCCCACACCGGGAAGTCGGTGATCCGGTGGAGGACGAACGCCTGCACGACCATCGCGAGGTGGCTCCAGAAGAGGAACTGGTACATCAGCGGATTCAGGCCGGCGTAGGCGTCCGCGAAGGCCAGCAGGGTGTAGGGGGTCCACAGCCCCAATATCACGTTGCCAAAGAAGGCCAGCGACGTCAGCCACGGCTGTTCGTACCCCAGCTTCCAGCAGGCGACCGCCAGCGCGATCAGCAGCGTCGCCATCGGGCTGTCGGGCACCCACGGCCACATCACCGCCGCCGTTTCGCCGAGCTGGGGGCCGTAGTACCAGAAGCCGAAGACCGTTCCCGCGAGGTTGATCGCCACGACGAGCCACGCGAACCGCAGTCCGAGGTCCTCGAGCGTCTTCGGAACGGGTGCGAGGGCGGTCGGCAACGGCTCTCGGTCGGGCGACGCGGTCGACGCGAACATCGTTTCGTCAATCGTGACGAACGGCGCTCGCAAAACAGTAGCGGTTACCGTCGATGGGCTGCCACCGAATCGATTCGAACGGGTATCGCGTCCCTCGCCCCGAATCCGACCCGGACCACT
This sequence comes from Haloterrigena alkaliphila, assembly GCF_017352155.2. NCBI lineage: Archaea > Methanobacteriati > Methanobacteriota > Halobacteria > Halobacteriales > Natrialbaceae > Haloterrigena > Haloterrigena alkaliphila. Next base: position 866,429 of record NZ_CP071462.1, read on the forward strand.
ATTTGCTTCCGTCACGTCGTGGGCCGTATGGAACCCGCCATCGCCGACGGCTCGCGAGTGACGCTCTCGACCGGCCACGAGATCGAACTGCCGCTCGAGCTCTCCTTCGCCGTCGGCGGCGTGACGGTCCCGGCTCGGCGCGAACGACTCGCGGCACTCCTCCCGAGCGACCTCTCCGCGCTGGCCGTCGCGCCGGGGATCGGTTGCGTCACGTTCGTGGGAATTCAGTATCACCGCGTCGGCGGGGAGTCGAACGAGCGGAACCGCGGGACGGGCGACCGGAACGACGGGCCGAACGAGAGAGACGACAAACCGAACTGGAGGAACGACGAGTCGGCTGACGAGCGGAGAGTCGATACCGGTCTCGAGCCCTACAACGAGTTCGCGGTGATCGTTCCCGCGGTTCGCGGCGGGCAGACCGACGCACCGTTCGCACAAATCTACGGCGGCGAAATCGGTGGCTACGTCCACTGGCTACCCGTCACGACCGACGCCTCGGTCGCGCTCGGACGCGAGATCTGGGGCTACCCCAAGGAGCGGGCCGACATCACGGTGACCGACGGGCCGCGGGGCCTGCGCTGTGTCGTCGCCGACGCGGGTGACGATCGGCGAGGTGAGGATGGGAGTGGGGGTCACGGGGGTCGGAAACGCAGCGGAAATCGAGAACGAGTGCGCTTCGAGGTGCCCCGCCCTCGGACGCGAGTCGCCGACGGCAGGCGCGACTGGACGCTGTGGAGTTACACGACGAAGGGCGGCGACCTGCTGCGGACGAAAGCCGAGGTCTGGGGCGACGTCGCGCTCGGATCGCCCCTCGGCGCGACGCTCGAGGTCGATCCCGCTCTCGAGGCGGAACTGGGCTGCTGGTCGCGCCCGCTCGTGCGGCTGTACGGCGCTCGAGTGCGGGCGCGACTCCACAAGGGCGAGCGAGTCGGCGACGCCTGAGGCGATTCGAGGAGTCGCCCTCACTTCGCGCTCGAACGGACACGCGTAAGTGCGGTCGCTCACAACCGCGTACTATGACTGACGAAACCGACACCGATCTCGAGGAACTCAGACGCGGGACCGACCTCGTCAAGCGCGGCTTCGCCCGGATGCAGAAGGGCGGCGTCATCATGGACGTTGTCAACAAGGAACAGGCGCGCATCGCCGAGGACGCCGGCGCGGTCGCCGTGATGGCCCTCGAGGCCGTCCCCGCGGACATCCGCAAGCGCGGCGGCGTCGCCCGGATGGCCGACCCCGCCGACGTCGAGGCGATCGTCGAGGAGGTCTCGATCCCGGTGATGGGCAAGGCCCGCATCGGCCACACGAAGGAGGCCCAGATCCTCGAGGCCGTCGGCGTCGACATGATCGACGAAAGCGAGGTGCTGACCCCCGCCGACGACGCCTACCACATCGACAAGCGCGACTTCACCGCGCCGTTCGTCTGTGGCGCCCGCGACCTCGGCGAGGCGCTGCGCCGGATCGACGAGGGCGCCGCGATGATCCGAACGAAGGGCGAGGCCGGCACCGGCGACGTCAATCAGGCCGTCCACCACCAGCGGACGATCAAGGGCGCGATCCGCGAACTCGAGGGAATGACTCACGAGGAGCGAGAGGCCTACGCCCGCGAGATCGAAGCACCCGCGGAACTGGTCCACGAGACCGCCGAGATGGGCCGTCTTCCGGTGGTGAACTTCGCCGCGGGCGGTATCGCCACCCCCGCGGACGCCGCGCTGATGATGCACCACGAGTGCGACGGTATCTTCGTCGGCAGCGGCATCTTCGGCGCCGAGAACCCGCCCGAGATGGCCGAGGCGATCGTCGAGGCGACGAACGACTGGGACGACGCCGAGACGCTCGCGGAGATTTCGAAGAACCTCGGCAAGGGGATGAAAGGCGACGCGAACGCCGATCTGCCCGAGGAGGAGCAACTGCAGGGTCGAGGCGTCTAGCCGAGGAGCGCGGAGTTTCGTTTTCGACTGCGCGACGCCCGGTCGGGACGTCGATCGGACCGCTGGATCCGACTCGGCAGCCGAATGCATCGCGCGTCGTTGTTTCTCTGCTATCTACGGCCGTTTCGGTAGCCCACTGCCATCGTAACTCGACCACCGTCTCTCAACCGGACCGTTGAACCGGCGTGCGGTGGCGCGCGCTGTCGGCCGCCCGAGCGACAGTGAGGTCGGTCGATAACACCGTGCGAGGGATGAGCGAGTGATTGAAAGGAACGAGCGAATCGGTTGGGGAGGACGTGGAAATCCCCGTTGCCAGCGCAAGTAGTGTACTTGTGCGACAATCCTCAAAGGCGAGCGTTCTGCTGACACTGGCAACGAGGAGAGCCACGTCCTCCCCAACCGATTCGCTCACTCCGTTCGCTCATCCCTCGCACGGCTTCGAACTGCGCCTCACTTTTCGTTCGACACAGTTCGGCGCGCGCCACCGCACGAGTGACCGCTCGAAGCGATCCGCCACGTCGCTGTATCGGTCGACGACAGTCAGCTGATCCAGATCTGCAGTCGTCCGATACCAGCGCAGTCACCGAACGAACGGTACGACGACCAGATAGGCGAGGTACGTCAAAAGCGAACCGAGCGCGAACGAGAGGACGCTCGAGGCCGCGACCCACGCTCCGATCACGACGCCGAGGAGTGCGAGCCCCACACAGAGGCCCTGGACGGCGGGCCGTTCCCAGTAGTCGCGGACGGTCTCGTACGCTCGAGCGGCCGCGAGTTCGAAGCCGATCGTTCCGAGGCCACCGAGCACGAGGGCCGGCCACCACACCGACGCGTCGACGGCCACGAACGCGAGTCCGACGGCGACGAGAACGAGTATCGCGAGCGCGGCGTCGGTTCGGGTTCCCATCGGTTCGAGTGGTCAGTCTGGCGTCGTTCACCCGACTCGAGTCGCGGATCGGCGATCAGTCCCGGTACAGCGTCGCGCCCTCGCCGATGCGGGTCTGGTAGGCGCGACTCTCGATGCCGACGGCGTCGAAGGTGTCGATCATGGTCGACGCGATCGCGGCCTGATCGCGCCGGTGACAGACCGCGAGGATTCCCGGGCCGGCCCCGCTGACCGTGACGCCGGTCGCCCCCGCCTCGAGGGCGGCGTCCCGAACCTGCGCGTAGCCGTCGATCAGCGCGGTGCGTTCGGGGGTGACGATGGCGTCTTCCATCCCGCGGCCGACGAGGGCGGGATCGTCCCGGGTCATCCCGACGGCCAGCGTGGCGGCGTTGCCGACGGTGTCGACGACGTCCTCGAGGGTCGCCGAGTCGGGGACGACCCCGCGCGCGTCGCGCGTGGAGACGGACATTTCGGGGAGACAGGCGACGACGGGGATCGAGGCGTCGACCTGCGTGACGCCGTCGTCGGTGACGATGGTGAACCCGCCCAGCAGTGAGGGCGCGACGTTGTCGGCGTGGGCCTCGCCGGAGACGAGCGCCTCGCCCTCGGCGGCGACGGGAACGAGTTCCTCCCGCGAGAGGCCGCGGTCGTAGAGGGCGTTCAGCGCGACGGCCGCGGCGGCCGCGCTCGCGGCTGAGGAGCCGAGTCCGGACGAGGGCCGCACCCCCTTGTCGATCTTGATGTGGGCCGGCGCGTCGAGGGCGTCGGCGACCGCCCCGACGGTGTTCTGGTTCGGATCCTCCGGGATGTACTGGCTGCCGGCGCCGATGACGGAAATCCGCGTTTCCGGCGCGCGCTCGACCCGGACCACGTCGGCGGGCGTCCCGAGAGCGACGCCGAAGACGTCGAAGCCACTCCCGAGGTTCGCACTCGTCGCGGGTGCCCGCACGGTGAGCATGCGGATGCCTTCCGAGACTGCAGCAAAAAAGGTAGCGGACCGCGACGGGGCGCGGACGCGGGTCGCGAGTCCCCCGTCGACGACTCCGGACCCGGCCGACCGCAACTGCAAAGAGTCGCTGCCCCCGTCCACCGATATGATCGGCGTCGTCGGCGGAACCGCGGCGGGACTCGCGGCCGCCTACGGACTCACAGAGCGCGGCCACGACGTCCGCGTCTTCGAACCGAGCGACCGACTCGGCGGTATCGCCGCGACGACTGCGGCCGACGGCACCGGCGGCGACCCCCTCGAGCGCGTTCCCGTCTCGTTCGTCCGGCCGCGAGACGAGGCAGCGATCGACCTGCTCGCCGACCTCGGCTTGGCGGATCGCCTCGAGTGGCGGCCGACCCGGACGGCCATGTACGTCGACGGCACCGTCCACCCCGTCGACGCCCCCTGGGAGTTCCTGGCCTATCCGCCCCTCTCGCTATCGGACACGGCGCGTCTCGCGACGCTCCAGAGCGGGATCGACCGCCGCGGCTTCACCCGACGACGGCCGCGATTCGACGCGTACGACCCCGCGGCGTACGCGGACGTCCCCGCCGAGGCGTTCGTCCGCGAGCACGCGGGCGACGCCGTCTACGAGCGATTTTACGGCCCGCTGCTCGCGGCCCGGTTCGGCGACCGCGCGTCGACGGTGAGCGCGGCGTGGGTGCTCGAGCACTGTCGCGGCGAGCGCGAGCGAACTCGGTTCGGCCGGGAGTACCGCGGTCAGTTCGCGGACAGTTCGGCCGTCCTCGTCGACGCGCTGGCCGACGCCATCGGCCGCGAGCGAATCGTGACGAACGCGCGCGTCACGGCGCTCGAGGGCGCGACCGGAGACCGAGATGCGACCGCCGGTGACGGGAGCGACCGACTCGAGTCGCTCACGGTCGAACGCGACGGCGTGCGCGAGACATACCCCGTCGACGCAGTCGTGCTGGCGAGCGCGACCGACCGCCACCCGGGGCTGACCCGCTTCGAACCGCCGGTTCCGGTGCGGACGCGCACCTGCGTTCGCGTCTCGACGACCGCCGAGACGCCGCTGACCGACGCCTATCGGGTTACGATGGTCGACGACGCCCCGTTCGGCGAACTCGTCACGCCGACGGTGCTCGGCTCGTCCGAGCGAGATGACGGCCACCGATACTGCCTGCTCGACGGCGGGGCGGCCGCCGACCGCTCGAGCGCAACGGTCGAACGGCGCTGGCTCGAGGCGCTGGCGACTCGCTTTGCTCGGTTCGATCGCAACGACCTCGCCGGCATCGAGACGACGCGAATCCGCCAGCCCGTCCCCGAACGCGGGACCGCGGTGGGCGTCACGACTCCCGTCGCGGCTTCCACTGGCGGCCGCACGACGGTCCTCGCCGACGGCGTCTACGGCGCCGGACCCGCGTGCCAGCGCCAGTTCCCCGAACGGAGCGTCGGCGCCGCGCTCGAGACCGGGCTGACCTGCGGGATGCGGGTCGCCGACGAGCTGAGCGGTGTCTCGAAACGGCAGTCGGCCAGTCACTGATCAAAACCGCGAGAAAAACAGCGTGTGGCGGCTATCGTCGCCGCCTCCCGGAGCGGCAATCCGCGTCGATTCGCGAGCGACCCGTTACTCGTCCGTATTCCCGAACGTGAACACGTCGTCGTTGTCGGCGTCGTCGTCAGAGTCGTCGGCGTCCTCGTCGGCGTCAGCCTCAGTGGCCTGATCGGCCGCCGGGGCGTTCATGTCATCACTCTGGTCGCCGTTCCGGATCGACTCGTCGTTGTCAACCGGCTCGAGCGGCTCCGCGCCGTCGTCGACGAGCGGATCGGTCGCGTCGTCCTCGAGGGAGTCGTCCGACTCCTGACCGCTCGCCTCGTCGGCCTGCCCGTCCGCTGGTTCGGCAGCCACGGGCTCCGAGTCGGCGGCGCTCTCGTCCTCGATGCCGAGGATCTCGTCGGCGCCGAGTTCGGTGCTTTCGGGCGCGTCGCCGTCGTCGGTCGACGGCTCGGACTCAGCGTCAGGCGCGGGCGCAGGTTCGGCGTCGGGTGCCGCAGCGGGTTCGGCGTCCGGCGCAGGCGCAGGCTCTGCCTCCGTCGCAGGGACAGCCTCTGTCTCCGGCGCGGGCGCGGGCTCCGCGTCAGTGACGGCGGCCTCGGACTCGAGGTCGTCGTCGACCGGTTCGGTCGCGAACGTCTCGGCTGCGTCGGCTTCCGGTCCGGTCTCGCTCGATCGCTCCGGTTCGTCGTCCGTCGGTTCGACCGCCTCCGTCCGATCGGTCTCGAGGGTGATGCCACCCTCCGATTGGCCGTCGTCCGCGCCCGGTTCGTCCGCGAGGTCGAACTCCGGTGCGGCCGGCGCCGCGTCGGGCCCGTCATCGTCGTCGTCTCCGTTGTCGAGTTCCGAGCGGTCGACGTCGGTGTCGAACCGGTCGAGCGCCTCGGAGAGTTCGGCGGCCTGCCCGGAGAGGTCCGAGGCGGACTGGGTCACTTCGGTCAGGGCCGTGGTCTGCTCCTCGGCGGCGGCGGCGACGTTCTGGGCCTCGGCGGTCGTCTCCTCGGAGATCGTCGCGGCGTCGTCGACCATCGCGACGACTTCCTGCGTCGAGGCGGCCTGTTCTTCGGTCGCGGCGGAGATCTCCTGGACGCCCACGTTGGTCTCCTGGGCGAGTTCGGCGATCTCCTCGAGCGCTTCGACGGCCTCGGCGACCTGCTCGCCGGCGTCCTCGATCTGGGAACTGGTCCCCTCGACCTCGTCGGCGGACTGCTCGGTGCGTTCGCGGATCGCCTCGAGTCGGTCCTCGGCCTCGTCGGCCGCCTCGGCGACGTCCTCGGAGAGGGCCTTGACCTCCTTCGCGACGACGGAGAACCCTTCGTCGTCCTTGCCGCCCGCGGAGCGGGAGGCTTCGATGTTGGCGTTCAGCGCCAGCATGTTGGTCTGGCGAGCGATCTCGGAGATCGTGTTGATCAGTTCGTCGATCTGCTGGACCTCCTCCTCGAGGCGGCGGATCTCGCTGACGGCGTCCTCCGCTTCGGTCTCGATCTGGTCCATGGCGGCGATCGCCTCCTGGGCGGCCTCCTGTCCGTCTCGGCCGGTGTCGACCGTCCGTTCGGCGATGTCCGCGACCTCGTTCGAGGAGGCGGCGATCTCCTCGGTGGTCGTCGAGAGCCCGCTCATCTCCTGGTTGACCGACTGCAGCGACTGGTTCTGGTTCTCCGCGCCGTCGGAAATCTCCTGAATCGACTCGGTGACCTGCTGAGAGGCGGAGCGGACCTCCTCGCTGGAGGCGGTCACCTGCTCGGAGGCGGTCGCGACGTCGGTCGCGAACCGATTGAGTTCGGAGACCGTCTGCTCGATCTCCTCGAGCATGAGGTTGAACTCCTCGGCGATCTCCCGCATCGCCTCGTTGTCGCCGTCGGCGTCCATCCGGGCGGTCAGGTCGCCGTCGGCGGCCGCCTCCATCACGTCGCTGTACTCGTCGGCCTTCTCCTCGAGGTGGCCGTTGATCTCCGCGATGCGTTCGCGTTCGCGTTCGGCCTCCTCGCGGGCGGCTTCGGCCTCCTCGATCTGTTCGCGCAGGGCGACGCGCATCGAGTCGAAGCCGGCGTAGAGCCGACCGATGTTGTCGACGCGCTTGGTCTCGAGGTCGACGTCGAGATCACCCTGTTCCATCTTGCTGGCCTTGTCGGTGAGGCGATCGATCGAGACGGCCGTGTTCCGACCGAGCGCGGCGCCGATCATCCCGATCATGAGCACGCCGGCGATCGTCGCGATCCAGCCCCAGTTGTTGACGGTGTTGACGAACCCGTACGCCTGACTCTCCGGTTCGTGGGTCACGACGACCCAGTCGGTTCCGAAGACGCGAGCGGAACTGACGACGTAGTTCTCGTCGGTGAACTGGTAGGCGTCGGTTCCGAAGTTCAGTGCGGAGCCGGCGACCTGGTGGGTGCCGGCACCCTCGGTGCGGGCCGACTGGACGATGTCGTTCAGTTCGTCACCCTCCTGGGCGTACGAGAGTCCCAGCGTCTCGTGGCCCTCGCCGTAGCCGACGTTGTCGAGCAACACGTCGTTCTCGCCGTCGAGGATCATCGTCGTGGTTCCGTCGCTGTTGTCCAGCCGATTCGCGTAGGCCTCGAGTTCGGCGGTGTAGACGATCGCCCTGTCGTCCTCGCCGGGGACGGACAGCACGTAGGTAATGACGGCGACCTGTTCGTCACCCAGCTCGCGGTCGACCGTGTACGGGTCCGAAACCCACGGGACGCCGTCGATCGCGTGGGCCTGCTCGTAGGCCTCGGCGTCGACGCCCTCGATCACGTCGGTCGACGGCGGTTCGGTGGTGTCGTAGTCCGTGCTCGCGAGCACCGTTCCGTTCTCGGTGTCGACGTAACTGATCCCGTGTACGTCGGCGTCGAGGTGTTCCTCCCAGTCGAGGAATCGGCTCTCGATCTGCTCCCGATCGCCGTTCTCGACGACGTCGGACCAGGCGATCACCCCGATCGTATGCTCGTTTTGCTCGTTCCACATCTGCAGGTTCTGCGCTTCCTGACCGGCGATCGACGTGTGATCCGTCTGAACACGGTCTTCGACCTGATCAGTTATGGCTCCGGTTGCGACGAAGCCGACCAATCCCACACCCAGACCGAGTATCAACAATACGATCCCGAACTTGACCGCGTATCTGCGGCGAATAGCTGATGGCACCAATCGTCGAAGAGCGTCCATAGATATACTGCCGGTCTAACTGTCCACACATAAATGATGATCCACTATTATCGGAGCTGATAATCAGATTTCGTCTACAGTCGTTCTAGTAATCATCAAAACATACAAATATATAACAGCTCACATAATCCATAATCTATATCTCTGGATTATAGTTGGAAGCCTGATATTTATGTAAAAACGAGTGGGAAGCTAGTTTTGAATAGAGATAAATTACTGATAGATGGTGTAATCTAATATTTGCCAGAGACTGACTCGAACCGGTAGCGCCGGCAGGCGGTTGCCACTGCCCCGCGATTCGAGACGCTCACCGGGGGCCGAACATGTCCGAAATTCTGTCTTGACAAACGGTACCATATATCCCTCAAAATGGCATATTTGTCCCCCTCTGGCCGATAATTACAACTGGATTCGACTGAACCTCGCGCCATCCACAAACGTTAAACAATACTGGTTCCACGACTGTTCCGATGACTAACACTCCATCGTCGCTGGACGATTCGGTTTCGTCCGGCAGTTCTCACCGCGGGTTGAACCGACGGCGACTCCTCGGATCGACCGCCAGCGGTATCGCCGGCGTCTCGCTCGCTGGCTGTCTCGGTACCTTCGATTCGATCGGCGGCACCAGTGCTGCCCAAGAGACGATCACGATCGGGCTACTGGCGCCCAAGCCGAAGAGCAACTACATCGGGCGGTCGATGCAGCGATCCGCCGAGTTGGCGGTCGAGAAACTCAACGATGACGGCGGGATCGACGGGACGACGGTCGAACTCGTGACCGGCGACACGCACGAGAGCCCGCTCGAGGCCCGACGCGAGTATCAGCGACTCATCCTCGAGGAAGGGGCCGACGTGACGGTCGGCGTCTTCAACAGTTCGGCCCTCGAGAACATCATGGAGGAGATGGCCGAACAGCAGACGGTCCACATCACCACGGGAGCGGCGACGACGGCGGCCAGCGAGGCCGTCAGGGACGATTACGAACGATACAAGTACCACTTCCGTGCCGGCCCGACCAACAACCACCACCTCGGACTCGCACAGATCGATTTCCTCGGCGACGTGGGGAGCCAGATCGGCTGGGAGTCGGTCGCCGTGCTGGTCGAGGACTATCCCTGGGCGGACCAGCCCTGGAAGGTCTATCAGGACCGACTCGACGAGACGGGCCTCGACATCGTGATGGACGAGCGATACGCGCCGTCGACCAACGACTTCTCGGACCTCTACGGCGAAATCGCCCGGGAAGGCGCCGACGCAGCCATTTTCGGGACCGCTCACACGGGCACCACCCCGATGTTCCAGTGGGCGAAGGGCCAGCTGCCGTTCGCGTTCGGCGGGATCCACCTCCCGATGCAGCTCCCCTCGTACTTCCGACAAACTGGCGGCGCCTGCCAGTACGGCTTCGGACTGACCAGCGCGACCGCACAGTCCGAGTTCGACGGGACCGGAGCGTTCGTCGAGGACTACCAGCGCACCTACGATTCGCGGCCCGTCTACACGGGGTATCACACCTACGACGCGGTCCACGCCTTCGCCCGCGCCGTCGAGGACGCGGGAACGACCGACAGCGAGGAACTGGTTCCGGTCCTCGAGGGCATCTCGCATCCGGGAACGTCCGGAACGATCGAATTCTACGGCGCCGACGCCGACTACCCCCACGACCTCAAGTACGTCGAGGACGAGACGCTCTGCTTCCAGTGGCACGGGGGGAACGACGGAAACGGGACCCAGGAAATCATCTGGCCCGAGAAACACAAGACGGCCGACTACGAACCGCCGAGTTGGCTCTAGCCGGGCGACCGCGATCCGATCGTCTCGATTCCTGATTGTCACCGCTCCGTTTCGCTCTCCTCGGTTCCGGACAACCACGTCTCTCCGTTCGTCTCGACGACCTCGACCGCTCGAGTTCCTCGGCGCCCACGGGACTTCCGGTTGGTGCTCGTTTTCTCTAGGTACAAATCGTCTCGAGCAGTGTCACGGCCCCACAAACAAGTCGTGCTGGCGTGAATCATGGTATCTCCCCACAAGTATTAATACATATAGGAATAGATGTGAGTCAAGTATGCTTAAAAGTGAGCGTCGCGGTGGACGGACGGACGGAACGTCCGGTACCGACGCGGGTCCGGGTCGGATCGATCGGCGAACGGTACTCAAAACGGCGGCCGGTAGCGGCGCCACCGTCTCGCTCGCTGGCTGTCTCGGTACCTACGAGACGATCGTCGGCAGCAGCACGGAAGCGGAACCGATCACGGTCGGGATGTTAGCGCCGAACCCGAAGAGCAACGTTATCGGCCAGTCGATGGCGCAGTCCGCCCAACTCGCCGTGGACGAACTCAACGAGAACGGCGGTATCGACGGTCAGGAGGTCGAACTGGTCGTCGGAAACACGAAGAGCAGTCCGCTCGAGGGGCGTCGAGCGTACCAGCGACTCATCCTCGAGCACGGCGCCGACGTGACGGTCGGCGTCTTCGACAGTCCGACGCTCGTGAACCTCATGGACGAGATCGCGGAACAGCAGACGCTCCACCTCACTGCCGGGGCCGCGTCCCGGTTCGCGAGTCAAAAGGTCAACGAGGAGTACGACCGGTACAAGTACCACTTCCGCGTCGGACCGACGAACGACGCCGACCTCGGTCGCGCCCAGATCAACTTCATGAACGTGTACGCGACCGAGATCGGCTGGAACTCGATCGCCGTGCTGGCCGAGGACTACCCGTGGGCCGACAAACCGTGGGAGATCTATCAGAACCACCTACCGGACACGCCCGTCGACGTGGTGTACGAGAACCGGTATCCGCCGTCGACGAAGGATTTCACGGAGATCTACACGCAGGCCGCGCGGGCCGGCGCCGACGCGGCGTTCATCTCGACCGCTCACACCGGCAACGAGGCGCTCGCCTACTGGAAACGCGGCCAGTTCCCGTTCGCGTTCGGGGGCATCCACGTTCCGATGCAAGTCCCGTCGTACTACGAACAGAGCGGCGGGCTGAGTCGGTACGCCGTCGGCTTCTCGGTGGCCACTGAGCAGAGCGAGATCACCGACAAGACGCAGGGTTTCGTCCAGAACTACGCGGAGACGTTCGGCACGTATCCCCAGGATATGGGATACTACACGTACGACGCGATCTACCTGTTCGCCGAGACCGTGGAATCGACCGGAACGCTCGATACGGACGAACTGATCCCGTCTCTGGAAGACGTCTCCTACACCGGTGTCAGCGGCACCACCGATTTCTACGACCCCGATCACGTTCACGCCCACGATCGGTTCTGGGACGAAGACGATCCGACCGGGATTTACTTCCAGTGGCAGGAGAACGACGACGGCGAGGGCGTTCGGGAAGTCATCTGGCCCGACGAACACAAGACGAGCGACTACGTCCGGCCGCCGTGGATATAGGTCGCGTCGTCTCAGCAGCCGCTGCGTCCCTCGCGTCGAGGATATCGACTCCGTTCCTCCCGTTCCCGATCACGTATACTCTGCAATTAATATCCACAATTCTTAAGAGATGGTGAACGAAACGACTGCGAGATGACTGGGACTACGGGCAACGGTGACACGGTACGGAGTACGGGCGACCGCGAGACTCGAGTGACCGACCGGCGACGATTCCTCGCGGCGACGACCGGCGTCGCCGGGACCGCTTCGCTCGCCGGGTGTCTCGATTCCTACGAGACGATCGTCGGCAGCAGCACGGAAGCGGAACCGATCACGATCGGGGCGCTGGCACCCGATCCGGACAGCGACTTCATCGGGCGATCGATGGTGCGCGGGGCGCAGGTCGCCGTCGACGAACTCAACGAAAACGGGGGCATTCTCGATCGCGAGGTCGAACTCGTGACCGGCGACACGAACGGGAGTCCGCTCGAGGCCCGTCGCCAGTACCAGCGGCTCGTCCTCGAGGAGGGGGCCGACGTGACGGTCGGCGTCTTCGCCAGCGAGGCGCTGATGAACGTCATGGACGACATCGCCGAGCAGGAGACGATTCACCTCACGTCCGGCGCGGCGACGACGGCGGCGAGCCGGCTGGTCAAGGAGCAGTACGAGGACTATAAGTACCACTTCCGGGTGGGACCGAACAACGACCGCGACCTCGGTCGGATGCAGGTCGACTTCGTGGACGACATGGCCGACGAGATGAGGTGGGAGTCCGTCGCCGTCCTCGCGGAGGACTACGAGTGGACCACGGGACCGTGGGAGGTGTACCAGGAGCGGCTCGCGGATACGGGCGTCGAGATCGCGATGGAACGGCGATACCCACCGTCGACGGGCGACTTCTCGGAGATCTACAGCGAGGTCGCGGAGGCGGAGGCGGACGTCGCCTTCATCACGACGGCTCACACCGGGACCGCCGCGCTGTTGGACTGGTCGTATCCGAATCGTCCAGAACGGCCGCCGCAGCCGCAACCGTTCGCGTTCGGCGGCATTCACGTCCCGATGCAACTCCCGTCGTACTACGAAATGGTCGGCGGTGCCTGCCGCTTCGGCGTGGGCCAGAGCAGCGCGACGGCACAGAGCACGCGGACCGAGAAGACGCAGCCGTTCGTTCAGGCGTATCAGGAGACCTACAACGGTGCCAAGCCCGTCTACACGGGCTACCACACGTACGACGGAGTCGCCCTGTTCGCCCACGCCGTCGAAGAGACCGGAACCCTCGACGCCGACGAACTCGTTTCGACCATCGAAGACGCCTCGTTTACTGGCAGTACCGGGACGGTCGAGTTCTACGATCGGAGCCACGAGTTCCCGCACGATCTCAAGTACAATCCCGACGATCCCGACGCCATCTACTTCCAGTGGCAGGAAAACGAGGACGGCGACGGGGTTCAGGAGATCATCTGGCCCGAGTCGCAGGCGACGTCGGAGTACGTCTCACCGACTTGGCTCTGAGACGGCCGCCCGCGCCGTCACCGGCCGCCCCGACTCGTTTTCCCCGCCGCCGGTGCGAGGTCAATCGTTCGCTTCGGTCTCGAGAGCCTCCTCCGTCCCCACGAACCGACCGCTCTCGACCAGCAGTGCGCCCGCGAACAGTCCGCCGCCGACCGCGAATCCGGCGATCACCGCGAAAAACGCCGTCAGGGAGAGCTCGCCGAGGACGAAGCCGCCGATAGCGATGCTCGCCGACCCGAAGCCGAACTCCCCGAGGTAGGTGTAGCCGTAGGAGAGGCCGCGACTGTCCGCGGGCGTGTAGACCGCGACCGCGTTCTGGTAGAACGGCTGGATCGCGAAGAGGAAGAAGCCGAACGCGCCACAGAGGCCCGCGATGGCCGCCAGCCCCATCCCGGTGACGGGAACGAAGGCGACGGCCAGCACCGCGAGCACGGCGAAGATGCCGACCAGTCCCCGTGCGGGAGCGATTCGCTCCGTCAGTTTCCCGCCGACGTACTGGCCGCCCATCCCGACGACCAGCAGGCCGACGTAGATGTAGTCGGACGGTTGAATCCCCTCGAGTCCCGCGGGGACGGCCAGTCCGGCCATCGCCTCGAGGCCGTGGAGGATCTCGGGGAGGTAGGTGAGCATCCCGCGGTAGTACAGTCCCTCGAAGACGACGATGACGAAGACGATCGCGAAGGCGCTGGCGAACAGCGCCCGCGAGTTCGCGAGGAGGGTCGACGCCGACAGCGCCTCGTCGGGGCCGGCGTCGACGTCGTCCGCGACGGCCGCGGTGGGATCGAACGACGCGCCGAGCCCGTACAGCGCCGCGAGGATGCCGGGAACGGCCAGCAGCGCGGCGACGAGGTGCCAGTCGAGACCGATCAGCAACGTCGCGGCGACGAACGGCCCGAGCGCGATGCCGGCGTTGCCGGCGATCCCGTGCCAGGCGAAGACCGTCCCGCGCTCCTCGACGCCGGTGCTGATCAGTGCGAGGCCGGCGGGGTGGTACACGCTGGCGGCGACCCCCCACAGCACGAGGCCGACGGCGATAGCGTAGATCGAATTCGCGAGTGAGAGCACGAGGAAGGCCGCGCTCATGCCGGCCAGACACAGGAGGATGAGCCGCTTCGTGCCGTAGCGGTCGGCGAGGATCCCGCCCGGGAGCGCGCCGATCCCGAAGGGGGCGTAGCCCAGCGCGACGACGAGGCCGAAGACGGCCACCGAGACGTCGAACTCGGCGAGCCAGACCACCAGAAAGATCGGGATCGACGTCTCGAACCAGTGGACGAGCGCGTGACCGGCCATCGCGAACGCGGCGATCGAGCGGTCGTTGCTGTTCAGTGCCATTCGATCGGGTCGGTGTTCGAATCTGGATGGGCTGCACACTTAGCGGCTTGGAATGCGGTGCGCCGTGTGCGACCGCTCGAGGTCCCGTGGGCTACGGTCAGTGTTCCAGTAACCGACGGACAAGGTGCGACCGGTCCGTTTGTATGCGTATCGAACGAACCGCCAGTGTACTCTTCGTCCCCAGTTCTTTTAGTAGCGGTACCGTAGATTGCCCCAGAGATGGGGACTTTTGAACTTGAGTTGCCCGATGGTATGGAGGAAGATATCGAAGCGTATCTCGATGAGTCCAGTCAGTATACGAGCAAGAGCGAATTGGTCCGTGATGCAGTACGGCATCATCTTCAGTCCGAACACCCAGTAGCTTACTCTGGGAGTATACACATCAACCAGCAGCAAATAGATCGCGTTGACGCTGACACTCTCGAAGACGTGAAATCAGAACAAGAATAGGAATAATCAATGTGAGCCATCAACACCGATGGTTGACTCCCAGTAATCAATCTGTCTGACCTGTTACGACTGGGCTCGTTGCGCATGATAGCAAGACTTCTTACAAGGTGTAGATAGCAGTGGCTACGGTGGGAGACTCAGCGCCAGACGAGAGACTGTATGAGCGGATCGACAGTCGGTATGAGAGTCTCCGTCTCAAATTCTTGCTCAACCTGAACCGCTATGTGCTGACCGCTGGTTTGGCGCTCGGGTTGTTCAGCGCTCTCATCGGGATGAGTACCCTTGGCGAACTGTCATTGCGCGAAATGATGGGTTCCACCGGATTGGTCCGACCGACCTTTCAGACGATGCTACTCTCAATCACGACCTCGGTAACGCTCGTCGTCACGATCGGTCAACTGGTCCTTTCGCAGGAACTCGGTCCGCTTGGCGATCAGCGCGAACGGATGGATGGCGAACTATCGTTCCGCGAAGCCGTTGAGGAGTTTCTCGACACAGCCAGTCCCCCAGAGCCGAACGCATTCTTACGTATACTCATCAAGTTGAGCAGCGACAAGGCGGAGCGGCTCGGCGATGTGGTTGCGAGCAGCGACGATGAACTTCAAGAGGATGTGAAGCAGTTCAGTGAGAATCTGGTGGCAAACGCGGAGCTCGTGAACGAGCAGTTACGCGATGTACAGTTCGGGAGCTTCGCCATCATGCAAGCATCACTGGATTACAACTATTCGTGGCATATGTACGAACTCCGTCGAATCCGGAAGGAACACGCAGACACCCTCACTGATGAGCAACGGAAGGCGATCGACGAATTGCATGCGGTACTTCGGCTCTTCGCTCCCCTTCGTGAGCATATCAAGTCGCTGTACTTCGAAGCGGACCTCGTAAACCTCTCGAGGCAGATCCTCGTTATCGGACTCCCCGCGCTGGCTATCGCGGCTGGAATGGGATTCTTCGCCGATCCCGGGATGTTTCCTGGAACGACGCTCGGGATCGACAACGTAACATGGGTCGTGAGTGGCGCGTTCACGATCACGGCACTGCCGCTGTTGCTGCTCGCCGCCTACATCTTTCGGCTCACGACGCTCGCTAAGCGAACGCTCTCGATCGGACCATCCATTCTCCGCCCATCGGAAAACGCTGGAGAAACTGAATGGAAGGAGTGACCCCTGGAAGCCGAGCACCTGTTTGTCAGCTATTCTGGTGACCTCCTTCATTCTCCATAGTGGGTTTGCTGGTCTCGTAAATCGGAGCCAGCGGACACCCATATGATCTTCCGAATGTGTTCTATTGTACGGAATATCCTTTTCAGGCGTATTCCCATAGACAGGATATGGCCGAATCAAACCCAGAACAGCACCAATCTGGTCGCCACCGAACCGTCGTTGGTGGACTTACGCTACTGGTCGTTCTTTTGTTCGTTGGTCTCAGTGTGTACCGCGGACTGACGGCAGAGTCAGTCACAGATACCACCTCCTTACAAAACTTCACTATCGGATTCGTTTTCCTCGGAGGAGTCATACTCTATTTTACGCGATATTGGAGTTCCATATTGTATCTCATCGCTGCTCTCATTGTCGGGACACTTACCGTCTTCTGGGGGTTGAGAAGGCCAGTCACTGCGTCACTTGAAGTCAGTCGGCTCGTTCTCGGGACAGCACTAGCTCTTCTCTGTCTCTATTTGTTCTCTCTATCACAAGCCCGTCACGAACGAGAACCAGATTGAGCAAGGCGACTAACTACAATTCGATACAGGGAACACAGCTTCACTCAAGAGGTCAAGGTCATAACCGCGTCACTCTACAAGTGCTCTCCGCTGTAATCCAGAACCTAGACGAACGTTTTCCACGGCATTGTAGACGTGTGACCGTGCGACTTGTGGAGATCCTTATCCCGAAACAAAAACGTGAAACTGTCGAAGAGACGCTCCAGGATGAAGGTCTCGACTTCACCCTCGTCGAGGAAAAGAGTCGTGAGGAACCTTCGGTTGTCATCACATTTCCGTTGCCAGCGCCAGCTGTCGAATCCGCCCTCGACGATCTCCTCACTCCTCGTGCCGAGCCCGGTGACGCTACTGGCGAACGACCGCTTCTCGGGTCGAGTTCATGAAGGAGGGCTGGCAGACCGCGGTCTTCCTGATCGAAGTTTTTGCGCCGAGTGGTTCGCCGTGGCGAACCCGAGGCGGAAAAAGTTCGTTCTCTGTACCGAGCGAGTCGACGAGGAGACCGCAACGGCACGAACCGCGTTCGACGCTCCCGGATGACGGGCTCAGTACAGGAACTCCCGCTCGAGGTCCGCCGGGAGGATCACCTCGAGGTCGCCCCGGGATTCGTACTCGTGGATCGTTTCGACCATCGTCTCGAAGGCCGCGAGGTCGTCGCCCTCGAGTCGGTGGAAGAAGATCGACGTGATCCCGCGCAACTCGACGGTTCGCTCGAGCGCCGTGCGGACGCGGTCGGCGTCGGGGTCGCCGATGCGGGGTGCCAGTTGCGTGTTCGCGACGTGGCCGTGAGCAGGTAGGCCGCCGGCGAAGCCGATGGCGTGGTACTCGTCGACGAGTTCGATCGTCGTCGCGTCGAACCGGCCGAACGGGTAGGCGAAGTACTGGGCGCCGTCCTCGAAGCCCCGGTCCTCGAGCCACGCCTTGCTGTCGCGGATCTCGGCCTCCTGTTCGGCCCGGGAGAGGTCGGGCAGGCGCGGGTGGGTCTCGGTGTGGTTCGCGACGCACCAGCCGGCGTCGCGGAGTTCGCGGAGGTGGTCGGTGGTGAGCCGCGTGTCGCCGCCGACCTCGCCGCCGTCGACGTAGTCGGAGTTGACGAACGTCACCGCGGGGTAGCCGTACTCCTCGAGGATGGGCAGCGCCTCGGTGTAGTCGGTGACGTGGCAGTCGTCGAACTGGATCATCACCCGTCCCGTCTCCGGCATGGGAGCGAAGTGGAGGTCGTCGAACCAGACGGTCCGGGACTCCCCGTCGGGCGTCCAGACCTGCAGTCGGACCTCGCGGACGCGCGTCGCGTCGAATCCCGAATCCACCGCGTCGACGCCGAAGTCGTACCGCATCAGGGGCAGGTTCCCGCTGACCGCGTGGCGGTGGGTGATCCGGTTACCGTCGTCGTCGATCAGATGCAGCCACGGGACGACCATCTCGTTCGTCGCCGCCGCGATTCCGGGCGAGACGGCGGAGAGATCGCGCGGTTCGGGGAACGTCTTCGCGAGCGTGGCGGTCTGGTTCGCCTCGGGCACCTCGATCCGACCGCTCTGCGAACCGACGACGGAGCGGTTCGGATCCGCCGTGAGACGCCCGCCGGTGACCGTCCACCGCTCGAGGGCTTCGAAGTCGTCCGCCGTGCCGGCAGCGCCGGGGTACTCCGTCCCGTCCGGCCGGTCGTTCGAGGGCCCGTCGCTCGGTGACTCCGGATCGTCCCCGTTTCTTGGTTTCGAGTCCCTCGAGCCGGTACAGCCGGCCAGCGAGAGCGATGCGGCCGTCGCTGTGACGAGGTACGTTCGCCTGTTCACGGAAGTGAACAGTTCAATAGAAATTATTGTTACTCGCTCGTTACCGATTCGATTGGGAGAACGATCCGAGCGAGACGGATCGGGAAACGCGGAACGGGGACCGAAGGCGGTCCATACCGCGGCGCCGCGGCCTCGTCGGTCAGTTCTCGCGGTCGTCGATTCCGACCGCCTCGGACACGTCGGCGTCTTCTGGCTCGGCCTGCCCGCCCACGACGAGGTCGCCGTCCTCGGTCTCGACGTAGACGTCGTCCGCGAACCCGCCCTCGGCGTGGGGGTGGTCGGGGTTCTCGAGTCGCTCGGGCGTCGACGGCGCCTCGGGCATCCCGTCCGGCGGGGCGAACTGACCGAGCGGCTCGTCGATCGTAACGTCCCACCGCTCGAAGAAGTCGCCGTAGCGGTCGTAGTGGGACTCGAGTTCGTCCTCGGGGAACTCCATCATCTCGGTCCAACCGTGGTTGTAGAAGTCGAAGTTGGCCTGCACGTGGGTGATCTCGCGGGCCTCGGCCTCGGAGTACCCCTCCTGGAGCGCCCGCAGGTAGGTGTCGACGGTCGCGTCGAAGAGGGCGTCGAGGTGGTCCTCGCGGTCGTCGGCGTGGTCCGGATCCGCTTTCCCCACGAAGACCTTCGTGTGCATCCGAACGAGCCCGGATTTGGCGACCGAGCGGATGCCCGGCGTCTCGAGGGCCTTTCGGGAGGCGAAGTGCCGCGCGTTCTGGCGGAGTTTCATGCTGTCGGCTAGGGAACGCTGACTGAAGAACAGTTCGGACGCGGGTGACCCAACCGCCCGACGAAACCGCTGTCTGCTCGCCGTCGTCGGATCGTCGGAGCTAACAGCAATCCTTGCAATCTCGAGTCGTGGAACGGAAATACCCCGATCGAGCTACCGATATTTCTTCTCGACAACGATTTCTGTACAATCGTTGCGAGGGGAGAGTCGGCGGAGCAAAATAGACGAGATAGCAACCCACTTTAACCCGCATTACGAACGTTCGGGATATGACCCACTACGTGATCATCGGTGACGGCATCTCCGGCAGTTCGGCTGCCGAGACGCTCCGGGAGGAAGATCCGGAGGCGACAATTACCGTCATCACCGATGAGGGGGAGCCACTGTACAACCGGATTCTCATCAAGGAACACGCGAAAGGAAAGCTCCCCGAAGCCCCGATCTCGATTCACGACGAGGACTGGTACGAGGAACGCGACATCGATCTCTCGCTGAACACGCACGTCACGAGCGTCGACACCGACGCGCGGGTCATCTACACCCACGATAGCGGGGACATCGAGTACGACAAGCTGCTGGTCGCGACCGGCGGGACGCCGACCCAGCTGCCGGTCGAAAACAGTGACGCCGACGGCATCCACCACTTCTGGACGTTCCAGGACGCCCGCGGGATCCGCGAGCACGCGGAGCGAGCCGACCGTGGGGTCATCGTCGGCGCCGGACTGCTCGGCATCGACTTCGCGGCCGTCTGTGGCGCACAGGGCATCGACGCCGACTACCTGATGCGGGGCGACCGCTGGTGGCGCTACGCGCTGTCGGCCGACGGCGCCGAGATCATGCACGAGGGAATGCGAAGCGTCGGCGTCGATCCCGTCTTCGACAGCGGCGTCGACCACTTCGAGGTCGACGACGACGGCCACGTCGTCGCCGCCGTCGATCCCAACGGCGACCGCTACGACTGCGACTTCGCCGGCGTCGCCATCGGCCTGACGTTCAACACCGAGTTCCTCCGCGGGGCCGGCCTCGAGCGGGACAACGGCATCGTCGTCGACGAGTACATGCAGACCAACGTCGACGACGTCTACGCGGCCGGCGACCTCACGCGCTTCTACGACGTCCTGTTAGACGACCAGGCCCAGAACGGCTCGTGGGGGTCGGCCAAGGAACAGGGTCGGGTCGCCGCGGTCAACATGGCCGCAGACGCCGAGGAAGAGGAGTTCCAGTGGGTCTCCTCGTACTCGATTACGCACTTCGACTTCCCGTTCCTCTCCTTCGGCCACCCGACGCTGGGCGACGAACACGCCGAGCGCAAGTACAGCGACACCGAGTGGCGCCGCATCGCCTTCAAGGACGGCAGGATCGTCGGCGGCGTCCTCATCGGCGATCTCTCGCCCCAGAGCAAGTTCAAACAGCTGATGCGCGAACAGCGCGTCGTCTCCGATCAGGCCGAGGTTCTCCTCGAGAAGCGGGTCGATCTGGACGACCTCGCACCGACGCAGGAGCAGTCTCAGTAAGTCGGCGTCGCCCGTCGAACGACGTGGCGCCACGGCGAATCCCGTGGCTCGGCGACGTTCGTTCCGTTTTCGTGGTGGGTTCCGTTCGGATATCGTCGACTCGAGTAGTCACCGTTCGGACCGTCACCGACACGAGTCCCCTTCGTCCGGCAGTCGAGCGGTACTTCGAGCGGTAACCGGACCGGCGATCGATCGGTCCGCTCGCGGTTTTCGGTTTCTCCGCTCGGCGACCGATCCCCAGCCGACCGGTCGTCCATCGCTCTCTCCCGTCGCCCGTGAGCGTTCGGAGCGTCTCCCGACCACGGCGAGTTCGCCGCGCTCCGTCCGGCTGACGGCGATCGCGGACGTTCGCGGCTCCCGCGAGGTGGGACGTATCGAAGCCGTTTTCCCGGGTGCGCGCCTTCCGTCTCGTATGAACGGCGGCAGCGACATGACCCTCGCGTTCGAACTCGAGGC
The DNA here is from genome assembly GCF_017352155.2 of Haloterrigena alkaliphila. Lineage (NCBI taxonomy): Archaea > Methanobacteriati > Methanobacteriota > Halobacteria > Halobacteriales > Natrialbaceae > Haloterrigena > Haloterrigena alkaliphila. The sequence goes on from NZ_CP071462.1 coordinate 887,797, forward strand.
GCTGAAAGAACTCGCCTCGCCCGAGAGCGTCTTCGAGGACGCCAGAGGCTGGACCGAGTACATCGGCGTGGTCTCGGAGAAACCCACCTACGTCGTGACGAACTTCACGCGGAAGAACCGCATCCGGCAGGACTTCTTCTCCGGCCCGCGCGGCAAGGAAGAGAGCCTCATCGGCGTCAAAGACCAGTTCGACACCGATCGGTACGTCTTCGTCGGCTCGACCGACGAGGACGAAGAACTGGCCGAGTCGGTCGACTGGGAGTTCCTCCACGTCGAGGACGCCGCGGAGGCCGCCGACTGGATCATCGCGTCGGAGACGGAGACCGAGGACGACGACGCCGAACCGGTCCGCGACGACTGGCCCTGATCGACACGCGATCAGTTCCCGACCTGACCGGCCGCCGTCGATAGCCGATCCCAACCGGTCGACCGACGACGAGCGGTGGTCTCTCTCGAGTCGTCGCCCTTTTGGCTCGTCCCCTACTACGTTCTTCCAATGGCAGAACCCCGCGTCCCGGGATCCGGCGGCGACCGGCCCCTCGAGCTGTCCTGTGGCACCGCCCTCGATCCCCACGACGTCGACCTGGGGATGCGCGAGTACGCCTGTTCCTGCGGGGAGACCCACGCCGTCGTCACCGACGCCCACCCGCCGTCGCGGTTCTTTCCGGAGTCGCTCGTCGCCGTCCTCCGGGAGACGATCGAGCCCGCCGACGAGTTCGAGGAGTTCGGCACGCCCCACCTGCTGGGCGTCGTCATGGAGGAGTTCCCCGAGAAGGTCCACACCTACGACGGCAGCGACGACGGGAGCGTCGGCTACGCGATGGTGTGGGTGACCGACTTCGACGCCCGACGGCTCCACGAGATCGTCGTGGAACTCGTCGTCGAACTCATGGAACACGCCGTCAGTCACGCCGAGGACGACACCGCGGTCTCCGAGTTCGAATCCCAGATGCTCGAGTTCGACGTCGAGGAGTTCGTCGACCAGTACCGCCGCCAGCGCGAGTTCGAGAGCGAGCACGACCGCGCGCTGTGAGAGCGGTGTCGGCCTCGCGGTACCGGTTTTCCGCAGCCGACCGTCGTCACCGGCAGGTCTCGACGCCGCGGAACTCGAATCGCGCGCCGCCGTCCTCGCCTTCCGTGACGGTCACGGACCAGCCGTGGGCGTCGGCGATCCTGGTCGCCAGGACCGGATACCGGCTGGGTCCGTCGCCCTGCTGGACGTAGTCCGTCACGCCGGCCGAGATCGCCCTGCTGGCGAGTTCCTCGGACCCCGCCGCCGGAAACAGGAGAAACGGCAGCGTCTCGTCCCGCTCGCGGACCGCCCGCAGGAACGACAGTGCGTCCATCCCCGACAGGTCACACTCCGAGACGATACAGTCGACCGGCGTCGTCTCGAGGCGCTCGAGCCCCGCACGCGCGCTCGTCACCGCGGTCGTCTCGAACCGCCGGTCTTCGCGCTCGAGGGCGTCGCCGGCGGTCGATTCGGCGGCGACGTACAGAACGTGGATGCGTTCCGCGCGGGCGCCTTCGCGTGCGGACTCGCCCGTGGATTCCATGCGCCCCCCTCTTTCGAGTACGGAGATATAGGTTGGGGCCGGGTTCGACGACTGTCACTGGCTGGACGACGACTGGCCCCTACTGGATCGACCGCCGCTCGAACTCACTCGAGACGGGACCGCGAGTCCCCGACGGCAACGGCCAACCGGAGGCCGCCCGCCTCGCTCTCCGCGACCTCGATCCTCCAGCCGTGGGCCTCGACGACTTCGGCGACGATCGCCAGCCCGAAGCCGGTGCCGTCGGTCGCCGTACTGTACCCCCACTCGAGGACGTGCTCGCGCTCGTCGGGCGCGATTCCGGGGCCGTCGTCGTCGATCGCGAACCCCTCGGGCGTCGGTTCGACCGTTACCGTCGCGTCCGCGCCGGCGTGCTCGTCGGCGTTCCGGAAGGCGTTCTCGAAGAGCACGCGCAGGCGGGCGTCGTCGCCGTCGACCGTCGGCAATGAGTCGTCCCAGCGCACGTCGAGGGCCGGATCGACCATGCGGTGGGCGCACTCGGCGACCTCCGCGAGGTCGACCGGTTCCGTTTCGGTCAGTTGCTGCCCGCTCCGGGCGAGCGTGAGCACGTTCTCGACGAGTTCGTCCATCCGCTCGAGCACCCAGTCGATCTCCTCGAGGTGGTCGTCCACATCCGCGTAGTCGTCCGCGTCCGCGTCCGGGTGGTCGTCCGCGTTTGCGTGGCCATCGGCGTCCGCGTCGCCGTCGAGCAGTTCCGCGAGGGCCTCGAGGTGCCCCATCGCGAGCGTGAGCGGATTCCGGAGGTCGTGGGAGACCGTGCTGGCGAACGCCTCGAGGCGCTCGTTCTGGCGCTCGAATTCGCGGCTGCGGTCGGCGAGTTCCCGCTCGCGCTCGGCCCGGTCGAGCGCGGCTTCGGCGTTGGCCGCGAGGATCCGGGCCAGCGTCAGCGCCGACGGGTCGAAGGCGTTGGGCTCGAGCGAACTAACGATGAGGATGCCGTGGTCGCCCAGCGGGATGTGCGCCTCGCTCCGGACGGCCGTTTCGGGGTTGCGGACGTTCGGCGCCCGCCGAACGTCGCCGTGAACGATCGCCTCGCCGGCCTCGAAGGCGTCCCAGACGATGCCGCCATCTGGCTCGATGAAGCCCACGTCGCCGAACAGTTCGGCGGCGCGGTCGCTCATCGCGGCGGCGACGAGTCCGCCGCCGTCCTCCTCAGCCGTCGCCGACGGGTCGTCGGCGTCCGCCGATCCGTTCGGTTCGTCTCCAGACGCAGCCCCGTCAGTTTCATCTTCGGGAGCCGGTCCGTCCGTCCCGCCGCCGCTCGAGGCGTCGGCCGCCGATCGCACCACGACGTCCGATTCGTAGAGGTAGACGGAGTTGAGCCGGAGATCGAGCGCGTCGCAGGCGATTTCGGAGACGGTGCGGGCGATCTCCTCGGCCTCCGTGGCGGCCATCAGCCGCCGGGTCCCGTCGTGGAGCCGTCGGAACCGGCGTTCGCGCTCCGCCCGGGCCGAAATATCGCGTATCGCCCCGACGCTGCCCGTGATCCTTCCGTCGGCGTCGGTCAGCGACGCGACGTTGACCTCGGCGTCGCAGCGCTCGCCGTCGGCGAGTTCGACCGTGATCTCGACGGTTCCCCACGCTCGATCGTCGCTCGAGTGGATCTCCTCGAGCGTCTCCTGTACCCGTCTGGCGTCGTCGACGGAGAGAAACTCGGTGACGTGCGTGCCCAGAAGCGCCTCGCGGGGCTCGTCGAGGGCTTCGGCCATCGCCTCGTTCGCCATCTCGATGGTACCGTCCGCGTCGACGACGTACATCGAGTCGCCGACCGTCTCGACGAGCGTCCGATACCGCTCGAGGTCGCGATCGCGGGATCGGTGACGGCCATCGCTGGCGTCGTCGCCCCCGCTCACGGTCCGCAACTGCGCTCGCAGGCGGTCGACCGAATCGTCACCTCCCTTCGGCGCGTACCCCGAGAAGCCGGCGGCGATCGCGTCGCTCGCGAGCGCCTCGTCGCCGTCGGCGGTGTAGAGCACGACGGGGACGGTCTCGCGGCCGTCGGCCCGGAGGGAGTCGTACAGCGCGACCGCGTCCGTCTCGCCGAGCCGATACTCGGTCACGACGCAGGCGTACTCGCTCGACTCGGCGGCGAGCGCGTCCCGGAGGTCGGCCGCGCTCGCCGCCCCCTCGACCGTCGCGGCGTCGCCCCCCGACTCGAGTGCGCGGACGATCCGGCGTCGATCCGCTGTGTCCGGATCGACGTACAGGATGGACCGCGGGAGGGGCGAACTAGAACGTCCGTCGTCGACCATCGCGTTGCTTTCGAGGAGGAAGTGATCAGCAATAAGACGTTCGGCCGGGAACGGGGTTCGATCGCCCCTCGAGTCGACGGTACGGGGACCGGCAGACGGTAAGAAACGGCCTGTCTGGGTTCCCGACGCCGGCACGGACGCCGGTACCGGGGAATCCGACGGTCGAACGGCGACGAATTCGAATTTCGAAAAGCCGTTTCGAGATTCGTACTGTATCGTGGGGCTTATTACGATGTGCGAACTTCGAACGAACAAGTAACATGAGCACGGATCAGCAGCGCGAGGGCGAGACAGCGGACGGACGTACGATCCTGCTGATCGGGAGCGGCCCGATCCAGATCGGACAGGCTGCCGAGTTCGACTACTCGGGCGCACAGGCCTGTCGGGCGCTCCAGGAGGAGGGCGCTTGCGTCGTCCTCGTCAACTCCAACCCCGCGACGATCATGACGGATCCGGAGATGGCCGACCGGGTCTACATCGAACCGATCACGACCGAGGCCATCGCGGAGATCATCCGCAAGGAACAGCCGGACGGCGTCATCGCCGGCCTCGGGGGGCAGACGGGGCTGAACGTCACCGCCGAACTCGCCGAGGAGGGCGTCCTAGAGGAGTACGACGTCGAGATCATGGGAACGCCGCTGGACACCATCTACGCGACGGAGGACCGCGACCTCTTCCGCCAGCGCATGGAGAAGATCGGCCAGCCGGTTCCCGCCTCGACGACCATCTCGCTCGACGAGGGCGAGGAGGTCTCGGAGATGACCGAAGAGGACCTGCGAGAGCGCGTCCAGGCCGCCGTCGACGAGGTCGGCGGCCTCCCGGTCATCGCCCGCACGACCTACACGCTGGGCGGGTCGGGGTCGGGCGTCGTCGGCGAGATGGACGAACTGCTGCGCCGCGTCCGCAAGGGCCTGCGCCTCTCGCGCAACAGCGAGGTGCTCATCACGGAGTCCATCGCGGGCTGGGTCGAGTACGAGTACGAGGTCATGCGCGACGCCGACGACTCCTGTATCATCATCTGTAACATGGAGAACATCGACCCGATGGGCATCCACACCGGGGAGTCGACGGTCGTCACGCCCTCGCAGGTCGTCCCCGACGAGGGCCACCAGGAGATGCGCACCGCCGCGCTCGACGTCATCCGCGAACTCGGCATTCAGGGCGGCTGTAACATCCAGTTCGCGTGGCGCGACGACGGCACCCCCGGCGGCGAGTACAGGGTCGTCGAGGTCAATCCGCGCGTCTCCCGCTCCTCCGCGCTGGCCTCGAAGGCGACCGGGTACCCGATCGCCCGCGTCACCGCCAAGGTCGCGCTGGGCAAGCGCCTCCACGAGATCGACAACGAGATCACCGGCGAGACCACCGCCGCCTTCGAGCCCGCGATCGACTACGTCGTCACCAAGGTGCCCCGGTGGCCCAAAGACAAGTTCGACGACGTCGACTTCGAGCTGACGACGGCGATGAAGTCGACCGGCGAGGCGATGGCCATCGGCCGTTCCTTCGAGGAGTCGCTGCTCAAAGCGCTGCGCTCGAGCGAGTACGACCCCGACGTCGACTGGAACGAGGTCGGCGACGAGGAACTCGAGGAGCAGTATCTCGCCCGTCCATCGCCGGATCGCCCCTACGCCATGTTCGAGGCGTTCGAACGCGGCTACACCGTCGACGAAGTCTGCGAACTGACGGACATCTACGAGTGGTACACCGAGCGCTTCAAGCGCATCGCCGACGCCACCGTCGCCGCCCAGGAGGGCGACTTCACCGAGGCCGCGATCGCCGGCCACACGAACGCGACGATCGCCGCCGCTGCGGGCGCAGAGGTCGGCGCCGTCGAACAGGAGGTTCCCGGCCGCACCTACAAGCAGGTCGACACCTGCGCCGGCGAGTTCGAGGCCGAGACGCCCTACTACTACTCCGCGCGCAAGAACGAGTTCGAGAAGGGGCCGCTGCTGGGCGACGCCGCGTCCGGCGAACTCGAGGTCGACCGCGATCTCGAGAGCGTGATCGTCGTCGGCGGCGGTCCGATCCGCATCGGGCAGGGCGTCGAGTTCGACTACTGTTCGGTCCACGCGGTCCAGGCGCTGCGCGACATGGGCATCGAGGCCCACGTCGTCAACAACAACCCCGAGACGGTCTCGACGGACTACGACACCTCCGACGGGCTGTTCTTCGAGCCCATCACCGCCGAAGAGGTCGCCGACGTCGCCGAGGCGACCGGCGCCGACGGCGTGATGGTCCAGTTCGGCGGCCAGACCTCCGTCAACATCGGCGAACCGCTCGAGGAGGAACTCGCCCGCCGCGGCCTCGACTGTACGGTCATGGGCACGTCCGTCGAGGCGATGGACCTCGCGGAGGACCGCGACCGCTTCAACGCCCTCATGGACGAACTGGGCATCGCTCAGCCCGAGGGTGGCACCGCCTTCTCCGAGGAGGAGGCGTTGACCCTCGCTCACGACATCGGTTACCCCGTCCTCGTCCGTCCCTCCTACGTGCTGGGCGGTCGCGCGATGGACGTCGTCTACGACGACGCGGAACTCGAGACCTACATCGAGGAAGCCGTCCGCGTCAGTCCGGACAAGCCGATTCTCATCGACGACTTCCTCGCCGACGCGGTCGAACTGGACGTCGACGCCGTGGCGGACGGCGAGGACGTCCTCATCGGCGGCATCATGGAACACGTCGAGGCCGCCGGGGTCCACTCCGGCGACTCGGCCTGTATGATCCCGCCGCGCTCGCTCGACGACGACACGCTCGAGCGCGTCCGCGAGGTCACCGAGGACATCGCGACGGCGCTCGATACGGTCGGGCTGCTGAACGTCCAGCTCGCCGTCAGAGACGGCGAGGTCTACGTCCTCGAGGCGAACCCGCGCTCCTCGCGTACCGTCCCCTTCATCTCGAAGGCCACGGGCGTCCCGATCGCCAAGATCGCCGCGAAGGTCATGGCCGGCGAGACGCTCGCCGACCTCGCGATCGAGGAGCAGATCCCCGAGCAGACCTCGATCAAGGAGGTCGTCCTGCCGTTCGACCGACTGCCGGGCTCGGACCCGCGTCTCGGCCCGGAGATGAAGTCCACCGGCGAGGTCATGGGTAGCGCCGACACGTTCGGCAAGGCCTACGACAAGGCCCAGGACGCGACGAACAAGCCGATCCCCGAGTCGGGCACCGCCATCATCGACCTCTCGGCGGACAAGTTCCCCGACCCGGAGACCGACGAGGGCGAGGCGCTGGTCGACGGTTTCACCCAGTACTTCGACCTCTGCGAGGAAGTCGATCTGCCACAGGCCGTTCGCGAGGGCAAGGTCGATCTCATCGTCTCCCGCGACCGAGACCTGCTCGAGGTCGCGGTCGAGGAGGAGATCACCTACTTCTCGACGCCCGCCAGCGCGTCGGCCGCGCTGGAGGCCCTCGAGGCCAAGGACGAGCCGATCGACGTGCAGGCGATCACCGACCGTCCGAAGCGCACCGCCGAGTGGGGTCGTTCGGACTGACGAACTGATTCAGGTTCGGTCCGACTCGAGTCGATTCGAAGACGTTCGGTTTTTCCGTCTTGTTGGTGATCCATCGGGTCAACCTTAGTATCGATTTGGAGGACCGAAGTAGTCCGCGAGCCAGTCGCTAGCTGTGTGAATGTACCGGTGGTCTCGAGGAGAACGACGACTGGCAGCAAGTTCTACTACCGTGGCAACGAGGAATTCCACTCCCTCCCCAGCCGATTCGCTCGTTCGCGTTGTCTGCTCACGGGCGCGGTGCGCCCGTTCGCATGGTTCGCGGGACCTTCGGTCCCGCGCCACTCACTCGCTCATCCCTCGCACGGCTTCGAGCCGTGGTTCGCTGTGCTCATGGGTCGCTTCGCTCCCCATTCGCTTTCCGAGGCGCTCACTCCGTTCGCACCTCGCTTTCGCTCACCACGGCACAGCGCGCGCCACCGCAGTCGGATGGTCGAGAAAAGTGCTATGGGGATCGGTGGAGCGATTTTAGCGCCCGAACCGAACGTCCACCGTCGTCCCGTCGGTCTCCGACTCCTCGACGCGCACCGTGGGGAGGACCGCCCTCAGTCGCGTCGGCACGAGACTGCTGACGGCCGACCCGATAGCCGCAAGTCGCTTCCGACACAGCGCGTAGACGCCGGCGAACGCGACGAGCGCGAGCAGTGCGCGGTCGGCGGCCGGCGCGGTCAGCCCGGAATCGATCGCGACTACCGCGAACGCCAGACAGACGAGGAAGTCCTCCGGCGCGCCCGAGTACCGGACGTACCGGCGCGGGCGGTGCCAGCGCCCGAGGACGTGGTTGTAGACGCCGTTTTCGGTCACGGGGTTCCACGGTTCGCGCTCGGCGCTGCCGCCGAGGACGTCCGAGACCGAGTGGAGCGCCGCGGCCCCGACGGCGACGGTGAGGACGAACACCGCGGGCGACCCCGTCACGACGACGAGACTCGAGAGCGCGAGCGCCGCGACCGAGAGCCAGACCGGAAAGTGCAGCGTCTTTCGGTGGCTCGCCACCAGATCGGCGTCGGGTGCGAGGCCACCGAGAAATGCGGCCGCTAGCAGTACCGGCCCGGCAGACTCGCCGAGGGCCGGCAGGAGGAGGACGGCAGCGGCGAGCGCCATGAACCCGTGCGTGAGCGCCATCATAGCGGTACTGTACGGTACGTAGTTCTCACTGTTGATAAAGAAGTGCCTTCTTTCGCGCACCGGTTCACCTCCGTCCGCTCGAGCAGTGCGGACCAAGGGAACGCGAGAAGGGGCTCAGAACGGCGAGAGCGAGGGCGTATTCCGACGGGCGTTGCCGACGACCTTCGTCAGGTACTGCCAGGTCGGCGTCCGGTGGCCGACGGCCTCGGTGCGACCGGCGCGCATCGCCTCGAGGACCGTCTCGACCGCGGGCGCGGCGGTCGAAGACGGGACGGCGTCGGCGGGGAGCCGAACGTCGGTGGCAGCGCGGCCGACGTTCGAGGATCGATGGGCGTCGCTGCCGCCGAACCGCGTGTAGCCGTGGCGCGTCGCGAACCGGGCGGCCTGCCGGTTGCGGACGTTCGTGACCGCGTGGGCGTTGTAGACCTCGACGCCGTCGACGTCCTCGATCGCGGCCGCGCGGGCCCCGTGGCGGGAACGCTGGAACGGGTGGGCGACGACCGCGACCCCGCCGGCGTCCCGCACCGCTCGCGCCGTCTCGGCGAGCGGCCGTCCGGGGTCGGGGGCGGCGTCGACGCCGAGCGCGAGCAGGTGGCCGTCGGCGGTCGAGACCTCGCAGCCCACGACGACGAGGAGGTCGTCGGGCGCCAGTCGCGCGACCTCGCGGGCGCCGTCGATCGTGTCGTGATCGGTGACGGCGATCCCGTCGAGGCCGGCGCGGCGAGCCGCGTCGACCAGTTCCGCGGGCGTCGTCGTCCCGTCGAAGGACGCCGCCGTGTGCACGTGGGGATCGATTCGGAGCGTACGCGGTCCCCGATCCACCGCGGCGTATTCGGCCCGACTCGTCATAGGTACCCGAACTCGAGGCCGAGCGCCAGTCCGACGGCCGCGACCGCGGCGAGGCCGGCCAGGACGTGAGTGCTATCGGTCTTGTAGGCCTTGTAGTCCGAGACCATCAGCGGGCAGGCCGCGGCGACGACGAGGCCGATCAGCCAGCCGTTCCACCAGCCGACGAGCACGGCGACGAAGTAGTTCGCGACGACCAGGAGGTTCGTGTGGACGACGGTGGTTCCGTGGTAGTAGCTGGCACCGCCGTCGGAGCCGAATCCCTCCTCGTTGTGGCGGACCAGTCGCAGGCCGCCGAAGGCGAGGACGAGAAAGCCGACGACGAGGCTGGCGAGCACGTGCGGTGCGAGGACGAAGTGATAGAGGAGGGCCGCCGGCACCAGATAGGCGAAGATGTCGATGAACGAGTCGACCTGCCGGCCGAACGGCGACGACGTGCCCGTGCGTCGAGCGTACCAGCCGTCGGCCTTGTCCAGCAGGAAGGCGCCGAACATCGCCAGCAGCGCCCAGTTCGGCTCGCCGCGGACGAACAGCAGGGCGCTCGCCCACCCGACGAACAGCGCGCCGAGACTGATGTAGTCGGCGCCCGTCAACTGTTCGAGCACGTTCGTTCGCTCCGTCGTCGCCCCGACCCGTCGATCGGCGAGATCCAGCCGGTCCCTGACGCCCCGTATCGCCTCTCGCAGTTCGTTAGTCATTCACTCGAGTGATGCCACGACGTCGACCGGAATAAAGCTGCTCCGAGAACTATTTACTTAGTTCGGATCTATATAGATGCTGTCGGCTACGTTCCGCTCTCGAGGGATCGGTGATCCGCTGGCGATCGATTTTCCGAGACGAGGGCGGGCCGTCGTCCCCCGGTCAGGCCGGTCGAACCGACCGGTGGGTGAACGGCCCGATCCTGACGTAGCGCCGACGGCGACGCGGTTCGAAGCCGCGGCGCTCGAACAGGGCCCGGGAGGGGCTGTTGTCGAGCGCGACCAGCGCGGTGGCGCGCTCGGCGCCGCGTTCGCTGGCCATCCGGCAGGCCGCCTCGACCATCGCCGTCGCGATGCCGCGGTTCCGGTGGTCCGGCGCGACGAAGACGCGCCGGATGTACGCCCCCTCGAACGCCAGCGTCCGCTCGAGCGGGTGAATCTCGTGGGTCGGGTCGATCGAGCAAAACAGGTATCCGCGGGGTCGCCCGTCCTCGAGCGCGGCGACGACCAGTTCGCCGGGCGCGAGTTCGTCGACGGGCGCGTCCAGCGGCGCCACCCGCGAGGGATCGCAGCTCTCGACTGCGTACTCGGTCGCTCCGCCGTCGACGGACGTGTGCTCTTCCGTCGCGTCCTCGAGCGCGGCGACGTACTCGATCATCACCGTCGCGGTGAGTCCGACCCGTGCGAGGGCGTCGTAGACGGCGCGACCGTACCGGTTTCGCGTCAGTCCCCACAGCGGTGGCATCGGGAGTGGATTTCTCGGCGGTCGGGATAAGGTATCGGGTCGACGACAGCAGCGCGGCGTGACCGCAGGGTTCGGAGCGGTTCCTCCGGGCTACTCGAGCGTGTACCAGTCGAAGCGCTCGACCGCGTAGAGGTACGAGACGACCGGTGCGAGCAGGCCGCCAATGAGGACCGCCCACGCGGTGAGCGTGATCCCGCGGGCGGAGACCGACACCGTCGGCGTGGGCGCCCAGGTCGAGACCGCCTCGAGCGTGCCGGCGATCAGTTCGGGCGAGTCGACGTAGAGCACGAGCGCGGCGACCGCCGGGAGCATGATCGCGAGCGAGTAGATGATGAAGGCAGTTTTGCTCGGCATCACCGCCTCGCGGTTGTTCGTGACCTTGACGCTGCCGAAGCGGGGGACGACGGTTCCGATCCCCGACGCGAGCGCCGGGGTCACGACGGCACCGACGGTGGTGGCCGCGACCAGCGCGGCCGTCCGCTCGAACGAGAGCGGACTGACGACCCCGAGGGCCAGCGAGACGAGGAAAGCGATTGGCGCGGCGACGAGCGCCCCGGCGACCACCAGCCCCGTGATCGCTTGCCGACCGGAGATGGTCGAGGTCATCACGGCCGGCAGTCCCCGGCCGAGATCGCCCAGCGGGTTGAGCGTGAACAGGGCGCCGGCGGCCCAGACGACGTACAGCGAGAGGATGACCGCCACGTGGGTGGGGACCGTCCCGGTCTGGACGATCTCCTGGATGAACGCGATCATCCCGAACAGCGGATAGGCGGCGTAGGCCAACCGGATCGGTGCTCGCTTGGTCCGGCGAATCGCCGTGACCGTCACCGATCGAATCGGTCGTGGAAGGCCCCGTGAGAGGACCCCATCGAGATCGAATCGACTCGACGCGGTCTCGTCCCCGCTCTCCGTCGATTCCTCGCTGTCCTCGAAGCGGGCGGGATCGGCGAACCAGTGTCGTCCCGCGGCGACGACGGCGAGACCGAACGCGGCCGTGCTGAGGACCGCCGTCCCGGCGACCGTGCCGGCGATCGCGAGACTCGAGGCGGGGACGTTCGGGACGCCGGCCAGCAGGATGTGGCCGGGCCAGCCCAGCGGGCTGTCCTGCAGGGCCGTGAACAGCCGCGAGACGACGAGATCGAAGCCGCCCGTGATGATCGCACCGAAGTAGAGCACCCAGAAGCCGACGAACACGAGCACCCGATAGCGGGCGATCGGTTCGTAGACGGTGACCAGATGTTTGATACAGATCCCGATCAGGAACCCGATCGGAACGGCCGTCACGAGCAACAGGCAGACCAGCAGCGGGGCGAGGAGGGCAGGGAGGATCGTCCCTGCACCGTAGGCGAACGCGCCCCCGAGCAGTATCGCACCCGGGACGAACCAGACCGCGAACATGAGGATCTCGGCGCCGATGAGGCCGACCGTGACGTTCCGGAGCGACGTCGACGTGAGCAGGAACGCCGGCTTATCCGGATCGGCAGCCGTCGTAAACGCCCGAATGGCCGTCAGGAAGACCAGAAAGATCCAGCCGACCGCGATGCCTCCCGAGACGAGATCCGTCGCCAGCGAGGCGTCCGCCGCGGAGATCCCCTCGGCGAACCGTTCGCCGAGTTCGGGAAGCAGATAGCCGGCGGCGGCCGAGACGATGCCGATCAGGAACAGCGCGAGCAGCGCCATCGTGACCAGCTTCGTCCGGTCGTTCGAGACCGCTCGAGTCGTCCGCCGGAACTCCGTTCGAGCGACGAGAAGCGACGTCCGGACCATCAGCGATCACCTCCGACTCGCGACCGAGGTGGCGTGTCAGGGACCATGGTCGGGAGCGCGTCGTGCATCCGGAAAATAATTTGGATTTTGTCATGCTACGGGTCCGGTCGAGCGGACCGGATTCCCGCGACGCTCGCAGCCCGACGGCGACCGCGACGCTCGAACCTCTGGCGACGCTTGCGACCTGGAGGGACCCGACGGTGGGCCGTAGTCGCGAGAAATGACATACCTTTAATTATATTCGGGCGAAGGAAATCGTATGAGCCCTGCCGACGCCCCCGCCATCGAGACCGACGGGCTGACGAAACGCTACGGCGAGACGACCGCCGTCTCGGACCTGACGATGACCGTCGACCGCGGGACCGTCTACGGCTTTCTGGGACCCAACGGCGCGGGGAAGACGACGACGATGCGGATGCTGACGACGCTGGTGCGACCGACCGCGGGCACGGCACGGGTCGTCGGTAATCCGATCACGGACCGCGAGTCCGTCACGCCCCACATCGGCTACCTCCCGGAGGAGCCGCCGATCTACGACGAACTCACCGGCCGCGAACAGCTCGAGTACGCCGCCGGCCTGCGCGATCTGCCGGAGGCGGAGTCGTCCGAGCGGATCGAATCGATGCTCGAGCGGTTCGACCTGCTCGAGGACGCCGACCGCCGCATCGAGGGCTACTCGAAGGGGATGCGCCAGAAGGTCGGCGTCATCCAGGCCGTGTTGCACGAACCCGCCGTGGCCTTCCTCGACGAACCGACGAGCGGACTCGATCCCCGCGCCGCCCGGACGATGCGGGACACGATCGCCGACCTCGCGGATCAGCGGATGACCATCTTCCTCTCGACGCACATCCTCCCCGTCGTCGACGAACTGGCCGACGAAATCGGGGTCCTCCACGACGGCGAACTGGTCGCGCAGGGCGACCCCGAGACGCTGAAATCGCGCGCCGAGACCGGCGAGGCTCGCAGTCTGGAGGACGCGTTCCTCGAGATCACCCAGGAGACCCCCGAGCAGCCGTCAGAACCGTCGGCCGGGGCGCCGGCGGAGTGACGCCAGCCGTCGGAACCGTCGGCCGAGTGACGCCGGCAGTCTTCAAGCCGGATCGAAGACCCCGCGTCGAAGCCCCTCTCGAACGGGGTCGTGTTCGGCGTCGGTCGGCGGCGGACTCGTGACGAGCAACGCCTCGAGTCGCTCGTCGGCTGCGGCCCGCACGCCGCGGTCGACGTCGGCCGGAACCGCGATCACGTCCCCGGGTTCGACCGCGTGCTCGGCGTCGCCCTCGCGGACGAGTCCCCGCCCGGACCGGACGTGAATCGCGACGTCGCTGCCCGGGGCGTGAACCGGAATGAACTGCCCCGGCTCGAAGTAGCCGAGCACGACCTTCTGTCGGTCGCTCTCGAAGACGGTTCGTGCGGTGAATCGATCGTCGTCGTACGTTCGTTCGGCGTCGAAATCGGTGGCTGGCATCGTTTTTCCTCCTCGGTTTAGGTGGACCTAAACCCGTGGTAGATGGATACGCGTCTCCACGGATCGGTGTTCCCCCGAACGTGTTCCCTGCGCCGGACTCGAGGGGGCCGGGGACTCGAGTCCGACATTCCTAAGCGCGCGGACTCTGTGGTTCGGGTATGGAGTATCACGAGGCGGCGGACTTTTTATTCGATCTGCGGCGGTTCCGTCCGAAACCCGGGACGGAATCGACGGCGCGGCTGCTGGCCCACCTCGGCGACCCCCACGAGACGGTCGATTTCGTCCAGATCGCCGGCTCCAACGGAAAGGGGAGCACGGCGCGGATGGTCGAACGCAGCCTCCGAGAGGCCGGCCTCTCCGTCGGCCTCTACACCTCGCCGCACCTCGAGGACCTCCGCGAACGGGTCCGCGTCGACGGGCGCAAGATCCCCCGCTCTGCGGTCTGTGCGTACGTCGAGGCCGCTCGCGACTACGTCACCGACCGCGCCGCCGACGGCGAGTCGCCCACCTTCTTCGAGACGATGACCGCGATGGCCCTCTGGCAGTTCGGCCGCGAGGACGTCGACGTGGCCGTCCTCGAGGTCGGCATCGGCGGCAAGTACGACGCCACGAGCGTCGTCGATCCGGTCGCGAGCGCGGTGACCAGCGTCACGCTCGAGCACACGGGCATCCTGGGCGATACCGAGGAAGAGATCGCCCGCGACAAGGCTCACGTCGCCCCGGCCGACGCGCCGCTGGTGACCGGCGTCACGGGCGGCGCCCTCGAGGCGGTCCGCGACGTCGCCGGCGACGTGGTGACGGTCGGCGTCTCGGACGCGGACGGGAGCGAGGACGGGAACGCCGAGCCGGACGTCCGGGTCACCTACGGCGGCCGCGCCAACCACACCGAGGCCGCCGTCACCGTCGAATCCGACGACTGGCGCCTCGAGACCCGGATCCCGCTGCCGGGCGCCCACCAGGCCGAGAACGCGGGGATCGCGGCCGTGCTGGCCCGGCAGGTCGCCGACATCTCGGACGAAGACCTGGCTCGCGGACTGCGAAACGCCCACTGGCCGGGCCGGTTCGAAGTGATCGAGACCGATCCGCTGGTGATTCTGGACGGCGCGCACAACCCCGGCGCCTGCGAACCGCTCGCGGCGACGCTCGCGACCTACGACTACGACCGCCTCTCGCTGGTCTTCGGCGCGATGCACGACAAGGACCACCGCGAGATGGCCGCGGCGCTGCCGACGCCCGACTCCGTATTCGCGAGCGAACCGTCGCTCGACCGCGCCGAGGATCGGGACGTGCTCGCGGCGGTCTTCCGGGACGCCGGGGTCGACGACGTGCGGACGACCCCGACCGTTCGGGGGGGCCTCGAGACCGCGCTGGCCGACGCCGACGCGGACGACTGCGTGCTCGTCACCGGATCGCTGTTCGCGGTCGCGGAGGCCCGCTCGCGCTGGACGAGCGCCGGCGTGCCCAAACGGATTCGGGACCGCGAGGACGCCCGCGACGCGCTCGCGAAGGCGGACGTTCCGGACGCGGACGGCTCCCGCCTGCAGGACGACGCCGTCCACCGCGTGGTCAAACGCTCGATGGGCGCCCGGCAGGCGACGGCGGTCAAACAGGAACTGCTGCGCCTCGGCGGCGAGTGCGCCCTCTCGGGGCGCCAGCGCGAGGAGGAGCGCGTCGACGCCGTGCTGATGGGGACCCGATCGCAGTTCGAGCGCCTCCTCGAGACGCTCGAGTCGGGGGCCGACGACCGGTCGGCCGACACGGCGGCCCTCGCGGCGGACCTCCGGGAGACGCTCGGATTCGACCCGGAAGACGCGAGCGCGGCGTCGAACGCGGATACGGTCGTGGCCGCTGACGCGGACGCGAGCACGGCGAGTTCGGCCAGTACAGTGGATTCGAGCGACGCGAGTTCGCGCTACCCGTGGCACGACCGCACCGCGGTGATGGGCATCCTCAACGTCACGCCCGACAGCTTCCACGACGGCGGCGAGTACGCCGGCCTCGAGGACGCCGCGGCCCGCGCCGAAGCCATGATCGAGGCGGGCGTCGACGTGATCGACGTCGGCGGCGAGTCGACCCGGCCCGGCGCCGATCCCGTCCCCACCGAGGAGGAGATCGACCGCGTCGTCCCCGTCGTCGAGCGGATCGCCGGTCTCGACGCGCTGGTCTCGATCGATACCCGGAAAGCCGCCGTCGCCGAGGCCGCCCTCGAGGCCGGCGCCGATATTATCAACGACGTCTCGGGGCTCGAGGACCCCGAGATGCGGTTCGTCGTCGCCGACCACGACGCGGCGCTGGTCGTGATGCACAGCATCGACGCGCCGGTCGTGCCGGGCCGGGACGTCGAGTACGATGACGTCGTCGAGGACGTCATCGACCAGCTCTCCGAGCGGGTTCTGCTCGCCGAAAAGGCCGGAGTCGACCGCGAGGACATCGTCGTCGACCCCGGGATCGGCTTCGGCAAGTCCGCCCGCGAGGCCTTCGAGATGCTCGGCCGGACCGACGAGTTCCACGCGCTGGGCTGTCCGGTCCTGATCGGCCACTCCCACAAGTCGATGTTCGCCCACGTCGACCGCGAGGCCGGCGAGCGCGGGGCGGCGACCGTCGCGGCGAGTGCGATCGCGGCCGACCGCGGCGCCGACGTCGTCCGGATTCACGACGTTCCCGAGAACGTCGCCGCGGTCCGGACGGCCCTGGCGGCGCGGGATCCGGAGCGGTTCGACTGGCGGCCCTGATCGCGGTGATCGATCGGCGTTCGGTCGGCTCACGGCGGCGACCGACCGTCGTCCCGCCGACAGTCAGTTTCAGTTGCCGGTCCAAGGTTCAACCGTCCGGAGCGAGTACTGCCATCGAGCGCAGCGAGCGCGGAGGATCATCCAATGTCTGAGGAACCCGATCACGATCTGGCGACGGAACTCCCGACGGACGCGGTGGAGAAACTCGACGAATACGACGCGAAAGAGCCGGTGGAGGCGGTCACGTCGGCCGTCGGCGGCGACAGGAAGACCGTGCTGGCGCTGCTCGGCGGCGGCGTGTTGCTCCTGTCGGCGCTCAAATCGCTCCGGAAGGGACGGTTGCGCGGCGTTCTGAAGGCTGGCGCCGCGGCCGGCCTGCTCCGCTACGGGCTCCGGAACCGCGGCTCGAGCGAGCCCGAGACGTTCGAGCCGACGTTTGACGAGATCGAGGGCGGAAGCGACGAGAAGGACGTCTCCGATGCGGCCCACGCGGCGGCCGATCGCCCCGACTCCGGGCAGGAATCCCAGATCGACGCCGAGGGCGACGTCCACGAGTCGGCACAGCTCGGCGACGAGGGCGAGACGGGCTCGCGCGTCGAGTTCACCGACGACACGGATATGGAAGAGACGCGAACGAAACCGGATTCCGTCGGCGACGAAGAGGATCCCCGCCGGGACACGGACGAAGACGGCGACGAGCCGGTCGAGGTCGACGTCTCCGATACGGCCATGGCCGAGGAGACCAGCGAGGCGACGGGCCCCGATCCGGAACAGGCCCAGCCCGCCCAGACCGACGCGATCGAACCCGAGGAGACCCCCGACGCGGACGCCTCGGACATGAAAGTCGAACCGGGCGAGGAGGCCGACAGCACCGACGAAGACGAGTCCGAGGACGAGGAGGAGTAACGTCGAGTCGCGCGAGACGTCGATCCGTCTTTTTCCGGTAGCGTACCCTCCTCGAACGTGGTCGAGCGCGCTTACGGTTCGACTACGAGCGGCGGCGCTCCCGGGCGCCCTCCTCACGGGCCGCCTCCCGAGCCGACTGCCAGCCGAAGAGAATGGATGCGGGAAGGGCGATCGCGACGACCGCGAGCAGGAGGCCGGCGATCGCCGTCCAGCGAGGAATGTGGCCCACGTCGAGCGATGGGGCGGTGACGGTCTCGAGGACGACGACCGCCGCGGCCCCGATCGCGACGAGCGTGAACAGGAGGACGGCGAGCTCGATGAGTCGGGTCCCGGAATCGGCCATACCCGCGCTTGTCAGTACGCGGGCATAACGGTTCGGATCAGGTGCGTCCGAATCGGGTGCGTCCGGATCGGGTGCGTCGGCGGGTCCGGTAGCGATCCCGCGTCGATGGAATCGGTCTCGAGCGACGACGACTCCCCATCGATTTCGGGATCCGAAATGCGGCATTCCCCACACGATAAGTTCCCTCGATCCGAACGCGTGCACATGCACTACCGGGAACTCGGCGACTCCGGCGTCGAGGTCAGCGAAGTCGGGTTCGGCGCGTGGGTCGTCGGTACCGACTGGTGGGGCGACCGCTCCGAGGACGACGCTCTCGAAATGGTCCGCTACGCCGTCGAGCAGGGGATCACCTACTTCGACACCGGCGACGTCTACGGCCACGGCCGCAGCGAGGAGTTACTGGGGCGGGCCCTCTCGGGGGTCCGAGACGAGGTGATCATCGCCACCAAAGTCGGCTACGACTTCTACGATAACCCGCAGGCCGGCCACGGCGAACTGCCCAAGAAGATAGACCCGGACTACCTGCGCGAGGCCGTCGAGAAGAGCCTCGAGCGCCTCGGCGTCGACCACGTCGACGTCCTCCAGTTACACAACGCCGACGTCAACGAGATGACCCCTGACGTGCTCGAACTCCTCGACGAACTCGAGGAGGAGGGCGTGATCGACGCGACCGGCCTCGCGCTGGGCCCCTCGATCGGTTGGCTCGCGGAGGGTGACATGGCCATCGAGGAAGAGTTCGATTCCGTCCAACTGGTGTGGAACCTGCTCGAGCAGGAGGTCGGTACCCACTTCCTCGAGACGATCGATCGGACCGGCTCGTCGACGAGCCTGATCCCCCGCGTGCCTCACTCCTCGGGGATTCTCAACGAACAGGTGACGCCCGAGACCGAACTCGGCGAGGGCGACCACCGCGGCTTCCGCCCCGACGAGTGGTACGAGACCGGCTGGGAGAAACTCGAGAAACTTCGATTTCTCGAGCGCGCGGAGCGTGACTCCGCGGACGGCTCGATCGGGCAGAGCCCGCGAGAGCGGGAGGGAGAACGAACGATGGGGCAGGCCTCGATCGCGTGGCTGCTCTCGCACGATCCCGTCGCGACCGTGACGCCGACGTTTCGGACGAAAGGCGACATCGACGAGTGGGCCGCCGCCAGCGACGTGCCGAAGCTCACCGACGAGGAGCTGGCCCGCGTCGCGGACCTCTACGCGAACGACTTCGACATCGACCGCGACGACGGGATGGACTCCCTGCGCTCGTCGGTCGACGGCGCCGACATCGAGTCCGCTGGCCTGGACGAGCTCGCGGCCGACTGAGGCGGGCACAGCGATTTCGGCCACCGGACGGCGGCCGGGCGCTGATCCGGGAGTCAGCCTACTCCTCGCGTTCCGACCGCGAGAACCGAAACTCGAACTCGAGTTGCCCGTCCGTTTTCACGTTCACGCCGCCGAGGCGGTCCGAGAGCTGTTCTCGAGCCTGCGAACTGGGTTCGACGGTGACCGAGACGCTGTCGCTGTTCGCGTTGTACGTCACGTTACCAACCGTGACGTCGAACTCGAAACACTTCGGGACTTCCTCGCGCAGGTGCGCCCGAACGTCCTCGACGTCCGCCCGAACGTCGGCCATTTCGTCGTTCAAAGTCGACATCGACGGGAGTAGTTCGTGGGGAACGTTAACGATTCACCTTGAATGTTCGACGGTCTCCCCTCGAGCGCGACGACGGACCACGGCGCCGAGTCCGCGACGAGAGCGAGGGCCGTCTCGAGTCACCCGAACTGCCTGCCCAGCCACGCGTCCCACGTCACCGTTCCGACGGTCCGATCGGGACAGCAGGCCGCCCCGGAGCGGAATCCGGCGGCGACCGATCCCGGCAGCGGGAGGCGGACGATCGGTCGGCGCAGTCCTCGCGCGTCGCGATACGCCTCGGCGAGTTCGCGGACAGTCAGCACTTCGGGCCCGCCGACTTCGGGGACGCGGCCGGCCGCCTCCGTCGTCGCGCGCTCGACGATCGCGTCCGCGGCCTCGCCGACGTCGATCGGCTGGAGTCGAATCTCGGTCGGTAGGGGCCAGATCGGCACTCGAGCGACGGTCCCGAGCAGGTCGGCGACGAACGAGTGAAACTGGGTCGCGCGAACGATCGTCGAGGGGACCGGACTCGCGTCGACGGCCCGCTCGGCCGCCAGTTTGTGCTCGTAGTAGGAGAGGGGAATCTCGTCGACGCCGACGATCGAGACGTAGACGAAATTCGAGACGCCGGCCTCGGCGGCCGCCTCGAGCAGTCGTTCGGTGCCCCGGACGTCGACGGCCTCGGTGTCGCCCTGCGGCGCCGTAGCCGCGTGGACGACCGCGTCGACGTCCTCGAGGGCCTCGTCGATGCCGGTGCCGTCGACCAGATCCAGCGCGACCCACTCCGCGTCGTCGTCGGTCGCGGCCGGCGGCGAGCGACTCGCCGCGCGAACCGCGTGGCCCCCGCTCAGGAGCCGTGGCCGCACCGCCCGCCCGAGCGTGCCGGTCGCACCCGTTACCAGTGTTCGCATACCTCACTGTTGGCTCCGACGGATTGAATCAGTATCGGTGACATGTCTGCGAGGTGCCGTCGGCGATCGAACGGTGTCGTTCCGCTTCGACAGCCCCCGACTGGCCCCGCCTCGAGTACGGTCCGTTGTGCGGTTGCTGATCGGACGGTATATATCTCCCTCTATATCCGGGTAAATGCCATATCCCGGACTCGGACGTACTACTGTCAGGAGGAACACGGCTCATGACTACATACGAGTTTACCTGTCCGGACTGTCGACGAGCGATTCCGGTGACCGATCCGATGCGCGAGGCGACGATGGCGAACGGCTGTCCGGTCTGTGGCCGATCGGTCTCCGCCGACCACTTCGCGGGCGACAGCGTCGGTGGGCGTCGACGATCGCTCGAGTTATAGTACCGTGCGTGCTCGCAGTCGGGGGATCTCCGGTCGATGGCCGTCACGGACCTGACGGCACGAACGGACACGGGCCTGCGCGTTCGAAGTCGGCCTACGGAACTGTGGCCTCGCGGTGGCGCTGGCCGCGGCCCACTTCGGCGCCGGCACCGCGCTGATCCCGGCGCTGTTCAGCGTCTGGCACAACGTCTCCGGACCGGCGCTCGCGACGCTGTTTACCCACCTCGACGGCGACCGACCGGTCGAGGACGAAGAACCAGCAATCGTTTCGGACTAGCTACCACATCTCCTCGCTTGTCTACTGAGAACCCGATACACACTTCGTGTGTGCAATTATTCTCGTTCGCGTCTAACATCTCAGGTGGTACATTTTTGTGCGAGGAGGTGGTTTGTCGTTTCATGACCGACGTCACGTACGTTCGAAAAGCCTGCGCCTACATCACTCGAGGGACCGGCGAACTGCTGGTCTTCGAGGGGCCGGGCCACGACGGATTGCAGATTCCGAAGGGGACCCTCGAACCCGGTGAGTCCCCGCGAGAGGCGCTCCACAGAGAGGTCCGAGAGGAGAGCGGTTTAGCGACGCTGAGCGCGACGAATCACCTGACGACGGACGTCTGGACGCGCCGCGAGTCGCCGCCGAAGCGCTACGTCCGGCACTTCTTCCACGCGCGGGTCCACGAACTGCGCGACCGGTGGACCCACACCGTCACCGACGGCGGCGGGGAACACGGCGCCGAGTTCGACTTCCGCTGGGTCCAGCCGCCGACGAACAGCGAGTTCGCCCTCGACCTGGACGACTACGTCCACCTGCTGCCGAACGTTGCCGCGCCCGGCAACGCCGCGAGCGCCTCGGACTGAGCGTCGCCCGCGCCGTCTCCATCTACTTCGATAGCGCCCGTTCGACGGCCGCGGCGACGCTCGTCGCCTTCTCGGCCAGTTCTTCGGAGACGTGGCCGGCGTCGACCGCGGCCTCGAGTTCCTCGCGATCGACGATCTCGACCGTTCCGTCGACTCGAATCACGTCCACGTAGAGGTCGACGTACCGCGCCGCGCCGGGGAACAGTTCGACGGGGGTACAGACGTTGACGTACGTCCCCTTGGCCGTCCCGTTCTCGTCCCGGTAGGTTGTCGGATACCACCAGCGACCCTCGCGGAACTTCGTGACGGCGACGTCGCCGTCCTCCTTGGGAACGTCCAGCGCGTCGTAGCTGCCGCCCCCGCGCATCGAGCGCTCGAGGGTGATCGTTCCGTCGGCCCCCCAGTCGGTCACCTCACCGCGACCGAGCGAGATGAGGCGGCCGTCGGGCTTGCCGTGGCCGATCTCGATGCGGTCGCCCCTCGTCGGGCCGAACTGGCGGGTGACGGCGGTGAACGGGAAGTCGACGTCGGTTCCGTCGCCGTCCGTCCCACTCGGCGACTCGCAGACCGCTTCCGCGAAGTCCACCGCCGCGCTCGCGGCCCGGTCGGCGGCCTTCGTCCGGTGGTGGCCCGCCATCGTCGGCGCCACGGCCCGCCGCTGCTCGTCCAGCGCGAAGCGCGACTCGCGGCCGAACCAGAACCACGCCGTCGACCGCGGCGCGGCGAGTTTCCGCGGTTCGCCCGGATCCTCGGGTACGTCCTCGAGCGCGGCCTCGAGCGATCGCACGCGTTCGACCCCGCGTTCGAGCGCGGCGCTCATCGCCTCGAGGTCGGCGTCGGCGGCCGCGTGCTGCCAGCGAACGCCCCAGCCGTCGGGGACGTCGACCGACAGCAGGTCGGTCATGCCGACGAGTTCGTCGGCCGCCTCGCCCCGCAGCGCCGCCGACACGCCCGTTCGGTCCCGCGAGAGCGTGCAGAGTCCGCCCTGAACCTCGAGCGTGGGCGCGACCCGCGGTCGGTCGTCGTCCCACGGCGGCGCGGGATCGGTCACCTGCACCCGGTACCGGTTCCCCTCGTCGACGTAGCCGTCGACGTCGTCGTAGGGCAGGTAGCCCCGGCGGCCGTCCCCGAGGTCGACCACCGCACCGCCACCGCCGCCGGCCTCGAGCACCTCGCAGTCGAAGACCGCGCCGCGGGGGGCGCCGGCGTCCCAGCGGAAGGTATCGATCGCGAGGGACTCGAGTTCGCCCGCGACGGCGTCGACCGCCTCGGGGTCGCCGGAGAGTCCCACGCCCTGCCGGTCGCGGGTCGTCTCGATCGAGACGTCGGCCGGCGCGGTCTCGAAGGCCTCGTCGAATCGCTCCCGGATGGGGTCGGAGGCCTGGACGATCTCGTGGCCCCGGTCGCCGAGCAGTCGGGTGATCGCGGTCGTGTAGATGCCGCGGACGCGCGCCGTCGTCATCGTCGATCCTCCATCCGTCATCGTCGATCTTCCATTGTCATTGCCGCCCCCTCCACTCGTCGTCGACCCTCCATCTTCGGACGCACGCGAATCACCGCAGCGTCTCTCGGTCGGGCGCGAACCGCACGCGGTCGTGGATCGTCGGCCCGAGCGTCAGTTCGATGGACTCATCCGGTAATACGCGGCCGTCCTCGACGGAGACGCCCCACGTGTCGAACCGGAGCCAACCGCGCATCTCGTCGGCGTGGGTCGTCAGGTCGAGGTAGTCGACCGCGTGTTCGGGATACTCCGACGAGGAGTGGGCCATATCCATGTCCGAATAAACGGTGTCGTGGTCCTCGAAAAACGCCTCGAGCGCCGCGGCGTCGGCGTCGACGGCCTCGACGACGGCTTCCGAGGCCGCCCGGAGGTCGTCGGTCGAGAGCCCGACGTCGCGAAGCGCCTGCTGCGTTCGCTGATCGAAGTGCATGAGCGACGGTTCGCGGGCGAGGCCTTTGTGGATTCCGAGTCCGGACCGCGGTGGCGTCGCTCCGGGATGCGAAGCGGTCGCGAGCAAACACCGCGCTCGAGCCGGTCGATGCTCGACGTCAGTCGTCGGCGGTGAGACCGTCGTCGGCCTCCGCTGCGGTCGTCGCCGCGTCGCCGTCCGCCGTGCTCGCTGTCGCCTCCGTCGCGTCGTCGTTCGATTCGTCCGATGCTGGCGGTGCCGTGTAGAGGATCCCGCGACTGCCACTGTACATGATTGTCGGTTCTGGTCGCCGAATACGCATAAGTACGGTCCTTATACAGATCTTGAAGGTCAATATCATACTAGGACGTGCGCGCCGAACGCTTACCGGACCGGCCGTCGTACTGGCGTCCATGTCGCGAAAGCGCGACCCGGTCGAAGCGGCCAGCGACGAGTCGACCGATCTCTACGACGTCTCGACGTGGGAACCCCGGTCGCGCCTCGATCGGGTCTCGAACTCGGTATACAACGTGATCCGGTACGGACTGCAGGGAATCGTGCTCCTCGTCGCGGTCGCGATTACGATCGCACTGCTGGTCCAGCCGGCGGTGCTCGTCCTCGAGGAAGGCTCGGTCGCGGTCGCCGTCTTCTTCGGCCTCTCGGTCGTTCCGGCGGCGTTGCTCGCGGCGCTCATCTGGTACTCGGACGTCACGACGCAGGAACCGCTCGGATTGCTCGTCGCGACGTTCGTTCTGGCCATTCTATTCGCGACGTTCGCGGCCGTCGTGAACTCGCTGGTCGGGCCGAGCATCCGGGCGGTTCCGGTCGTCGGATCGATCCTCTTTTTCTACCTGATCGTCGGACCCGTCGAGGAGGGCGTGAAACTGCTCGCGGTTCGCTTCTTCGCCTACCGGAGCGACGCGTTCGACGCCGTCATCGACGGCGCGGTCTACGGCGCCGTGGCTGGACTCGGGTTCGCCGCGATCGAGAACACCATCTACATCGGGTCGACGATCGCGCAGGCCGACGTCGGCACGCTCACGGCTGCGACCGGCATCACGACCGTTCGCGCGCTCGTCGGTCCCGGCCACGTCATCTACTCCGCGATCGCGGGCTACTACCTCGGTCTCGCGAAGTTCAACCCCGGCCGCGGCGGCCCGATCGTCGTGAAGGGGCTGTTGATCGCCGCGTTCATCCACGGGACGTACAACGTCACCGTCGGAATCGTTCCCTCCGTCGTGACTGAACTCACCCCCATCCCCTTCGGGGCGGCGTTCATCGGCTACGTGGTTCTGTTCGACGCCGTGATCTTCGCCTTCCTCTACCGCAAGATCGCCCGCTACCGGCGGGTCTACCGCGCCGTCAGGGACGACACCGGTTCGGATCCCCGATCGGAACTGACCGAGTTCGACCCGCCACAGCGCTGACGGCCGCCCGAGACGGCCGAGCGCCGCTCGGCCCCGCTGGTGCAGGCACCACTGGCTTTGGGCACAGTCTCGGCAGTCCCCCTATGAGTGCGACGTTTACGGACGACGACCTCGAGAAGCGAGTCGAGAACGCCAACGGCGAGGTGATCGGGACGGTCAGATCGATCGAGGACGACACCGCCCGCGTCGAGCCCCGCGCCGGCGTCGTGGACTCGATCAGGGCCGCCCTCGGCTGGAGAGAGGCCCACGACGACACCGTCGCAGTCCACGAGAACACCGTCGACGAGATCTCGAGCGACGTGATCCGGCTCCGAACCGAGTCCGTCGACGACCCCGCCGGCGTGCCGACGGAGACCGGGGTCACGACCACCAACGCCGCGGAGCGAAACCCCGAAACCGACGTCGACGAGTGGGACTCGAGCGGGAGTGTCGACGCGATGGACGACGCGACCGCGCGGAACGAGGCCGAGCGAGACGCGGGAACCGACGAACTCGAGGAATCCGACGCGGAGGCCGAAGTAGAGACGAGTACACGTATCGCGGAACCGGACGAGACAGCGGACTCGAGCGCCGACGAACCGACGGAAACGAGTCTCGACGTGGAGACGGGTCCCGACGAGCCGATGGACGCACCCGACGAGGATCAGGCGGTCGACGAACCGGTCGAAACGCGCGCGTCCGACGGATCGGACGAACCCCACGCGCCGGACGAGCTGAACGACGTTCACCGGCCCGACGCGCCGAGCGAACCCGGTCTCGAGCACACGACGGCGGTGATCGACGAGGCCGAGGAACCCGACGCATCGGACATCGAGGAGGCCGAGGAACCCGACGCATCGGACATCGAGGAGGCCGAGGAACCCGACACCGCTGACGAGGCGGACAGTGCGTCCGCCCCCGATCTCGAGGACGAAACGCAGGCGTCCCCCGACGCGATGAGCGGAGACCGATCGACGGAGTCGGCCGAAGCGATGGATCGGGCCGGCGTCGCCGACGCGCCGATCGACGAAGCGGAGCCCGACGGGCCGGACACCGGCGCCGGCATCGGACCGACCGCGGAGACGGACCACGACGAATCGGCCGAGAGCGAATCGGCCGAAAGCGAGTCAGACGGGGGGACGACCGCGGGATCGACGTCGATCGAGGGAACCGACATCACCGAGGAACTGGATACGAGCCTCGATCTCGAGTCGGCCGCGGAGTCCACCGAATCCGACGACGCCGTCACAGACGAGGCGACCGAGTCGGAGGATATCGCCGACGAGGTCGACACCGGCGTCGACCTCGAGTCGGCAGCGACGGACGACGACGACGAAACCAGTGACCGGCGCGAAACCGACGACGCGGATCTCGCGGACGAACTGGACACCGGCGTCGACCTCGAGTCGGTCACGGACGCGGAGACGGATTCGAGAACGGACGCTCGCCCGGAGACCGAACTGGATCCGGACGTCGAGACCCGCTCGGGTCCCGAGACCGATCCGCGACCGGAGACGACCCTCGAGACCGCGGACGACGAGTCGACGACTGCGGAAGGGAGTCAGTCGGGCAGCGAGGTGGTTCCGGGCGTCGATATCGAGTCGGCCGTCGAACCGGATTCGGAACCCGATCCGGAGATCGACCCCGATACGATCGCCGGGTCGGAGGCGGAGCCCGAATCGACGGATGACGGGGTCGCTCGCGAGCGACTCGAGGGTGAGGCGGACGCGGCGACGGCCGACACCGAGACCGATGCGGCCACGGTCGACAGCGAGGACGCGGATCGAACCGGCGGCGAGCGCTCGAGTTCGCCGCTCGGGGTCGCGTTCGCCACCCAGCGGGCCGCGATGACGAGCGGTCAGGAACTGCTCAAGCAGGGGCTGACCGTCCAGCAACGGACCGCCCGCACTGCCGTCGAGGCCCCGCTGGTCGCCCAGCGGCAGGGCGTGGAGCTCGCGCAGTCGGCCACCCGGAGCTACTTCGACGCGCTCGCGGCGCTGACGGGGACGTCGAACGCCGACGCCGATTCGAGCGGCGAGATCCCCCAGTCGCCCGACGAACTGCTCGCGAAGCTCGAGGACGCCGCGGAACTGGCCGACGACGAGTTCGACCGGCAGGTCTCGGAGCACCTCGAGCGCCTTCGCGCGATGCGCGCTCGGCTCGACGCGGACGACGAGGGCGAGGAGATGGCCGCGGCGATGCTCGAGCGACAGGTCGCGCTGCTCGAGGCGTGCCAGCAGCGACTGGGTGACTTCGGCGAAGCCGACGAGTGAGCTACGCGAAGCGCTCCTCGAGCAGCCGTTCGACGTACTTCGCGAGGACGTCGACCTCGAGGTGGACGGGATCGCCGGGTTCCTTCTCGGAGAGGGTCGTCAGTTCGTAGGTCGCAGGGATGATCGCGACGGTGACCCGGCCTTTTGTTTTCTGGAGGTCGGCCACGGTGAGGCTGATCCCGTCGAGCGTGATCGACCCCTTCTCGACGACGTAGCGGCCGTATCCTTCGGGGAGTTCGAACTCGAAGAACCAGTCCTCGTCGACGGCTTCGATAGTCGAGACCGTCGCGACCGCGTCGACGTGTCCCTGCACGACGTGGCCGTCGAACCGGCCCTCGGCCGGCATCGCCCGCTCGAGGTTGACCGCGTCGCCCTCGGCGAGGTCTCCCAGGTAGGTCCGCTCGACCGTCTCGGTCGCGAGGAAGACCTCGAACCACGCGCCCGACTCGAAGCGTTCGACGGTGAGGCAGACGCCGCTGACGCTGATGCTCTGCCCGTGCTCGAGTCCCGTCGCGACCTCGTCGGCCCCGATGCGCAGACGGAGGCCGTCGTCGGTCCGCTCGCGGGCGACGATCTCGCCGGTCTCCTCGACGATTCCGGTGAACATACTCGGAGGTACCAGTCGACGGATAAAGACGTTCCGGATCAGGAATGCGTTCCAGATACGTTACGGATGTCGGTGCCGAGTCGCGCGGCCGCGGAGTCGTCGTCCTTTTGCCGGGACCGCGCGTAGCCGCGAGCGATGAACAGCATCATCGACACGATCACGCTCGCGGGGACGCTCGTGCTGGCGATCCCCGCCGCGCTCGCCGGACTCGAGTTCCTGCTCGTTCGGGGCGAGACGACGACCGGTGCGCTCCTCCTGTTTCTCGCGGTCGCGCTCGTCCTCGTCCAGCACCGGTTGACGACCCCGTCGGATATTCCGGGAATCGTCGCCAAACGGGTCGTCGGCACGGTCACGACCGAATCGGACGCCGAAGCGGACGAGGACCGCGACGTCGTGGACGTGCCCAGCGAGGACGACCGGTCGTAGCGCCGACGCCACCACTTACGGTGCTAGACGAAAGCGATACTCGAGTAACAGGTTCGATACCGATGCCCGACCTCGTCCTCGCGATCCTCGAACTCGGTGGTTTCGCGGTCGAAACCGTCCTGAGCGGCTACGAGCGGCTGAGGGGTTCGGACGACGACGCGGAAGAGCGCTCTTCCGACGACGTATCCGACGGCGGTCCCTGACCCCCTCTCCACCGTCTCGTTCGACGACGATTTCTGAGACGTCCCTCGTCACTCCTCGAGCAGCGCCGTCGGATCCAGCGACTGCGAGGGCGCCGGGAGGTACGCCGCGCGCTCGCCGGCCTCGCCTTTCGCGAGCAGGTCGGCGATCCGGAGCCACTGCCCCTCGTCGACGCGGACCGCCGCCTCGAGTCGGACCACGTGATCGGGTTCGACGTCCTCGCCGCCCGCGAGCGGGCGTTCCCGGGACTCGAGGCCGACGCCCGAGACCCGCGTCTCGACCGCGCCGTCCTCGCCGAACGCCCTGATCTCCGCCTCGAGGTCGGCCTCGACGCTCGTGACGGACTCGGCGCCGGCGGTCAGCATCGCCGCCGCGGAGCGAAACGCCTGCGTCACGGCGACGTGCGCCCGGCGTTCCTTGCCGCCGTCGCTGTCGACGACGAGCGTGCGGACGAGGCCGCCGTGGTAGCCCGCGGGGCCGCGAGGGGCCGTCTCGAGGACGATCGGTTCGCCGGGTGCCAGCGGCTGGTCTTCGGTGGTGCCACCGGTGCTAGTGCCGTCGCCGGCGCTGGCTCCGTCGAGGCTCGAGGGCACGTGTCCCGAATCCGGGTTGACGACGGTGTTCCCCGCCGGAAACGCGCCCGCCTCGACGATGGCCGCGTCGACGGCCGTCCGGAGGCGCGTCGGCGTCACCGCCTCGCCGTCGGCCACGAGTCGCCCGTCGGCGATCGTCGCGTCCGCGAGCAGCGCGGCCGCTCGGCGGATACCGACGCCCGCGGCGGCCTGCGCCGCGGCGATCCGCTCGCGCTCGTCGGCCGTCTTCGTCGCTCGAGCGCGCTCGAGGACGGCCGTCGACGCGAGGTCGAAGCCGGCGCGCTCGAGGTAGAGCGCGGCGTCGTGGGGGATCGCCGCCGGCGTCAGAATCGTTCTCGGCTCCGCGTCGGGTTCGGTCTCGCCCCGGTTGGCCAATCGGTCGGCGAGCGTCTCGGCGGGGTGGCTCACCGTTCCGTCCGTCGTCTCGGTGAGCCACTCGTCGCCGTCGAACGCGACCGCGACGACGTCCCGATCCTCGCCGGGTCTCAGGCGTCGCTCGAGGATCGACTGACAGTACCGAACCCCCGGATCGCGAGCGGTGCCCACGTGGACGAACGCCGCGACGTCGCGGTCCGCGAGCGCCCCGGCGACGACGGACTCGAGGTGCGGGCCGACGCTCTCGAGGCCGGTGTCGGCGCCGGTTCCGGCGCTCGAATCGGCGTCGCTCACGGCGCTTCGGCTTCGACCTCGTCGCCGTCCGCGTCGGCGTCTTCGGGCAGCTGGGCCTGCTCGACCAGTTCCTCCAGCGGCGTGTCGGTCAGCCGGTTGTTGAGCAGGACGTCGATCGGCAGCGTCGGCGCGCCGTCGACGAGGTTCTCGAGCAGGACGAGCCGTTCGCGGGCCCGGGACATGCCGACGTAGAAGACGCGGCGCTCGTTGTCGGTCAGGACGGGGACCGGCGAGGTGGTCTTTGTAAACTCCTCGCAGCCCGGGATGTCGGTGGGGTCGTCGACGGTCGCGACCATCTGCTCGACGACCTTCTCGGTGAGGTCGGTGCCGACGATGACGTGGTCGGCCTCGCGACCCTTCGCGGAGTGGATCGTACCGACGCGGACGCGGTCGGTCGCCATCCCCTGGTACTCGCCGATCGCGAAGTACGACTTGACGCTCTTCTTCTGGAAGTTCGTGACCTTCCGGAGCATGTCCGAGGCGGAGCCGGGGCCGGGCATGAACGGGACGTGATCCTGGACGACTTCCGCGGGGATCATCAGCTGCTCGAGGTCGTCGATGCCGGCGTCCTCCTGGCGCTCGTCGATCTCGTCGAAGAGTTCGTCGCGCTCGTTGGTGCCGAACGCGGATTCCTGCAGCATGTCGGCGAGTCGCCGGGCCTGCAGGCCGGTGACGTCCTCGCCCGCGTCGATCGCCTCGATGGCGCGGACGTACTGCGTGAGGCGGTCGGTCCACATCCGCTGGTCGGTCAGCGAGGTGAAGGGGACGCCCTCGGTGATGAACTCGTCGATGAACTGGAACATCTGGTAGCGCGCCCGGAACAGCACCATGATGGTGCCGTCGCCCTCGACGAGCGTCCGCCGAACGTTCCGGACGACGTCGAGCATCGAGGCGTTCGCGCGGGCCTCGACGGCGCCGCCTTCTTTGCGCGGCTTGAGGTCCTTGTCCTGGCGCGTCTCGATGTGGCGGATCTCCCTGTTGACCGCGTTGAGGACGTTCGAGGGGAGCCGGTAGGAGTTCGGCAGAATGACGTCCTCGTCGACCTCCTCGTCGAGCAGGAGCGCGGGATCGGCGCCCTGCCAGGAGTAGACGACCTGGTCGTCGTCGCCGGCGATCAGCACCTGCTCCATGTGGGGTTTCCACTCCTCGTAGACGTCGTACTGCAGCGTCGTGATGTCCTGGAACTCGTCGATCACCAGGTAGTCGACGCTGGGCAGCAGCGAACGCTGTCTGACGCGCTCGAGCATGTCCGCGAAGCCGATCTTCCCCGACTCGCCCTTGTAGGTGCGCCAGCCGCGAATCGCCTCGGGGACGTCGATCCGGTCGTCGTCGCTGGGCCAGGTCGGCGTGTACTTGTTACCCTCCTGGGCGTTCGGATCGATTTCCGGCGGCAGTCGCACTTCCTCTTCGTTCCACTGGAAGGGGACGTCGTACCAGTCAGTGACGTCGCGCCGGGTCCGCTGGAGCCACTGGCTGGTGGCGATGATCTTGTTCCCGATAGTCGTCGACCGGGCGGTACGGCGGCCCGCGCCGGAGTACTCGTCCTCGAACTCGAGGCCGTACTCCTCGCAGAACTCCTCCTTGTCGGACTCGCCGATGACGTCGCTTCGCGAGAGGTCGAGCAGTTCGTAGGCCTTCGCGTGCATCGTACAGACGTTGCCCTGCAGTGCACGCGGGCTCTCGTCGAGTCGCTCGGCCAGCCGTTCGCGAACCTCCTGTGCAGCCGCTCGCGTGTACGAGACGACGAGGATATCCCGGAAGGTCACGCCGTCCTCCTCGAGGATCTCTTCGACGTGGTCGAGCAGGGCGGTCGTCTTCCCGCTGCCCGGACCACCGAACAACCGGGTCACCTTCGTCTCCGTAGTAGCCATTGTAGCAGTTCAGGGTCGCAATACCCATAAGTGACGTGGGTTTTCGTCGACAGAAACCGCCACGTATTTGCCGAACGGTGTCGATATCGGCCGATAGCCGATCGATCAGGGATTTCGCGGGGAGCGGGCGGTTCGAACGTCGGCACCGTCGCGGATCTTGTCCTGACAGTCGGGACAGACCCGGGGGTCGTCTACGTCGCGGGGGGTGAATACGCGTGCGTACGCATCCGTGACGAACGCGCCGCAGTTCTGGCATTCCGGCATAGTGCTTCTCAACGAATGGTAGGATAACGATACACTATAATTGTGTCGCATAACTGCGGTTGAAATTACCGCTATCCGAGGAACTCGGCGTCGTCGTCTCGGCCGACCGCGACCGTAGACTGACGCGGCGGCTCCGTCAGTGGCTCCGACTCGAAAAACGAGCGTCGACGCGGCGGCTCAGGCCGCCGGTTCCCACCCACACACGGTACAGGTCGTGGCGGACGTGTCGTGGAGGCCGCCACACTCGGGGCACTGCTTCTTGTTGTACTCCTGCTCCCACCCGACTCGTTCTACCGTGTGACCGCGGTCCGTGAGGAATTGGTCGATGACGTCGTCACCGGCGTCACTGGGTGAGGTTGCCATGGGCGTGTCAATGCCTCCCACAGTATTAAACAATTGGGTTGACCCCGACATCTGCCTCAACGACGGAACGGATTCGCCGAAGGAACTACGTACGTTCGATTCGTCGCCGAAAACGGTTCGATCGGCAGTGTCGCTCGGTCGATCGCGGTGGCGGCTCCGCCCGCATCGACCCGCGGACTTTTCTCGGTCTCCGCCCAACTATCGCGCATGAGCGATCTCCGCCTCGACGCGACCCAACTCGATCGCTACTCGAGACACGTGATCATGGACGAGATCGGTCCCGAGGGCCAGCAGCGGCTGCTCGAGGCCAGCGTCCTCGTCGTCGGCGCCGGCGGGTTGGGCTCGCCGGCGATCCAGTACCTCGCGGCCGCGGGCGTCGGACGGCTGGGAATCGTCGACGACGACGTCGTCGAGCGCTCGAACCTGCAGCGCCAGATCGTCCACGGCGACGGCGACGTGGGCCGCCCGAAAGTCGAGAGCGCCGCCGACTACGTCGCGGCGCTGAACCCCGACATCGACGTCGACACCCACGAGACCCGCATCACGTCCGCGAACGTCGGCGACCTCGTCGACGAGTACGACGTCGTCCTCGACGCCAGCGACAACTTCGGGACCCGGTACCTGCTCAACGACCACTGCGTGCTCACCGGCACGCCGCTGTCCCACGGCGCGATCTACCGCTTCGAGGGGCAGATCACGACGTTCACGAACGAGCGCAGAGATGAAACGGACGAATCACCGCCCTGCTACCGCTGTATCTTCCCCGAAGCGCCCGAACCCGGCACCGTCCCCGACTGCGCGACGACCGGCGTCCTCGGCGTCCTCCCGGGCACCGTCGGCTGCATTCAGGCCACAGAGGTCGTCAAGTACATCTTAAGAAAAGGCGAGTTGCTCGAGGGGCGCCTGCTCATGTACGACGCGATGGACATGACCTTCGAGGAGGTCCCGGTGCGGTCGAACCCGTCCTGTCCAGTCTGTGGCGACCAGCCCGAAATCGAGTCCGTCGAGGACGTCAGTTACGAGGGTAGCTGCGAGATCTCGGCGGATTAGCCGGTAGACTCCGCCAATACGGACGTGCTCTGTCCTCATTTCGATCCGAAACGCACCGCTGCGGTGGCGCGCGCTGGGCCGCGGCGAGCGAAAGCGAGGCGTGGCTCAAATACGTGCGAGGGATGAGCGAACGAACAGAGTGAGTGAGCGAATCGGCTGGGGAGGGTGTGGCAATTCCCTGCCGCCACGGTAGTAGAAGCTGTTTTCTAGAGTAACTCGAATAGGACTGAATGCGAAGAGAAGTGTCCTGCCTATCGTGGCAACTGTGATTTCCACGTCCTCCCCAGCCGATTCGCTCACTCGCTGCGCTCGCTCGCTCATCCCTCGCACACATTCGTGACGGGGTTCGCTATCCGCTCACCCCGTCACAGCGCACGCCACCGTACCGGTGGTCCACCGCTCGAAGCGCGTTCGGTGACGGGCTGCGCCGACTCGAATCGCCCTAACTCCGCAACAGCCCGCCGTCGATCGGTACCGAGACGCCGTTGACGAAACTGGCGCGGGGACTCGAGAGCATCGCCACGACGTCACCCAGTTCTCGAGGCTCGCCGATGCGCCCCATCGGAATCTCGTCGGCGAGTTCCGTCAGCCCGTCCTCGTAGTCCTCGTAGATACCGCGCTCGACGTTCGCTTCGACAAGCTCCTCGATCCGGCTCGTCTCGATCGTTCCCGGCAGGACCGCGTTGGCCCGGATTTCGGGGGCGAACTCCCGCGAGACGGTCTTCACGAGGCCGATTACGCCCCGGCGCACCGAGTTCGACAGCAGGAGGCCGTCGGCCACCTCGCGGACCGTCCGGGACGTGATGCAGGTGATCGTCCCGTACTCGGACTCGAGGAGGTGCTCGTGGGCGTTCTCGATCGTCCAGACGACGCTCATCACGAGGAGGTCGTAGGCCTGGTACCAGTCCTGTTCGTCGGTCTCGAGGAAGGTGGTACTCGGCGGTCCCCCGGCGGAGGTGACGAGGTGGTCCAGCCCGCCGAACGCGTCGACCGTCTCGCTCACGAGGTGGGAGACCGCGTCGGGGTCCGTGATGTCGGTCTGCGTGGCCCGGACTTCCCCGTCGCCGACGTCGGCGAGTTCCTCGCGGGCGGACTCGAGCCGTTTTTCGTCGCGGCCACAGAGCATCACGTTCGCGCCTTCCGCGGCGAGCGCTTCGGCGCTCGCGAAGCCGAGGCCGCTCGAGGAAGCCGTCACCAGTGCGCTGTTGCCGTCGAGTTCGAGATCCATGCGCGTTGCCACGGCGACGAGCTACAAAGAATCGGGGCCAGAGGCAAGGGACTCGAGAATCGGTTTGCGGTGCGGAATCGGCCTGGACCGAAATCCAATCAGTCCGCGCCCAACCGCTCGAAGTAGATCGCTCGGCGCTCGTCGGCCGCCGGCGTCGTGACCAGCGAGACGGCGACCGTGACGACGAGGCTGAGTCCCATCCCGACGATGCCGGCCGTCCACCCGGCGTAGCTGCCGGGGACGAACGGGAGGAAGAGACTCGAGAGGTAGAACGCCTGACTGACGGCGATGCCGGCCGTGATCCCGGTTCGCGTCGTCCGGCGCCAGTAGAGGGCGACGATGACCGGCAGGGCGATCTGGGCGAACCCGCCGAAGGCCGCTTCACCGATGTCGAACAGCGGCGCGGGGGTGAGCAGACTGGCGACGAAGGCGGCCGACGCGAAGACGACGACGCCGGTGCGGGCCAGGAAGTCCTCGCGGCGCTCCGAGATCGATCGGTCGACGAACGGCCGGTAGAGGTCTCGCGTGAAGTACGACGACCCCGAGAGCAGCATCGAGTCCGAGGAGGACATCATCGCGGCCATCGCGCCGGCGATGACCAGCGCGGCGAACCAGACGGGCGTGTACTCGGCGAGTACCGTCGGCAGAACGTTCTCGCCGTCGGCGAGGGCCACGTCGACGCCGAGGCCGGCGGCCCACGCGCCGAGCATGAACGAGGGGACGAACAGCAGGACGCAGAGGATCGGCCACAGCGCGAACGACCGCTTGAGAACCCTCTTCGAGCCGGCGGCGAAGAAGCGCTGGTTGACCTGCGGGAACATCGCGACGCCGAAGCCGATCGTGATCGCCGTCGAGAGCATCCACTGGGGCGTGTAGTAGTCGCTGCCCAGCGAGAGGAAGTCGGCGGTCTCCGGATTCGAGGCGATCGCCTCGGTCGCCGCGCCGGGGCCGCCGACCGCCGCGAGCACCCACAGCAGTGCGACCCAGGTGGTCACGAGCATGAACGCGCCCTGCAGGGTGTCGGTCCAGGCGATGCCCCGCATCCCGGCGACGACGACGTAGAGGATCATGAACGCGGTGATCAGCCCCGCGCCGGCGGCGTAGGGGACGGCGCCGTCGGTCAGCGACTGCAGCGCCCTGCCGGCCCCGACCTGCTGGAGCATGACGTACGGAAAGAGCCAGAGCAGGCTGACGCCGGCGACGAGTCCGCGGAGCCGCCTCGAGGCGAACCGGTCGCCCAGCATCTCCCCGAGCGTGACGTAGCCGTACTGCTGGCCGAGCAGCCACTGCTTGTAGCCGATGACGTACCAGAGAACGGCGAAGATGATTCCGTCCATCAGCCCCATGACGAGCACCCACTCGGGGCCCTCCGCGTAGGCGACGTTCGGCCCCGCGAAGAAGGTGAAGGCCGACAGCAGCGTCGCGAAAGTCGTGAACAGCAACACCACCGTCCCGAGCGTCCGACTCGCCAGGTAGAAGTCCTCGGCCGTCCGGTCGGTCAGCCGGTAGGCGACCAGTCCGACCGCCAGCGCCACCAGCAGGTAGCCGACGATGATTCCCACCTGCAGGGCGACGCTCACGGGCGGTCACCCCCCGCCGGCGACCGCGTCGATCCGGGTCCCCGCTCGCCGCCGGCGTCGCTCGAGTCGCCGGCGTCGCTTCCCGTTTCGATGCCGAGTCCCCACGCCCGCTGGGCGAACGTCCAGAAGACGACCGAGGCGAGCCCCATCCAGCCGACGTGCCACCAGAGCCACAGCGGCAGGCCGGCGACGACCGTCGAGTCCCCCCAGAGGAACCACGGGATCGCCAGCGCACAGCAGACGACCCCGACCGTGCTCCACCCCGCCAGTTCCAGTCGGCGCATATCCGGGTGTTCGGCCGGACGTTGGTAATTGTTCCCCTTCAACCCGGACGATTGAAGAGCTTTCCTCATCGAGAGCGCGACGCGGTCGCTACGGCCGATTCTCGAGCGGGACGCCGTCCGTTCGCAGGCTCAAATCGCGCTTTCACCGATCGCGGATCGCGCCGTCTCCAGGCTAAAATCGCTCTTTCAGACAGGACAAAACGTATAGGAGTCGCCCCGAGACTATCTATCGAACTGACATGGCCCGGCTGTTCCCGTTTCGCTCCGAGCCCGCCGAGAACGAGGGTCAGCCGCGGGTCGTCGGCCTCGAGGGCGAGGACGCCGACGCGGTGTTCGGCGCGCTCTCGTCGACGACGGCCCGCCGGATCTACGCGCGCCTCGACGAGGAACCCGGCACGCCCAGCGACGTCGCCGAGGCGATCGACTCCTCGATCCAGAACGTTCGCTACCACCTCGAGAACTTGGAGGACGCGGGCCTCGTCGAGGTCGTCGACACGTGGTACTCCTCGCGGGGCAACGAGATGAGCGTCTACGCGACGACCGACGGGCCGCTGATCGTCACGGGTGACGAGTCGACGGCCAGTCGACTGCGAGAGGCGCTCTCGCGGTTCGTCGGCGGCGTCGTCGTGCTCGCCGCCGGGAGCTTCGTAGTCCAGTACGCACTCACGCAGTGGGCCCGGTCGGTAACGGGGACCGCGCCTGCAGAGACGACGCCGACGGGCGCCGGCGGGAACGAGGGCGGCGGGTCGACCGAAAGTACCGACGGCGACGGCGGGAACGGCTTCTCCGCGCAGGAAACCGGAGACGACGGGGCGACCGCCGGAAACGATTCCGTCGACGTCGAAACGACGGACGGCGATAGCAACGAGACCGTCGAGAACGCGGCCGACGGCGGCGCCGACGTGGCCGAGGCGATTCTCGACGTCGCACCGCCGGGGCTGCTCTTCTTCCTCGGCGGCGTGCTCGTCCTGCTGGCCGTGACGGTCTACTGGTACTGGTACCGGCCGTCGTACTGACGGTCGACGTTTCGAGCGGTTCTGTCGTCGTTCTGACCCGTGGCGTTCTGGTCAGGTCAACAGCTATTTCCCCGTCACGATCCAAAACCTACATAAACCGATCGCGGTTCCGGCTCGCGGGATCGCGTCACGAGGCCAGATCTCCCATGGAAGACACGTCGAAATATCTCATCCACGCCGACGTCACGGCTGACGGGGTCGTCGAGCGCAGCGACGTCGTCGGCGCGATCTTCGGGCAGACCGAAGGACTCCTCGGCGACGAACTCGATCTCCGCGACCTCCGCCAGTCACAGAAGGTCGGACGCATCGACGTCGAAATAGCCAGCACCGGCGGCCAGTCCCACGGCCACCTCACCATCGCGACCAGCCTCGACAAGGTCGAGACCGCCACGCTCGCCGCCGCCCTCGAGACGATCGACCGGGTCGGCCCCTGCCGAGCGAACCTCGAGGTGACCGAACTCGAGGACGTCCGCGCGGCCAAGCGCAAGGCGGTCGTCGCCCGCGCGAAGGAACTGCTCCAGACGGGGTTCGACGACAGCGTGATGACCTCCGACGAGATCCTCGCGGAGGTGCGCCAGCACGTCCGCGTCGAGGACATCACCGAGTACGAGGGGCTCCCCGCGGGGCCGCGGGTGACCGATAGCGACGCGATCATCGTCGTCGAGGGCCGGGCCGACGTGCTCACCCTCCTCAAGTACGGCGTCAAGAACGCCATCGCGGTCGAGGGAACGAACGTCCCCGACGCGGTGGCCGAACTCACCCACCACCGCACCGTCACCGCGTTCCTCGACGGCGACCGGGGCGGCGACCTCATCCTCGAGGAACTCTCGCAGGTCGGCGACATCGACTACGTCGCGTTCGCGCCGGCGGGCGAGTCCGTGGAGGACCTGGACCACCACCAGCTGTTCACGGCGTTGCGAAACAAGGTCCCCTACGACACCGTCTCGGGGATGAACGAACCCCGGGAGGCGGTCGCCGCGACCGACGGCAGTTCGACGCCGGCGCCGGCGCCGACCGAGACGAAGCCGACGACGGACAGCGACGTCGCCGTCCGGTCCCCCTCCGTCGACGGCCCCGCGGAGTCGCCGCCCGAGACGGCGAGTCCGTCGACGCCGGAGCCCGACGCGAGTCGCGCCGGCGACACCGACGCCACCGAGGGGGATGCCGACGCCGTTCCCGGGGGATCGGACGCTGCGGAGACCGATACCGAGCAGCGCTCCGAGAACGAGGGTGCCGCGGTCGAGGACGACGCCGAATCGACCCCGGCGTCGACCGGCCCCGAGACCGTCTACGGCCACGCGACGGCGGTGATCCGGGAGAACACCGGCCGCATCCGGTTTCTCGACGCCGACGGCGACGTCGTCGGCGAGTCCGACGCGAGCGACGCCTACGACGCCCTCGACTCCCTCGAGGCGGCGCCGACGACGGTGATCCTCGACGAGATCCTCGGCCAGCGATTGCTCGATCTGGCGGCCGACCGCGGCGTCGAGCGGATCGTCGCGCGCTCGCTGGGGCAGTTCACCAAGCGGCCGACGGCCGTCCGGATTCACGCGGTCGACGACGTGGCCGAGGAGCCCCCGACGACGGAGTGACGGCAGTCGATCGGGCCGTCCGACCGTTCAGGATGACACGTATATTTTAGTACACGTTCGGCGTATCCTCTCGGACGAACGCCGTATGAGTCAATCTACGCCGGAGGAGTGCGTCGCGTCGTGGTGTGCCGACGACGACTGGTGTGCGGTCACGTGTACGGCCCACCTGATCGGTAAGAAGTGGCATCCGGTCATCGTCCACCGACTGCTCGAGCGCGGACCGCTCGGATTCAACGCGCTCAAGGACGATATCGATGCGGTCTCCAGTACGGTGCTCTCCGACAGCCTCGAGGACTTAGAGGAGACGGGACTCGTCGACCGCGAGATCGTCAGCGAGAAACCGTTTCGGGTGGCGTACTCGCTGACGGAACGGGGCGAGTCGCTCGAGTCGGTGATCGACGCGATGGACGCCTGGGGGGCCGACTACCTCGAGGAGTCGTCGGGGTGTTGAGGCTCCACGATCCGATCCGTCACGACCGCGTTCCGCTCGTACGCGCCTCGGGACGGGGTCAGGTTCAGCTAACCGGGTTGGGCGGACCCTACCGAAGAACTAAGTCGTTTCTGGCGAAGTGATTTGCCACGGAAATGTCAGCGAAAACGCTAGAGTTGATCGGCGTCCCCCGGCTGGGAAAGTTCGTCGCAGCCGTTATCGTCGGACTCGGTATCGGCACGCTCGTCGCCCCGGAACCCGTAACGGTTCCCACCGTCGGCGCCGTTCCCGGACTGCTGGCCGGAAGCGCCGCGATCGCCGTCGGGACCGGACTGTATCTGTGGATCAAGCGGACGACCGCTGGCTGTGGCTGCGGTGGTGGCTGTTGAGCCGCAGGTCGCCGCCCAGCGTAACGCGTCGGTTCGCTCACTCCCGCCGAATGGGACCCGGACGAGTAATTGATATGCGACCAGTGCCCAGCGGACGATAATGTCACCGCCACCGGAGGCCGCGCTCGCCCTGCTGGGCGTCCAGCTACTCCTCATGTTCTGGGCGACGGCGTCTGCCGGACGCGCGCAGGCGCGAGCCGACGACACACTGGATCCCGTCGTCCCGGACGAACGCATCGACGCGCTCGAGGAATCGACCGACGACGCCGGCGGCTCGTTCGCCCCGGCGGACGACTGACGGCCGACCGCGACGCTCTCCGTCCCGACGCCGGTTTTTCGATCATCCGAGCACGGCGAACGACAGCACCAGCAGCGCGCAGACCAGCGCGCCCGAAAGCGTCGCGAGGAAGTTCACGCCCTGATTTCCCAGGACTCGCCCCTCGAGCGTCGCGCCCAGCAGGCTGTCGACGGTCATGCCGACGACCCCGGCGGCGACGATGATCGCCGCGCCGACGGTCGTAACCGCCGAGAAGAGGGCGTAGGAGATCCCCGCGACGACGACGGCGCCGGCGACGCCGGCCACCTCGCCCTGCCAGGTGACCCCGCCGTCGGTGCCGGGTTCGACCGGTTCCAGGGTGGTGATCAGCCGGGGCCGATCGAAGACGCTGCCGATCTCGCTCGAGAGGGTGTCGCTCATCGCCGTGGCGACGGAGCCGGCGAAGGCGAACAGGAACAGACTCGAGTCAGGGACGCCGGGCAGCAGGGTTTCCGAACTCGCCGCGTAGCCCAGCACGGCGACGATGGCGACGGCGGCGTTGCCCAGCACGTTCCCGCTGCCGCGGGCGCCGTTGTTGTCCTCGGCGACGCCCAGTTCGGCCTTCCGTTCGTATCGGAACTTCGAGGAAAGGCCC
This sequence comes from Haloterrigena alkaliphila, assembly GCF_017352155.2. Taxonomy (NCBI): domain Archaea; kingdom Methanobacteriati; phylum Methanobacteriota; class Halobacteria; order Halobacteriales; family Natrialbaceae; genus Haloterrigena; species Haloterrigena alkaliphila. The sequence continues at coordinate 928,601 of NZ_CP071462.1, forward strand.
CCGAGGGCGAAAAAGGAGATGAGGACGACGAACCACCCGTAGCCGCCGAGAACGATGGTCAACAGCCCCAGCAGGATCCCGGTGAGCATCCCCGCGATCGAGGCCGTCTCGAGCGCGTAGGAGGCGTAGCCGAGGCCGATCGTGATCGCGAGGGCGGCGGCGATCTCGGGGCCGGCGAGGGTGGGCTCGAGTTCCGCGAGCAGCCAGCACAGCAGGCCGACCGAGAGCATGACGACGGGATCGTCGTGGGAGAACAGGACGTCCCGAAGCAAGGCGGCGAGCAGGGCGCCGCTCGCACCGAGAAAGACCATCCGGGGGAGGGCGGTGGCCGCCGACTCGAGGACGCCGCTGTCGGTGAGCCAGTGGGTGCCGACCTGTCCGGTGACGGCGGCGACGGCGGCGACGGCACAGAAGGCGGCCGCGAGGACGACGTCGCGGTCGGTCCACCGGCGGGCGAACTGCTCGGCGAGATTGCCGTAGCCGACCAGGAGGACGGTGCCGACGAAGACCGCGAGCGACATCGACGTCGCGATCGCGATCAGTCCGAGGGCGACGGCGGCGAGAGCGAGCGCGACGAGTCCGTAGAGGCGGCCAGCCTCGTAGTCGCTGGGGTAGGCCAGGAGTTCGAATATCGGCCCGTCGGTCACGGCCATCGCGCCGAGAACGACGACGGCACCGATCGCGGCCCCGACCCAGGGGCCGCCGAGGGGAACGACGAGAGCGAGCGTCGAGAGGAGCGCAAACACGCCTGCTCGCCGAACGGGTGCTGTCACGATATCGAATCCTTTCTGTGGCGTTCACTTGAAGGTTCGTGAACCACGCTGCGGCCGTTCTCACCCCCTCAACGGTGCCGTTGGCCGCCGTCAATTCCCATCAGGCGGCTGTCGATTCGGGTCGTCGCCGGGGGGCTCCGCGCGATCCATCGGTGACGGGGCCGCTGACAGGGAAAAGCCGAAACCCGTATCCCATCGGACCGGAAATCTCCTCGCGTGGGCCTCTACGAACGGTATCTCGCCCTGCGGATTCGCCGACACGACGGCGACCTTCCCGATCACGTCGCGCTCGTGATTACCGAGCGCGACCTCCTCGAGCGGGGCGCATACGAGACGCTGACGGACTTCTTCGCGTGGGCGTTCGAGTACGCGACGCGGGTGACCGTCTACGTGAGCGTCCTCGATGGCGCCGCAGTCCCCGCTCTGCGGCGGGAACTCGAGACGATCGACGCGCCCCGCGAGGTCGCCGTCCGCGGTCCGGACGACCGGACGCAGGCGGACGCGCCGATCCGCATCGGGATCGGTCTCGGTGGCAAACACGAGTTCACCAGCGCCGTGCGGACGCTCGCCGAACGCGTCGAGGCGGGCGAACTCGATCCCGAAGCGATCGACGACGAGCGGGTCGAGGAGCACCTGGTCTTCCCCTCGGAACCCGACCTCGTGATCAAGACCGGCGCCGAACGGCTCTCGGATTTCATGATCTGGCAGTCGGTCTACTCCGAACTCTACTTCACCGACGTCAACTGGCGGGACTTCCGCAAGCGGGACTTCCTCCGGGCGGTCCGGGAGTACTGCAACCGGTCGCGTCGATACGGTCGTTAACGACCCGACTCGAGTACTCCGATCGACTCGGGCGACGCGGTGCCGGCCCGTCGCTCGCCGAGCGGGTCCTCGAGTCCGACGATCGGCCCGGAGAGCCGGAGGGTGTCGAACCGCAGTTCGTACCGGAGGACGCCGTAGTCCTCGAGTTTCGGGAGCGTCGCGTGAACGAGGGAGACGCTGATCTCCGACCGGGTTCGCTCGGCGTCGACCGCGGCGACGGCCGCCGCCAACTCCTCGAGCGGGAGTTCCCGATCGGAGCGCGACAGTGCGTGGATCGCGATTCGCGTACGGACGGTTTCGAGCAGGGACGCAGCCGTCGGTACGGGGAGGTCCGTCAGGCGGGCGAACCGCTCGACGTCGACGGCGTTATCGAGGGCGGCCATTACGTATTCTTGTATTTGTATTGGAAATAAAGTATTTATGATCGGTTTACCAGTTGCGCCGGATAGGATCGCCGTCGCTGACGGGGGTGGAGTACCTCGATACGGTGAGGGAACGCGCTCAGTCGGCGGCCCGGCCGCTCGAGTCGATGCCGTCGACCTGCTCGTTCTCGCCGGCCTCGAGTTCCTCCGGATCGGGTCGTTCGGCCGTCGGCAGCGAGTCGCGGAACCGCTCGACGATCGACTGGGCCTCGGCGAGTTCGGCGTCGCTGATGGCACCGAGCAGGGCCAGCGCGCGTCGAGCGCGGGTCCGCCGCCACGACTCCGCGCGGTGCTCGTAGGTTCGGATCCCACGCAGGAAGTCCGTCTTCGAGAACTCCGGCCAGTAGGGGGTACAGAAGAAGACGGCGGCTTCGTTCCCGTTGGCGTGCCACGGCAGGAAGTTCGACGTGCGCTCGTCGCCGCCCGTTCGGATGATCAGGTCGACGTCACGAACGGGTTGTTCGTAAAGTCGGTCCTCGATCGTCTCGACCTCGATGTCGTCGGGCGAGACCTCGCCCGCTTCGACGTCGGCGGCCACGCCGCGAACCGCCTCGAGCAGCTGCGAGCGACCGCCGTAGGCCAGCGCGATGTTGAGGACGAACCGGTCGTAGCCGCGCGTACGGCGCTCGGCGTAGTCGACGGCCTCGCGGACCCGCTCGGGGAGTCGGTCGACGTCGCCGATCGCCCGGATCCGCACCTCGTTGTCGTGGACGCGGTCGGCGTCGGCGAACTCGCGGAGTTTCTCACAGAGGAGGTCGAACAGGGCCTCGTTCTCCTCGTCTGGTCGGTCGAAGTTCTCGGTGGAGAAGGCGTACAGCGTCAGCTCCTCGACGCCGACGTCCTGACACCACTCGAGGACGCGCTCGGTCGTCTTGGCTCCCGCGCGGTGGCCCTGTGGGGCGTCGTTGCCCTTGCGCCGGGCGTACCGCCGGTTCCCGTCCTGGATCACCGCGACGTGGGTCGGCGCACCGGAGATCTCTCTCGAGAGCAACTGCTCGTAGGCCGCGTCGACGCGCTGCCGGAGCCACCGCTTCATCACCCGTCTAGAAGTCATCGCTCCCTATGTCTCTTGTGTGTTATACTCCACCTGAGAGACTGATCACCACACCTATCCGACGAACGGGTGTGGATTCATTCGCCGACTGGGTGCAGATTCGCCCCACCGGTCCGACAATTGGGGACGGATCAACCCCCGCCAAATGGCCCGAAATCGCCCTATCGGAACCGTGACGGCTATCAGTCCGGGGACTCTCGCTTCCGACAATGGCAGATTCGCACGCGGTCGACGAGGACCTCTACCAGCGGACGAAGGCGCTGCTCGAGCCGGGCGAGATCGAACTCAACGGGGCGATCGTCCACACCGACTACGACGGACAAGAGGACGTCCAGATGATGCAGGCGACGCTCGACGTCGGCGATATCATCGCCGAACACACCGGCCACGACCCCGAGGACTGCTTCGTCTACTCGGGCAACGACGACCCCGACTTCTCCTCGAACCAGCACCAGGGGCTCACCCTCGAGGACGAGGAGTTCGTCTGGGAGTGCCAGCAACTGCTGCGCGAGGGGAGCTTCGACATCGTCATCTACTACCGGGCGACCGCGGACCACGAGGCCATTCTCGAGGACGTTCGCGACCTCGGCTTCGACGTCACCGGCGTCCGGGGCGACTAGGCGCGGAATCCGTCGCTACAGTTCGTCGACACCGTTCGTCGACCTCGAAACCGCCGGCGAGCGACCGTGACCATCGGTTCATCGTTCGCGGGCGGTACCCACTGCTACTGCGGTCGAGAACCCGTCCGGAGCGTGATGGACGCCCTCGTACTGGTGGGATCGAGGCTCCCTCGGAGCGATCAGTGCGGCCGAGGACTGGTATCTGTGACCTCGCTACATTCTAATTACAACGGATTAATAAACTCGAAATATAGATTACAAAATTCGGGTTCCGTGAGAGTTTTACTACCAAGGGACGTATTACAGGTGAATGTCATCGGACATAGCCAATACGGCGGAGTGGGAGGAACTGTACCTCAACGGGGAGTGGGTCCCCTCCGAGAGCGGGGCGACGCTCGAGGTCGAGGATCCCTCGACGCGGGAGGTCATCGCGGAGGTACCCGCAGGCGTCGAGTCCGACGTCGACGCGGCCTACGAGGCCGCCGCCGACGCCCAGACGGAGTGGGGCGAACAGCCGCCCGCGGCGCGCGAGGAGATCCTACAGGGCGTCGTCCAGAACCTCGAGGAGTGGGAGGAAGAGATCGTCGAACTGCTCGTCCAGGAGGCCGGCGGGAGCCGAGTCATGGGCGGGACGTCGGTCCACCTCGCGACCGACCAGGCCGCGGAGGCGGCGACGCTGCCCCGGCGGATGAAAGGCGAGCACGCCCGCTCGAACATCCCGGGCAAGGAGAACATCGTCGAGCGCGAGGCGAAAGGCGTCGTCACGGTCATCTCGCCGTGGAACTTCCCGCTGAACCTCTCGATGCGCGCGGTCGCGCCCGCGATCGCGGCCGGGAACTCGGTCGTCCTCAAGCCCGCGACGAACACGCCGATCACGGGCGGGCTCCTCATCGCGAAACTGTTCGAGGAAGCCGGCCTCCCCGCGGGCGTCCTCAACGTCGTCACCGGGCGGGGCTCGGAGATCGGCGACCGCGTCGCCGGTCACCCCGAGAGCGACGTCGTCGCCTTCACCGGGTCGACGCCGGTCGGCCGCCAGGTCGCCGCCACCGCCGGCGAGAACCTCGCCGAAGCGGCGATGGAACTGGGCGGCAACAACGGCCACATCGTCACCGCCGAGGCGGACATCGATCAGGCGGTCGATGCTGCGGTCTTCGGGAGCTTCGTCCACCAGGGACAGGTCTGCATCTCGATCAATCGTCACCTCGTCCACGAGGACGTCTACGACGAGTACGTGGAGAAGCTGACCGAGCGCGCCGAATCCTTGCCCGTCGGGAGCGCCCACGACCCCGACACGGTCGTCGGTCCGATCATCGACGAGTCCCAGCGCGACGAGATGCTCGAGTACGTCGAAGAGACGATCGATCAGGGCGCGACGCTGGAGACCGGCGGTGAGACGGTCGACCTCGAGGGGGTCGACGACTCGCTGGTAGTCGCTCCGACAGTGCTCTCGGACGCGACAAACGACATGGCTGCGGCGTGCAACGAGCACTTCGGCCCTATCGCACCCGTAATTCCGTTCTCGAATATCGACGAGGCCGTCGAACTCCACAACGCCGTCGAGTACGGCCTCTCCGGCTCCGTGCACGCCGGCGACGTCGGCACCGGCCGCCAAATCGCCGACCGCCTCGAGACGGGAATGGTCCACGTCAACGATCAGCCGATCAACGACGAGGCCCACGTCCCGTTCAGCGGCACCGGCGCCTCCGGCGTCGGCGGCTACAACACCACCGACTTCCTCGAGGAGGTCACCGAGAAGAAGTGGATCTCGCTGCAACACGAAGACCGGGAGTACCCGTTCTGAGCGGGCTAGCTGACTGATTCACGTTCCATTTTTCGAGGCGTGCGAGTGACCCACCGGTACCGTCCGGTCCGCTTATATCGGGGGCGTCCCGACCGTCACGTATGAGTACGGACGTCGACCTCACGGCCCGCGAGCGGGCGGGCGTCAACGCCTTTCAGGGCGGCTTTCCGGTCGTCGAACGGCCGTTCGAACCGGCCGCCGCCGCGATGGGCGACCGCGGGGTCGACATCTCGGCGAGCGCGTTGCTCGAGACGATCCGCGATCTGGACGACCGGGGCGTGCTCTCGCGGTTCGGGCCGCTCGTCGACGCCCAGGAGATCGGCGGCGCGGCGACGCTGGTCGCCATGCACGCCCCCGAGGACCGGTTCGACGATATCGTCGAACAGGTCAACGCCCACCGCGAGGTGGCCCACAACTACGAGCGCGAACACCCGCACCTGAACGTCTGGTTCGTCGTGAGCGTCGCGGAGCGCGAGGCGCACAGCGTTCGAGAATCGCGAAGCGATTCTCGCAGCCCATCAGAAGTGCGTTGCACTTCTGAGGACGCCTCGGAACGAGCGAACGGGGGACCCGCGAGCAGCCGCATCGAGGAGGTACTGGCCGAGATCGAGGACGAGACCGGCCAGGAGACGTACAACTTGCCGAAACAGCGAGAGTTCCGCGTCGAGGCGAAGTTCTACGTCGACGGCCCGCTGGACGGCGACGGCGATATCGAGCGCGCCGGCGTCGACTGTACGGATCTGGGGCCGGACGTCACCCCGACCGACAGGGAGACGCTCTCGCCGGCCGAGCGCGACCTCGTCCTCGAGGTGCAGGACGGCCTCCCCCTGACAGAAACGCCGTACGCGGACGTCGCGAAAGCTATCGGACAGGATCTCGAGTGGGTGCTCGAGACGCTCGCGCGCTTCGAACGAGAGGGGAAGATCCGCCGCATCGGCGTCGTCCCGAACCACTACGCGCTGGGGTACACGGAGAACGGGATGACGGTCTGGAACGTCCCGGACGACCGCGTCGGCGAGGTCGGCCCCGAGATCGCCGCGCTGCCGTTCGTCACCCACTGCTACGAGCGCCCGCGCCACGAGGGCGTCTGGCCGTACAATTTCTTCGCGATGACCCACGGCCGCAGCGAGGCGGAGAGCCGGCGTCGCGTCGAACACGTTCGGGAACGGATGAACGAGCACTGGAACGTAACGTCCGACGACTGGGACACCTTGCACTCGACGCAAATATTGAAGAAGACTGGTATTCGTATGAAAGCGCGTGCCGATGCAAACACTGAGGCGGAGTAACTGATGACGCTCGACCGAACAACACCGGAATGATACCACTTTTGCACGATTTTACCGGCGCGACCGTGCTCGTCGTCGGCGGCGGCCGAGTCGGCGCGCGGAAGGCCCGCCGGTTCGCCCGCGAGGCCGACGTCGTCGTCGTCGTCAGCCCGGCGTTCGCCGACCGCGACTTCGGCGGCGCCGAGTTGATCCGAGCGGCCCTCGAGCCGTCCGACGTCGACGACTGGCTCGAGCGAACCGAGCCCGCGCTGGTCGTCGCCGCGACGGACGACGAGGCCGTCAACGGGGCCGTCGCGAACGCGGCCCGCGAGCGCGGGATTCTGGTCAACCGCGCCGATCGCTCGGGCGAGCGCGACCCCGGTAGCGTCGTCGTCCCCGCGACGGTCCGCGAGGAGCCGGTCGTCGTCGCCGTCTCGACCGGCGCCACCGCGCCCGCGCTGAGCAAGTATCTCCGGGAGGAACTCGAGGAGCCCCTCGCCGGCGCGGGAGAGATGGCGCGGGTCTGCGCCGACCTACGCGGCGAACTCAAATCGCGGGACGTCACCCCTGATCGACGCCGCGAGATCGTCACCGGTGTCGTCAACTCTCCGGCTCTTTGGACAGCTTTACGTACGGGTACTTCTAACTGTGAGCAAGTGATCGAGCACGTGCTGGCCGAGGAACTATCCGCCGGGGGTGATCGGCCGTGATTTCGGCCGGGGTCGTAACCGCCGCGCGGGTGACCCACGAGAGCGGTAGCGTCGACGATCTCGCCGCTGCCAGTCCCGACAGCCAGCGAGACGCCGTCACCGACCTGCTGTCGGTGCCGGAGATCGAGGAAGCGTACGTCCTCTCGACGTGCAACCGCGTCGAGGTCTACGTGGTCGGGACCGACGCCAGCGTCGGCCGGGCCGCCCTCGAGGAATTCTTCGCGGCCGTCGACGACGACGCGGTCGTCGTCAGCGACCACGACGAGAGCCTGCGCCACCTGCTGTCGGTCGCGGCGGGCCTCGAGTCGGTCGTGCTGGGCGAAGACCAGATCATCGGACAGGTCCGAACCGCCTACGAGGACGCCCGCAACGCCGGCGGCATCGGCGAGATGCTCGAGACCGGCGTGACCAAGGCCATCCACGTCGGCGAACGCGCCCGCACCGAGACGGAGATCAACGAGGGCGTCGTCTCGCTGGGGTCGGCGGCGACGAAACTCGCCGCCCGCGACCGCGAACTCGAGGGGGCGACCGCGCTCGTCGTCGGCGCCGGCGAGATGGGCCGACTCGCGGCGCGCAGCCTCGCCGACGCCGGCGTGGACGCACTCGTCGTCGCGAACCGGACGGTTTCACGCGCCGAACACCTCGCGACCGAACTCGACGTCGACGCCGATGCCGTTCCGCTGGAGGCGCTGTCGACCGTCGCGACCGACGCCGACGTCGTCGTTACCGCGACCGGCAGCGACGATCCGGTCCTCGAGCCGCGACACCTCGCGGCCGACGGGAGCGGCGGCGACCGACCCGAACGCGTCGTCGTCGATCTGGGCCAGCCCCGGGACGTCAATCCGGCCGCCGACTCGCTGTCGGCCGTGACCGTCCACGACTTAGACGACCTCGAGTCGGTCACCGCCGAGACCTACGAGCAACGCAACGACGCGGCCAGCGAGGTCGAGGCGATGGTCGACCGGGAGTTCGACCTGCTCTGCGAGCAGTACAAGCGCGCCCGCGCCGACGAGGTGATCGCCGCGATGTACGAGTCCGCCGAGCGCCTGAAGGACCGCGAACTCGAGACGGCGCTCTCGCGACTCGACGGCGAGGAGTTCACCGCAGAACAGCGCGAGGTCGTCGAGGCGATGGCCGACGCGCTGGTCAGTCAGTTGCTCGCGCCGCCGACCAAGAGCCTGCGCGAAGCGGCGGCCGAAGACGACTGGAGCACGATCAACACCGCGCTCCAGCTGTTCGATCCCGACTTGAGCGGCGGTGACGCCCCCATCGCGCCGCCCGTGGAGGCCGAGGCGTCGATGGCCGAGCGCCGACTCGAGGCGACCGACGACGACTGACCGCCGATCAGTACCAGAGCTTCGTCGCGTCGACGACGTCGAGGTCGGCGTCGGCTTCGACTTCCCAGACCCGGAGCACGAGATGGGCTTTGCAGTAGTATTCCGTCATCTCGAGCCCGGTGTGTTCATTTTTGAGGACGAGTTGGCACGTTCCGTCGTTCGCGCACTCGCCTGTCCGATCACACATTACAGTGCCAGAGGATAGTCCACTCTGCGATAAGTCCTTGTCGGTGGGGGGTCCCCATCTCGGCCGACGGCCGCCCGCGGTGCTCACGGCGGGAAACGCCGCTACGGGCCGAAACGGGCGCGCAGGGCACAATCATTATTTGATTGCGCTCCGTTCGGCCGACTATGGCCGACCTGCTTTCCGACGACGAGATCGAGACGCAGCTTCCCGACGAGTGGACGCGTGAGGGCGACGAGATCGTCCGGACCTACGAGTTCGACGACTACCTCCGCGGCGTCAACTTCGCCCAGATGGTCGGCGAGATCGCCGAGGCGCAGTTCCACCACCCCGAGATCCGGATCCGGTACGAGGAAGTCGAGATCCGGCTGACCTCCCACGAGGAGGGCGGCATCACCGATCAGGACGTCGAGATGGCCGAACTGATCGAGTCCGAACGCGACGCCTGACGGGATGGACGCCCGGTACGTCTTTCGCGTCCGGCTCCGCCTCGAGGCCGACGAGTCCGAAGTCAGCCTCGAGCCGTCGACGACCGAGACGACCGTCACCTGTTTTCGCGAGGCTCCGGAACCGGGCACGGAAGGGTGGCTGTTCTTCCGCGATACGCTGTGGCGCGGCGAGGTCAGCGACGCCGCGTACGGCCGCCAACTGGCCGAGGAGTGGCTCGGCGAGCCCGTCGAGTCGGTCTCCTTCCGCGAACTCCAGGTCGACGAGGCCTACTTCGCGGCCCTGAAAGAAGCGATCGACGACGACCTCGCGGCGTTCAACGCCGAGAACGTCGACGAAGTCCTCTCGAAGTATCTGGGCTCGAGTATTCGGGTGACCGATGCGGACTGACCGCCATCGGCCGATCGGCGCAAACTGACTGCCGTCGACCGATCGGCGCGAACTGTACTGTCGGCCGGTCGGCACAGTTCGATAAGCGACACACCTTTACTCGAGAATGCCGTATCACTGTGTCCGATGGACGGTGAGTACGACTTCTGGCTGCTCGACCTCGACGGCACGCTCGTCGACGTCGAGTGGTCCTACACGCGGGACGTCTTCGATCGGGTCGGCGACCGACTCGGCCGGGAGTTCACCGACCGTGAGGCCGAGATCCTCTGGAGCGGCCTGACGGGCTCCCGGGACCGACAGCTCCGCGAGTGGGGGATCGAGCCCGACGAGTTCTGGACGGCCTTCCACGACGAGGAGGACCCGATGGTACGGGCCGAGCAGACCTACCTCCACGAGGACGCCGCGTTCGTCGCCGACCTCGAGGTACCCGTCGGCCTCGTCACCCACTGTCAAGAGTTCCTCTGTGAACCGGTCCTGGACGCGCTCGACATCCGCGACTGGTTCGACGCGCGCCTCTGTTGTACCCCCGAAACGGGCTGGAAGCCCGACCCGAACCCGGTCTACCGCGTGATGGACGACCTCGGCGTCGGGAAGAACGGCCACGAAGGGGTCCTCGCGGGCGACGGTGCCGGTGACGTCGGCGCGGCCTGGAACGCCGGCCTCGACGCCATCCACGTCGAACGCGTGGGTCACGACCGGCGCGGACGCTGCGTCCGCGGCGACTACCGCGTCGAGTCGTTCGACGACTTGTTCTGATCGACGCGCAGCAATGTGGACTCGAGTCGAGGCGAACGGGACTCGATGGGACCTCTGAGACACCGAAAGGACTTCACGAGTTCAGTTGCTGCTACCGGTAGAGACGCGATGAAGTACTGTCTGAACTGCGACTGGAGTACGAGCGCGACCGACGAACCGTCCGCCAGCGTCCGCTCCCGGGCGGCGATCGCACACCACGTCGAGACCGGTCACACGATCGACTCGAGCGAGGGCGTCGTCCCACCCCGTATTCCGGACCTCCCCGACGCGGTCTTCGTCGGCGATCTGCTCCCCTCGAGCGATTGATCCGACGCCCGGTTCAGCGTTCTGAACGCTACCCGAAGCGGGACCTCGAGACGCTACAGAGTCGCGTTTATCTGAGGACCGATATCTGTCGACAGTAGCGCTCACGCAGGAGAGTTCGATGGAGACGCAGTAAAAAGAATAAATACGCTGGTGGAATAAGTGCGGGTAGCATGTCGACCGGTTCTCCCGAGAGAGGTCGATCTATCTCCAAGCGAAAGCTGGTGGAAAACGTCTTCCTCGGAGTACTGGGCGTCTCATTTACGGTGTTTGCGGTCGGTGACACGACAGAATATCTACCGTTCATCCTGAACAACGTAGCGGCCGTCTTAGTGGGGGTCATCACCGGAATACTGGTATTCTATCTCGTCGAGATGACGACGGCCGGGAATACCGTCGAAACGTCGTTTCGAGAATCGCAGTTGCTCACGGCAGTCGTTCTCTTCGGTCTGTTACTCGTAGCGGTTGGAATTATCGAACTGGCCGGAGGCAGTAACAGTGAGTCGGGCGTGGCCTGGGTAATCGGATTTTCCGTTATCGTTCCGATCGCCTCCGTGATATCGTATCTACGGGGACGAGGGAGCACCGCAGATCTCGACCTCTCGTAGAGACGAGGAGTCACAGAGACTGCAGTTTTCGTCGTCGGCCACCTGCCAGAGGCTCACACCGCCACTGGCGAGACACCAGATAACGCCGGAGATGCTACCCAGTAGAACGGCCGTCGCGCAGGACCCGTATACGACGCCGATCTGGGCGAGACAACTCCAGTTGACGTCGGTACATTCCTCCGTGATGTAACTCACGCATTCGTCCGGATCTGCCGTATACAGGATGCCGATGTCTCGGTCGGTTTCGGCTTCGGGCGACGGAATATTCTCAGCACTGGATTCGTATTCGACGACTTCGCCGTCCTTGATGGAGGTGCGTTTCTCGAGTCGGTCCTCCGAATCGTACTCGGTGACGACGAAATTCGGAATCGCCTCGTCGTCTTTATCGTTCCACGTGAGAAAAACCGACGAACCGTTCTGGCCCGGTGTGGCGAACTGGACCGTCGCGAAGCGGTACTCTTCACCGCCGTCGATGACGTGGAACGCACGGCCCGTTTGCGGCTGCGGGTGAACGGTTCGATCCAGCGATTTTCGGAGCGTCTTCACCTCCTCAGAGGACACGATCGACGAAATGATTTTTCTCTGCTCGCCGCGTTTTAGTTCTTCTACCGTCCGTTCCGGTCCGGTCGCCGTTACCGAACCGGAGAGGCCAGCAATCGAGAGGCCGGTTGCCCCCATGGTTCGTAGAACTGCTCGTCTATCCGTGATACCGTCTGTATTTCCGTCAGACATTATCAATAAATTAGATTGAAAATTTATGAACTTAACCTAGTGTATGTATTTCCTATATGCGTTTATAGTAAGACAATAATTCCATATATGCGCACACTATATTTCAAAATGCTATCTAATGAGCCTATATCGGAATACCGTCGGAGTTCGATATCGCCAGCGGCCGTTTCGAACACCTCTCGTGAATGCTACGGGACGTGCTGCCCAGAACTAGTGACTCAGCGCGCTGAGCAGTGAGCGCTTGGTCGGACAGTACGACCTCTCTTCGATACGAACGGCTCGTTTACGGTTCGATTCTCGCGAAGTATCAGTCGAACCGCGATCCTTCGCTCGCCGGCTGGAGTTCGTCGTCGACGAGCGTCTCGTAGGCCCGCCGGAACCGTTCGGAGAGCGCCTGGTGGGAGATCCCCAGTTCGTCGGCCAACTCCTCCATCGAGATGCCGCGGGGAATCTCGAAGTAACCGTGCTCGAGGGCGGCCTCGAGGGCCTCGTGCTGTTCGGGCGTCAGTCGCGTCTCGCCCTCGACGACGCCGGTGACGTCGCTGACCCGGCGTAGATCGACGGCGATGCCGGACGCCTCGAGGCGGTCGTAGGCGTCACAGAGCGCGTCGCGGTCGCGAAACCGGACCCTGACCTGCCACCAGCCGTTCGTGCCCCACATCTCGAGCAGGGAGCCGCCGTCGGCGAGCAGTTCGTCGCTGAGCCGCACCGTGCCGTCCTCGAACTCGACGTCGTACAGCAGTCGCGACCCGGTTTCGACGAGCAATTCGTAGCCCTCGACCGACGGATCCGCCTCGAAGGCCGCTTCGGCCGTCCCGCGGTCGACGTCGGACACCCAGAGGGACGGACGCGTCTTCGACACCGAGGACTCGAGTTCGAACGTGGCGTCGGGCGCCCGCTCGAGGGCGGTCCCCAGCGTCGTCTCCGCAGCCGGAAGCCGAAACTCGGCGATCGTGGACATTACCACTCGTACACCGTACTGGCGTAAAAACCGCTATCCAGTCGAAACGGAGAGTCGTCTTTACTGATACCCTCTCGAGTGGGGAGACGCCGTTTCGAATAGCCAGCCGTCCGCCACGCCGCCCGCGACTCAGTCCCGCTCCGCGAGGGCGGCCGCGAGTTCGCGGACGCCGGCCTTCTCCGTGCGGTCGGGGTTCGCGAGGACCCGAACCGGCTGTTCGCCGAGGGAGACGAAGCCGAGGTCGAGCCGATCGGCCGTCTCGGCCAGTCCGAGGCCGACGTCGGCGTCGCCGGCGATCACCTTCCGCGCGGGGCTCTCGTGGGCGCGCAGGCCGAGGTCGAAGCCGTCGATCGACTCGCGCAGGTCGCGGGCGCTCGCGTCGCTGTCGGCCGCGAGATCTTCGAGGGCGGCTTCGAGACTCGCGCGCAGTCCCGAGTCGCTCGTCCGGTTGACGAAGCGCAGGTCGCGGTCGACCAGATCGGCGAGGGTCTCCACCTCGTGGGGGTTGCCGGCCTGCACGATCACCCCCCACTCGCGGCTCCAGCGGCCGAGTTCCGCCGCCTCGACCTCCCGCTCGAGCGGGCCCGCTGCCACCGCCACGTCGGGGACGCCCTCGCGGAGCCGTCGCAGTCCGGGCCGGGTTCCCACCGAGAGGTAGCGGGGGTTCTCGAGGCCGTCGAGCAGCCGATTCAGCGTCGGGTCGTCCTCGCCGACGCCCAGCAGCGTCGGGGGCCGGACGTCCGGCGAGAAGAGCTGGACGGTGACGGGTTCGCCGTCCTCGAGGTAGTCGGTCTCCGGACCCACCTCGACGACGCCGTCGGCCTCCGCGAGACTGGTGGTCGCGCCGCTGCCCTTGTCGACGGGGTAGACGAGCGGCTCGCCGTCGCCGTCTTCGACCAGGCCGACCGGCATGAGCCGCACTCGCCCCTCCCCGTACCGCTCCTGTCTGGCCATCCGTCCCTCGACGGTCGCGGCCGTCGGCTCCGGCACCCCCGCGGCCTCGCGGATCGCCGGTGCGACGAAGGTTCGGAAGACCATCATCGCGGAGACGGGGTAGCCGGGGAGCCCGACGTACGCGGAATCGGCTAGCCGACCCACGAGCATCGGCTTCCCGGGTTTGACGCTCACGCCGTGTAACAGGAGGTCGCCCTGCTCCTCGATGACCCGGTAGATGACGTCGACCGCGCTGGCGCTGGTCGACCCCGAGGAGAGCACGAGGTCGCACTCCGCAGCGGCCTCCCGCAGAATCCGTTCCATCTCGTCCTGTTCGTCGCCCGCGTGGGGGTAGAGCACCGCCTCACCGCCGGCGTCCTCGACGCCCGCGGCGATCGTGTAGCTGTTTACGTCGTAGATCTCGCCGCGCGCGCTCTCGAGGTCGTCGCCCGGCCGCACGAGTTCGTCGCCGGTCGAAACGATGCCGACCGTCGGCTTCGCGCGGACGAGCACCTCGTCGATCCCCAGCGCCGAGAGCAGGCCGATGTCGCGGGTCGTAATCTTCGTACCGGGCCCGAGCGCGCGTTCGCCCGCCGCGACGTCCGCGCCGGCGAACATGACGTTGTCGCCGGGGGCGACCGACGTGCGGACGAGGACGTCGCCGTCGGTATCGCTGGCGGCGCTCGCGGTTTCACCGCTCGCTCTCTCCGTCGAGCGTGGCTCGACGCGGTCGGTTCGCTCGACGGGAACCATCGCGTCCGCCCCTGACGGCATCACCGCGCCGGTCGAGATCTCGACGGCCTGTCCCTCCTCGAGTTCTACTGCGGGCTCCTCGCCGGCGTGTACCTCGCCGACCACCGCGAGGCGGGCGGGATCGGCCTCGTCGGCGCCGAACGTGTCCCGCGCCCGCAGCGCGTAGCCGTCCAGACTCGCCCGGTCGAACCCCGGCACGTCGAGTTCGGCGTCCAATCGGGCGACGAGCACCCGGCCCCGGGCATCCTCGAGCGGCACGCGGTCGATCCCGCCCTCGAGCGAGAGCGAGGCGATCGCCTCGCGCGCGTCGTCCGGCGAGGCGAGATCGCGAAACTCCTTGCGTTCCATACCCGCAGTTGGCGGGCCGAGGGTAAAAACGTCGGTCGACTGCGACGGCTGGCGAGGACTCGAGATCAACGGCCAGAACCGGCGGCGCGTCGCGAACGGACACTCCGCGACCCAAACGAACGATCATGCTGTAAATCGTCGGGAACGTGCGAACTTCTCCCGGCGTGTTCGCGGATATCAAGTCCTTTATTGCCAGAACCGCGACGTACGTTCGTGTCTTTTCGATTGCGTTCCCTCCCGAACCCGCTCCGGTGGCTGCTGCTCTCGGTCGGGGCGCTGCTCGCCCGTCTCGGGGTGATCGACCGCCGACGAGCGGAGCGGACGACCGATCTCGCGTGGCCCCGGATCGTGACGGGGCTCGCCCGGATGTCCAAGTCCGCGGCGGACGTCGCGATGGTCGGCATCGCCCTCGGGCCGGCGGCCATCGCCGGCGTCGGCCTCGCGACCCCCTACTGGGGACTCGCGTTCGGGATCGGCGGCGGCATCGCCGGCGCGACGATCGGGCTGGTCTCCCAGCGCTACACCGGCGGGACCGCCCGCGACCTCTCGCTGGCGGTAACGACCAGCGCGCTCGTCGTCGCGGCGATCGTGGTGCCGCTGGCCGTCCTCTACGGCGCGGTTCCCGAGCGACTGATCGGACTCGTCGGGAACGACGCGGCGTCGATCGCCTACGGCGCGGACTACCTCCGGGTCGTCGCCCTCGGCGTCCCCTTCGCGGCGCTCAACCTCATCGGGAGTCGCACCCTCGTCGGCGCCGACGACGCCTGGACGCCGATGACGCTGCGGGCCGGCGGCGCGGTCGTCAACGTCGCGCTCAACGCGGTCCTGATCTTCGTCCTCGGGATGGGCGTCGTCGGCGCCGCGATCGGGACGGTCGTCGCGAACGTCCTCGTGCTGGTCGCCTTCGCGGTCGGCTTCACTCGCGGTGGGCTGCCGATCATCGGCTCCTTTCCCGTCACGTTCGACCTCGGGTGGCCCCCGGTGACGCGCGCGGACGTCCGCGACGTCCTGGCCATCGGCACGCCGCTGGTGTTCACCAACGGCGCCCGCCGGGCCGCCCAGTTCCCGATGCTCGCCATCGTCGCCCTGTTCGGCCCGAACGTCCTCGCGGCCTACGTCGTCGCCCGGCGCGTCCGGGACCTGATGGACACCCCCGGCTGGGGGTTCTCGCTGGCCTCGAGCAGCCTGGTCGGGCAGGAACTGGGTACCGGCGACGAGGGGGCCGCCGACACCTACGGCCGCGAGGTGCTCTGGTTCGGGACCGCGGTCTACCTCGTGAGCGCGGGTGTCGTCCTCCTCTTCGCCGAGCAGGTCGGGCGCGTCTTCGTCGACGATCCGTCGATCCTGCCGCTGGTGACGACGTTCATCGCCGTCGCCTGCATCAGCGTGATCTTCAGAGGGATCAGCGGCGGCGCGACCGGGCCGCTGCGGGCCAGCGGCGACACCCGCTGGCCGTTCTACGGGCAGGTGCTGGGGCTCTACGTCTTCGCCATCCCCGTCGCCTTCCTCGGGGCCGTCTCGGTTCCGGTGCCGGGTCTCGAGGCCGTGACTCCCCTTGGAATCGGCGCGCTCTACGCGGCGCTCGTCCTCGAGACGCTCGTCCCCGCCGTCGTCACCTACCACCGGTTCGAGACCGGTTCCTGGAAGGCGATCAGCCGGACGTACCGACCGGAGTCCTCGCCCGGGGACTGACCGTTCGTTGCCCGGGGCTGACCGCTCACCGTTCGGAGACTGACCGCTCGCCGCTCGGGGCAGACCGCTCGCGGACGCGATCGCTACCCGGGATATCGCCGTCGTGACCGTTCACTTATAAGAGAGCTCGAATGACTGGCTTTTTCGGCTCGAGTGTCGAACTCGTGTGGTATGGCCACCCATATCTCTCAGGGCGGATCCGGCGCGGGCGTCTCGCTCCCCGACGCCGTTCCGGCCGAACTGCCGCATCTGACGCGACTGAGTTGGGAACTCGGGTCAAACGTGGTCGACTGCGACGACGCCTCCCTGCACAGCGAGTGGGAGCGCGCGGGCGGGTCGTGGCGGCTTTCGATCTTCCGAGTCACGAGCAACACCGTCGTCGTGCGCGTCCGCACTCCCGTCGGCCGGGAGCGGTTCTACGGCGCCGCGGAACTCGATCTGGAGTCGGCGCTGCCGCGCCTCGAGTCCGCACCGCGATGGACGCGACTCTGAGGGACACGTTCGACGGACCGCACAGTCAGTCGTCGTTCACTTCGACTGCACATGGAACGCTTCCAGCATCCGCGAGCGACGTGAGCGGTTCACCGACGGCGAGGCCGAAGGCCGAGCCGTCGGCCTTTTTCATCGAAGTCCGCGAGAGCGTCGCTCTCGCGGGCCCATCAGAAATCTTCGATTTCTGAGGACGTTTTTGCGCCCAGTGAGGGACGCTCCGCGTCCCTCGAGCCGTGTGAGCGGACTCCGTCCGCGAACAGAGAGTGGTTCGCCGTGGCGAACCCGAGGCGGAAAAAGTTCGTTCTCCGTACTGTTGGTCTTCACTCCCGAGAACGAGACACCCTCGAGTCGACGGCGAGACCTCAGAGATACCCCAGATCGGCCAGCCGCTCCTTCGTCCCCTCGCGCATCTCGACCTCGCCGCTGGCGCCGGCGTCCTCGAGCGGGTCGAACTGCGCCTCGAGGCGCCGCCGCATCGCCCGCACCTGATCTGGTTCCTGTTCGGAGAGATCGTCGCGCTCGAGCGGGTCGGTGTCGACGCGGTGGAGCCGTTCGGTGCCGTCGTCGGCGCGGACGTACTTGTATTCGGTCGTCCGGACGGCCCGAAGCCGTCGGTCGTACTCGCGGACGCGGTCGGGAATCTCGCCGAAGCGGTCCTCGAGGCGCTCGATGGAGGGCTGTGGCGCGACGTACTCGGCGAAGACCGCGTCCCGGGCATCGTCGATCGAGTCGGGGTGAAACGAGCGACTGGACCACTGGTCGCGCAGTTCGGGGTCGTCGACGCCGGCGGTCTCGAGCAGCGTGGCGGGGAGGTCGAGCAACTGGACGAAGTCGGTCCGCCGGCCGCCGTCGGTGAAGGGGCCGCCGTGGCAGACGAGGGGGACGTCGATCAGGGTGTCGTAGAGGTTGTACTGGTGGCCGAAGAAGCCGTGTTCGCCGATGTGCTCGCCGTGGTCGCCACAGACGACGAACAGGGTGTCCTCCCACTCGCCGGCGTCCTCCAGGGCCGACCGAAGCCGGGCGAGTTGGTCGTCCACGTAGGCGAGTTCGGCCCGATAGAGCCCGCGAAGCATGGCGAACTCCCGATCGGTGAGTCGGTAGTCCTCGCAGTCGTAGGCGCGGGGATCCTGTCGCACGGCGGTCGCCTCCTCGTAGCTCGCCCCCTCGGGCAGGAACTCCTCGGCGTAGGCCTTCGGCGGGTCGTACTCGACGTGGGGTTCGATGAAGTTACAGAACAGGAAGAACGGATCGTCGCCGTCGCGGTCGGCGAGCCAGTTTCGGATCCAGGTCGTCGAGCGGTCGGCGCCGTCGTCGCCCGCGGGCTGGAACACCTCGCTGTAGAGGATGTTCGCCGCGTTGACCGCCGGATTCCCGTCGAAAATTCGGTTGCGGGTAGCCTGGAGTTTCTCCCGGAAGTCCTCCCCGCGAACGACGGCGCCCATGTCCGCATCGGACTGGATGTACTGCCACCCCTTCCGCAGGTCGTCGAAGCCCCGATCGAAGCCGAACTCCTCGGTGATCCACGTGTTGTTCGAGACGCCGATCGTCTCGTAGCCGGAGTCGGCGAACGACTCCGTGAGGGTCCGCAACCCGTCGTCGAGGTAGGTGTGTCCGCCGTGGGTCCCGTGCTCGGAGGGGTAGGTCCCGGTGAACATCGAGGCGTGAGAAGGAAGCGTCCAGGGAGCGGTCGCGAACGCGTTGTCGAAGCGGGTTCCGTCGGCCGCGAGGCGGTGTAGATTCGGCGTCGTCGCCGGCCCCGTGCTCGTCGCCCGCGCGGTATCGAGGACGACGAGCACGACGTTCCGCACGGTGGAGTGTGACTCCGGATCACGTCCGTTAGCCGACACTGCGTCGACGTCTGATGAATCGGATGAATCGACTGACTCGGCCATGGTGACGCGTACTCCGCCCCTCGGAGGGAAGGTCACCCGCCCGGAGTATGCAGGTGGTTCACGATATCGAAACGTGCCCGAAACGTCGATACTCACCGCTGAGAGAGGCTCTTTCCGATGGTCGGGTCCGAATCCTTACTCCGCTCGTCGACGTAGACGGCGTTCATGCCGCCACACATCGTCCTGGTCCACTGCCACGATCTGGGGACGTACGTGGGGTGTTACGGCGCCGGCGTCGAGACGCCCCGGATCGACGCCCTCGCGGGAGCGGGCGTCCGGTTCGATCGCCACTTCGTGACGGCCCCGCAGTGTTCGCCGAGTCGCTCGAGTCTCGTGACCGGGCGTCACCCCCACCAGAACGGAATGCTCGGACTCGCCCACGGCAACTGGGAGGTCGGCCCCCACGAGCGGTTCCTGCCCGAGTTGCTCGGCGAGGCCGGCTACGAGACCCACCGCTTCGGGCTCCAGCACGTCACCGAGTACCCCGAGCGACTCGGCTACGATCGGACGCACAACGAGGAGTCCCTGACGAGCGAGACCCCGACGTCGGTCCACGAGGGCGCCCGCGCACGCACCGTCGCCGACGACGTCGCGGGGTGGCTCGAGGCGGGCGACCACGACGACCCGTTCTTCGCGTCGATCGGCTTCTTCGAACTCCATCGCATCGCGGTGGACGGCGGGTTCAGCTTCGAGGGCGAGCGCTACGACGCCCCCGATCCCGATACGGTCGAGCCCCTCGAGTTCCTCCCCGATCGGCCCGGCACCCGGTCGGACATCGCCGGCATGAACGGGATGGTTCGCGCGATCGACGACGGCGTCGGGACGATCGTCGACGCCCTCGAGAACGCGGGCCTCGCCGAGGACACCCTCCTCGTTTTCACGACCGAACACGGGCTGGCGATGCCCCGCGCGAAGGGGACCTGCTTCGACGCCGGGCTCGAGGCGGCGCTGCTGATGGCCCAGCCGGGCACCCTCGCATCGGGCCGAGTCGTCGACGACCTCGTGAGCAACGTCGACGTCTTCGCGACGCTGCTCGATATCGCGGACGCGTCGGTTCCCGGCGTCGACACCGACGGGGGCGATATCGCGGGACAGAGCCTCGCGCCGCTGTTGTTCGACGACAGGAAGGGCGGCGGCGCGAACGGGGCCGCCGGCACGGACGCCTACGAGCCGCGCGACCGGGTCTTCTCGGGGATGACCTGGCACGATCGATACAACCCGATCCGGTCGATCCGAACCGGCCGTTGGAAGTACGTTCGGAACTTCTGGCACCTGCCCGCGGTCTACATGACGACGGACGTCTTCTGCAGCGCGGCGGGTCGCGAAGTCCACGAGGACTACTACGGCGTACAGCGGCCCTACGAGGAACTGTACGACCTCGAGGCCGACCCGCTCGAGCGGGCGAACCTCGCGGCGGGGGCCGACCCGGACGATCCGGCCACCGAGACCGTTCGCGACGAGCTTCGAAGGGAGCTGCTCGAGTGGATGGACGCGACCGCCGACCCGCTGCTCGAGGGGCCGGTCCTGCCGAACAACTGGGAGACGGTCCACCCGCGGCTGGAGGACGACCGCGACGACATCCGGCACTGATCCCGACCGATATTTCTCCCTCGCGGACGAATCCGTCACCGAATGCCCGACGTCGTGAGTCTCGGCAGCGTCAACGTCGACCGAACGTGGTACCTCCCCGCCGAGCGGATCCGCGACCTCGAGGCGCGCTCCTACTGGTTTCCGGCGGCCGGAGAGACCGTCCGCGTCGAGGGGAGCCCCGACCTCCCCGCCGGCGTCCTCGAGGACGCCCGCTACCGAACCGCCGTCGGCGGCAAGGGGTCGAATCAGGCGGTGGCTGCGGCTCGAGCGGGAGCCGACGCCGCGTTTCTCGGCTGCGTCGGGCGCGACGAGGCCGAGTACGGCGTCCGCGAGACGCTCGCCGAGCGCGGGGTCGCCGTCGACGACGCGGCGACCGTCGACCGCGAGACGGGGAAGGCCTACGTCTTCGTCGACGACGGCGGGGAGTCGTGGATCGCGATCGTCGGCGGCGCCAACGACGCGGTCGACGAGGGGTACGTCGATCGGGTCCTCGAGCGGATTCGGGCCGCCGACGCGCTCCTCCTCCAGAACGAGATTCCGGTCGCGACGACGGACGCCGTGCTCGAGCGCCTCGAGGCCCGCGGGAGCGGGGCCGAGCGCCCGACGGTGGTCATCAATCCGGCTCCGGCCGACGGTGCGGCACCGCTGCTCGCTCGGTCGGCCGTCGACGTCGTGGTGGTCAACGAGGCCGAGTACGCGGCGCTCGAGAGTTGCCTCGCCGACATCGAGGCGACGGTCGTCCGAACGCGCGGTCCCGACGACGTGCTCGTCGAGAACGCAGGCGGAGTCACAGGTCGGGTCACGCCGCCGACCGTCGACGCGGTCGACGCGACCGGCGCGGGCGACGCCTTCTGTGGCTACCTCGCGACGCTGCTCGGCGATGGTGAGGGGCTCGAGCGGGCCGTCGAGGTCGCGACCGTGGCCGGATCGCTTACAACTGAGACCGAAGGCGTTCAGGGGGCGATACCCGATCGCGAGGCGGTCGAACGGGCGCGTTCGCTCGATTTCGAACCCGGTGACTGCGAGACTGATGAGTAGTTCTCGCAACGTCCCGTCGACCTCGATCGCCAACCCGCGACGGCGTGCTGTCGATATCTTCGCCGGTCAGCAGCACGGCGCCCGCATCGCTCGAGAGGCGATTGGCATTCGGTGGCGCGCGCTGGCGTCCAGTCGAGTGATAGCGAGACTGGGCGTCGAAATCGTGCGAGGGATGAGCGAGTGACCAATGGGAACGAGCGAATCGGCTGGGGAGGGTGTGGAAACCCCTGTTGCCACGATAGCAGAAGGCGGCTTTTCATCACGGATTTTCTCGAGCACGTCGGTTGAGCTACAAACGAAGTGAACAGGTGCTCGAGACGTACACAGATGAAAAGAAGCGTCATGCTCATTCTGGCAACGAGGAATCGCCACGTCCTCCCCAACCGATTCACACACTTCGTTCGCTCATCCCTCGCGCGGTTTTTCCGAGCAGCCTCGCTATTGCTCGGCTGCTCGACAGCGCACGCCACTGCACGCCGGTCCCTCGAGCAGCGGCGACGGAGGACAGTCACTCCGAACACCGAGTACCTCGAGAGACGCGCTCCGTCGAGAATCAGTCGCTCGCGTCCGGTTCGGTCCGCTCGAGGACGCCCTCGAGCGAACCAGCAACCAGCTCCCGGTACCGCTCGTAGTCGGCGTCGACGGCGACCGTGCCGTTCGCCTCCTCCCCGGTCACCCCGTTCTCGTCGACGACCAGCGCGCCGCGCGCGAGGTCCCCGTCTGCGCCGACGTCCATCGGATACGACCGCGTCTCGAGCACGCCCTCGTCGACCAGCCACGCCACCACGACCGCGTCGTGGATCGCGGCCGCGTCGATGCCGTAGCGCTCGAGGCGCTCGCCGTCGTAGTAGGTGAGCCACTCGTGGAGCGACCGACCCAGCGCGGTGTCCCGGGAGAGGCCCTCGACCCGTTCGGGCGGAACGGCGGCCCGCGTCGTCACGTCGAGGCCGACGACCGTCGGCCGGCAGTCCCGAACGACTCGCCGGGCCGCGTGCGGATCGGTGTGGAAGTTCGCCTCGGCCAGCGGCGTGACGTTGCCCGAGGCGAAGGCGGCCCCGCCCATGACGACGAGTTCGTCGAGCAGGTCGGGCAGGTCGGGCTCCATCGCGTGGGCGAGCGCGACGTTCGTCAACGGCCCGATCGGCGCGAGCGTCAAGTCGCCGTCGTGCGCGCGGGCCTGCTCGACGATGAACTGCGCCGCGTTGACGTCGACGGGTTCGGTGGCCGAACTCGGGCCCGGCAGCTCGCCGCGGATGCCGCCCTCGCCGTGGACGTGCTCGGACGTCTCGAGGTCGACCAGCAGCGGTCGGTCCGCGCCCCGCGAGACGGGAACGTCCGTCCGGTCGACCGCCTCGAGAATCGCTCGGGCGTTTCGCGTCGTGTCGTCGACCGGGGCGTTCCCGTGGACGGTCGTCAGCCCCACCACCTCGCAAGCGGCGTGCTCGAGCGCCAGCAGCAGCGCCACGGCGTCGTCGCAACCCGGATCCGTATCGATCAGCACGGGACGGCTCATGCGGATATAGTCGGGGCTTCCGGCGGATAAGCGGCCGGATCGTGGTCGCCAATTGGGAGCGGGCGTCGCCGCTGCGGTCCGTCACCCCGTGAGCGGGGACGGGTCGACGCCCCTAACACGCTGGCCGCCCTCCCTCGAGAGAGATGCCGACCCGCGCGTTCCGGATCGCCTACGACGGCACCGGCTACCACGGCTTCCAGCGCCAGCCCGACGTCCCGACCGTCGAGGACGCCCTCTTCGACGCCCTGCGCGACCTCGGGGTGTTCGCCGCGGAGGCCGACAAACCGGACGGGTACGCCGCCGCGGGACGGACCGACGCCGGCGTCTCCGCGCTCGCCCAGACCGTCGCCCTCGAGGCCCCCGACTGGCTGACCCCGCGGGCGTTCAACGCCGAACTCCCCGCGGACATTCGGGCGTGGGCCGCCGCCGACGCGCCCGCGGACTTCCACGCGACCCACGACGCCGAGCGACGGGAGTACACGTATCACCTGTACGCGCCGACGGTCGACTCGAGTAGCCGCGACTCGAAAAGCCGCGCTTCAACCACCCGCGAAACCGCGACCGAGAACGCCGTCGCGGACGACCGCTTCCACGCGGCCTGCGAGGCCCTCTCCGGTAGCCACGACTTCCACAACCTCACGCCGGACGACCACAACACGGAGCGCTCGCCGACTCTCGAGGCGACCCGCGAGGGAGACTTCCTCGTCGTGACCGTCACCGCCGGCGGATTCGCCCGCGAACTGGTGCGTCGGCTCGTCTCGCTCGCCCGCGAGGTCGGGACCGGCGACGCCGACCTCGAGCGAATCGATCGCGCGCTCGGCCCAGAGCCGTTGCCCGGCCACGAGGGGATCGCTCCCGCGCCGCCGGAACCGCTGGTGCTGACCGCCGTCGCGTACCCCGACCTCGCGTTCGAGACCGACGCCGACGCAGCCGCGAGCGCTCGCGAGGCCTTCCGTGCGCGGCGAATCGATCGCCGAACGGGGGCTCGAGTCGCGGGCGACTTGGCCGACGGCATTCGGTGAGGGGCGACTCGCGTACCGTCGACTCGCGTACCGGCGCTTTTTACGTTCGCGACCGACTGGTCGGCACATGGAACTCTCACCCGAGGAGTACGGTGCCTACTGGCGGGCGTCGATCCGCGTCGCAGCGGGTGTGATCATCGTTACCCTCGGCTCCCGGCTCGCCTCGCCGCTGCTCTCCGGGCCGACCGTCGGTGCGATCGGGCTCGGCGTCGTTCTCCTGATCCTCCTGATCCTCGCGGGGACGTACGTCGCGATGCTCGGCGTCGCTCGGGTCGTTCGGACCGCCGTCGACGCCGAGATGCGCGGGTGAAAATCCGGGGTGGCCTCGAGGCGCGTCCCCTGCTTTCGCCTCGAGCTACCTCGCAGCCGAACCGCTCCGTAACCACTCGCGACCGAACCGGCCCGTGAACAGAGATATATCCGTTCGGTCCCTGGGAACAGGTATGAGTGACTCCGCCTCGCAGTCCCCGGAAGACGCCGTCCGCGAAGCCGTGTCGCTGTTCCTCCAGCGCAACTTCCCGCAGATCCAGGCCCACGGCGGCGACTCCTCGATCACCGCCGTCGACCTCGAGGAGGGCCACGTCGAGATCAACCTGACCGGCGCCTGCAGCGGCTGTGGCGTCAGTCCGATGACGACGCAGGCGATCCAGCGGCGCCTCCCCGGCGAGGTCGACGAGATCGAGTACGTCTCGGTGACGACCGGCTTCGACGGACTCTCGGAGGGCACTTCGCGGGACATCTCCGACGACGTCCCGTTCTAATTCCCGTCAGTCCCACGAATCGGGCCAGATCTCGGCGGCGCGCATTCCCGGCTCGTACTCCTGTTCTCGCAGCCGTTCCCGCAGGTCGGCGTCGTCGATCCGGGGGATCTCGGTTCGTGTGAGTTCCCGGACCAGCAGCGCCGTCAGTATGGCGTGTTCCCGCAGGTTTCGCCGGTCGACCTTGTCGCGCGTGTCCGCCGCTGTGTGGCCCCAGCCGCGACCGCGCTCGCCGCCCTCCGGCGGTTCGCTGTGGAGTTGCAGCGCCGGCACCCCCGCCCGCAGGAACGGCCAGTGATCGCTGAACGGGTGGGGATCGGGCTCGTGGACGACCGGCTGGCCTACCGCCGTCGTCACCGCCTCCGCCAGTTCCTCGAGCGCCGCGGAGCCGTGGGTGAGCGCCCGCAGGTTCCGGAACCGGCCGGCGCCGTCGACGTTGACCACCGCGCGGACCGACTCGAGGTCGAGGGCCGCGGCCATCGCTTCGGCGCCCAGCAGGCCGATCTCCTCGCAGCCGACGCCGGCGATCCGCACGCGACACGCGAGGTCGTCTTCGATCGCCGCGAGGATCGACGTCGCACCGGCGACAGTCGCGATGCCGCAGCCGTTGTCGAGCGCGCCCTCCGTGATATCGTGGGCGTCGTAATGGGCGACCACGAGGACTTCGTCCTCGGTGTCCGGCCCGAGTACCCCGTGGACGTTCTGACTCGAGCCGTCGACGGTCGAGGCGTCGACGCGGAGTCGCGCACGCGCCCCCCGATCCGCGTACTCCGTCAGCCAGTCGTGGGTCTCGGCGCTGACGCCGACGCCGGGGACGGCGGCCTCGGCGTCGAACTCCAGCGCCCCCGTCGGCGGCAGTTGGCCCGGGATGTGGTTGGCGAAAACGAACGCCGCCGCGCCCGCCGCCACCGCGTGGCCGAACTTCTCCATTCGGTGGACGAACCGCTGGCCAGACGGCGTCGTGGTGCTGGCGACGGCGATTGCCCCCTGCAGGTCGACGTCATCGAGTTCCGCGGGCGTCCCGTAGCCGACGTCGACCAGCGGCCCCTCGACGTCGCCGGCGGGCGAGTACGGCAAGGCGATGGCCTCGAAGGAACGGGCGGGAATCTCGCGCGAATTCGGTTCGTCGGTCGATCCCGTCGTCTCGTCGCCGACCACGGCGAACTCGGTGGTGCCGCGCTCCCAGTACTGCATCGGGAACTCCTGGAACCCCACGTCCTCGAGGCCCGCGTCCGAGAGCGTCTCGCGGACGATTTCGGCCGCTCGGCGCTCGGTCGGCGAGCCGCCCATCCGGTGGGGAAGTTCGGTCAGTCGAGTCAACAGCGTCCAGGCCCGGTCGTCGGTCCAGGCGCGACCGAGGGCGCGCTCGAGTCGCTCGTCGATGGCGATCCCCTCGTCCATGGACGCGAATTCGCACTCGAGCGGGATATTTGTCCGGGCGGCACCGCCCGGGAGCGGCGCCGCCACGCGACGCCGCGACCGGCGACAGAGCCGACGCCGGGGTCCGGTGGCCGCCGGTGAGTCGGCGTCCGACACGCTTTACCACCTTCGTTCCGAAACGCGTGCTATGAGTTCCGTTCCCGACCGCTCCGAGGTCGACGAGGAATATACCTGGGACCTCGAGAGCATCTACGCGACCGACGACGACTGGGAGGCCGCCTACGAGGCGGTCGCCGAGCGCGTCGAGGAACTTGCCGCCTACGAGGGGCAGGTCACCGACGACGCCGCGACCCTCCGCGAGGTCCTCGAGTTGCGCGACGAGATCATGCGCGAGGTGTCGACGGTCGCCGCCTACGCCCGGATGCGCCGCGACGAGGACACCACGAACCAGCAGTATCAGGGGCTGACCGCCCGCGCCCAATCGCTGGCGGCCGACGCCCAGTCCGCAGCGTCGTTCATCGACCCCGAGATCCAGACGCTGACCCGCGAGGAGTTCGAGGCGATGATCGACGAGGACCCGGGCCTCGAGACCTACGACCACTACGTCGACGACGTCCTCCGGATGAAACCCCACACGCGTTCGGCGGAGGTCGAGGAACTGCTCGCCGAGCTGG